>NZ_CADCWS010000019.1 GCF_902806475.1 Candidatus Frankia nodulisporulans
GGGGCCGGTCGGCCGTGGCATCCGGGCCGTTCGGGTGGCGCGGTGGCGGGCCACACCGAGGTGAGGGAGGACCAGGGGTGTCGTCGACTAGTGCCGGCAGGACCAGGGAGGGCCGGGAGCCCTCGTTGGGTGAGCTGGTGGCCCTGGCCACCCGGGACGTCTCACTGCTCGTCCGGCAGGAGATCGACCTGGCCAAGGCCGAACTCACCCGGCAGGCCACCTCGGCCGCGCTGGGGATCGGCGCCCTGGCGGTGGCCGGCGGGCTCGGGCTGTGCGCGCTGATCGCCGTCACGATCTTCCTCGGTGAGCTGTTCACCTGGGCCGGTCTGGAACGGTACTGGTCCTACCTGATCACCGCCCTGCTGTACCTGGTCGTGGCGGGCATCCTCGCGTTGTTCGCGGTGACCAGATTCCGCCGGCTGTCCCCGCCCGAACGGACCATCCAGACCGTCAAGGACGACATCGCGTTTCTGCGTCGGCCCACCGGCGCACCGAAGCCCGCGGGCCCCGCGCCCGCCACGGCCTCGTGGTCGCACGACCCGGCGACCCCTCAGGCGTCCCCGACACACGGCCAGCCCGCGGTACTGGACGGCCGGTAGCCGTCCGGGCCCGGCCACCGATCTGCCATCCTGGCAGGCGATGGAGGACAGCGTTCCAGAGCCAGCCAGTGTCCTGATCGACGGGCCGTGGCAGCACCGTGACGTGTCCGCCAACGGGACCCGCCTGCATGTCGCCGAGCAGGGCCGTGGCCCGCTGGTCCTGCTCCTGCACGGATATCCGCAGTTCTGGTGGTCGTGGCGGCATCAGCTGGTGGCACTGGCCGACGCGGGGTACCGGGTCGTCGCCCCCGATCTGCGCGGTTATGGCGCAAGCGACAAACCGCCCCGCGGCTATGACGCGTTCACCCTGGCCGACGACGTGGCCGGGTTGATCCGCGCCCTCGGGGAGCGCGACGCGGCCGTCGTCGGTCACGACTGGGGCGGTCTGCTCGGCTGGACGCTGGCGGCCCGCCATCCCGCCGCGGTGCGTCGCCTGGCGGTGCTGGCGATGGCCCATCCGTTGCGGCTGCGGCACGAGATCGCCGCCGATCCACGTGGGCAGGGCGCGGCCAGCCGGCACCTGTTCGGCTACCAGCTGCCCTGGCGCCCGGAGCGGATGCTCGTCGCCGCCGACGCCGCCCACGTGGCGACGCTACTGCGGACCTGGGGCGGCCCGGGCTACCCGGACGCCGAGGCCGAACGGCGCTACCGCTCGGCGATGCGCATCCCCGGGGTCGCCCACAGCGCGCTGGAGTACCACCGCTGGGTGTTCCGCTCCCTGTTCCGCCCGGACGGCATCCGGTTCACGGCCGCGCTGCGCCACTCGTCGCGGATCGACACCCTGCAGATCCACGGCGCGCTGGACCGCGCCCAGCTACCGACGACCGCCCAGGGCTCCGGGCGTTACGTCAGCGGCACCTACACCTGGCGGCTGTACGACGACGTGGGGCACTTCCCGCACGAGGAGGCGCCGGCGGCGGTCAACGCCGAGCTGTTGCGCTGGCTGGACGCCTGAACGCCGCTCAGGTGCCGCTCAGGCACAGCCCTGGGTGCTGACGGGGGTGGTGGCCACACCGCCCGCGGTCGCGGCGGAGGCGACCTCGGTGGCGCTGAGCACGTAGCCGGTGTCGGAGTCGCCGATGGCGGCGGCGAACACCACGCCGAGCACCGAGCCGTCCAACGCCAGCAGCGGACCGCCGGAGTTACCGGGCAGGACCTGTCCGCGCACCGAGTAGATGTCGCGCACCACCGAGCCGTGCTCGTAGATGTTCGCCGCCCGGGCCCGCTGGTGTACCCGGACCCGCGCGGCGACCGTGGTGTACGGGCCGTCCTCGGGGTAGCCGGCGATCACCGCCGGTTCCTCCGCGCCGGCCGCCGGTGAGGTGCGCAACCGCAACGGTGGACGGGTCAGGTCGGGCACGCTCAGCACCGCAATGTCACGGTCGGGATCGAACAGGACGACCTGGGCGGGAAGCACACCGCCGGCGAGCACGATCGTCGGTTGGCGCACACCGGCGACCACATGGGCGTTGGTCATCACCCGTTGCGGGGCGAACACGAAACCGGACCCCTCGACCCGCTCGTTGCAGGACCGGGCCACCCCGCGGATCTTCACGATGCTGGCCGCCGCGTCGCGCACACCGGTCGCGGCGGTCGTCGCCGGGTCCGGCGGGGAGGCGGAGATGATCCGTTCGCCGCTCAGGCCGGAGAAGACCTCCGGGAAGCCCTTGCTGTCGGCGATCTGGCGCAGGTCCGCGAACGTCTGACGGACCCCGCCGGGCATCTCGCCGTCCACGGCGGCAAGGACACGGGAGTCCTGCACCGAGCGGGCGAGCGAGGTGAACGGCGAGCGCTGGACGGCGGTGGCGAGCAGCCAGGCGACCAGCAGCACCGACAGGCCGGACAGGACCGCCCCGGCGGCCGCGTCCACGGTTCGACCGGGACGCCAGGTCAGCCTGTCCCGCGCGGCGGCGCCCAGGGCGGTGCCGGCGACCTGCCCGACCATGGCGAGCCCGAGCACCACGAGCAGGCCGATGAGCGCGCCGTGCTCGCGCTGGCCGATCGCCTCGGTGAACGGTTTCGCGATCTTCGTGCCCAGTACGCCGCCGCCGAGGAAGCCGACGAACGACAGCAGACCGACCAGAAAGCCCTGCCGGTAGCCGGAGATCGCGAACAGGACGATGAGCAGCAGCAGGGCAAGGTCGAGCAGGTTGGGCACGCGGCTCCCCCGACCCGGCTCAGGTGATCTTCAGTGTTGCCGTCATGTTGGCATGGATGGTACAGACGATCTGATAGCTGCCCGGCTCCGTCACCGTGAAGGTGACACTCTGTGAGTTTCCGGCCGACACGATCCGGGTGAACGCGCCGTTGACGCGCGGGATGACGAAGTTGTGCGGCGCCGATCCCGCGGGCACCGAGAAGTCCACCCTGATCTTCCCGGGCTTCGCCACCAGCTCGCTGGCCGAGAAGGTCATCGACGGCAGGCCGGACACCGCGAACACCTGGACGCCGCCCGGCCCCGGCTGGGCGGCGAGGGTCGGTCCCTGCGAGGCGCTCGGCCCGCCCTTGCCACCGCAGCCGGCCAGGCCGAGCGCCGCGACCAGCAGCAGCGTCAGCAGTGCCGGCGCCGTGCGCCAGACCTTCGTCACGTCGGGTCTCTCTCCGGTCGGACCCCGTCGGCGTCCACCGCGGTGGTGGCCTCCGCCGTGGCGATGGCATCCGCGGGGTCAGGGCCGCGGGGCGGGAAAGGAAGATCGACGGCCTCGGCGGGCGTCCAGGGACGCTCGAAGCCGCCGAGCCTGAGCAGAACGTCGAGGATGCCCGCGGTGAATCCCCAGACCAGCAGGCCGTGGACCCGAAACGCGGGGGTGGTCCGCCCGCTGGGGGTGCGCACGTGCAGCCGGTTCGCCGGATCGGTGAGCTCGGCCAGCGGCACCCGGGAGACGAAGGACGTCTCGGCCAGATCGACCGGTGCCACCTCGCACGGCGTACGCCACCAGGCGATGGTGATCGACACCAGGTAGTGGCTGGCCCACAGGTAGTGCGGCGAGGTCGTGGTGAGCACCTGCACACCCGCCGGTTCGACCCCGACCTCCTCAGCGGCCTCACGAAGCGCCGTCTCGGCGCGGCTGGTGTCGGTCTCGTCCGCCGCACCGCCGGGGAAGGCCGGCTGGCTGGCGTGACGACGCAGGCCGGCGGAACGCTCGATCAGCAGCACGTCGGGTCCCTGCGGGCCCTCGCCGAACAGGACGAGCACAGCCGCCGGGCGAGCCCCGGCCGACTCCTGCTCGCGCCAACTGAGCTCACCGCGGCGCAGCGCCTCGTCCGCCCCGGCGGCGAGCGCACGCAGCCAGCCCGGAACCTCGGCCCCGCCGGCCTCGGTCCGCTCCTGGCCCTCGGTCCGCTCTTGGCCCTCGGTCCTGGTCCCGCTCCCGTCGGCCTCCGCGGTCATCGCAGGGCCTCGACGTCACCGCGGGTGCCGCGCACCAGCCGGGCGGCGAGCTCCGGCTCGATCGGACCGGTCCCGTACGACGGGCACAGCCGGGCGAGCCCGCACACCCCACAGGCCGGCCGGCGGGCGTGGCAGTAGCGCCGGCCGTGAAAGATCATGCGGTCGGAGGCGATCGTGTGGTCCCGCCGCTCGAACAGCGGTGCGAGATCGGCCTCGACCCGGACGGGATCGTCCTGCTCGGTCAGACCGAACCGGCGTGCGAGCCGCCCGACATGCGTGTCGACGGTGATGCCCGGGATGTCGAAGGCGTGCCCGAGCACCACGTGGGCCGTCTTGCGGCCGACGCCCGGCAGGGTGACCAGTTCCGCGAGTGAGCGGGGAACCTCGCCGCCGAAGCGCTCGGTGAGCGCCGAGCCGATACCGATCAGCGAGTTCGTCTTGGCCCGGAAGAACCCGGTCGGGCGCAGCAGCTCCTCGAGCTCGGCCCGGTCGGCGCCGGCGTAGTCCGCCGCGCCGCGGTAGCGCGCGAACACCGCGGGTGTGACCTCGTTGACCTTCTTGTCCGTGCACTGGGCGGACAGGACGGTGGCGACCAGGAGCTCGAGCGGGTTGTCGAAATCCAGCGCGATCCGTGCGTCGGGATGGATCTCACCCAGCAGTCGCACGATCCGTCGTGCCCGCCGAGTGCGCGCGAGCGGCGTCTCGGTCGCGGCGTCGACGGTGGCGAGCATGCCTGGCAGCGTATCCGGCGCGTCGATCCGCCGGACGATCGCCGGGTTCCCACCAGTCCGTCACACCATCGGCACGCCACGCGCGACACGTCCACCCCCTTGCTGGCCCGGGCACGTCCGTCAGCCACCATGGGGGAGTCATGTTTGTCATTGCTGCGGTCTGCTTTCCACTCCTGCTGCTCGCGCTGCTGCTGGCGATGGAACGGGTGGAACGCCCGTTGAACGCCGCCGACACCGGCAAAGGGCTCGAGGGCTTCCTCGACAACGCCCGACCGGAGGAGGTCGACACCCTCATGAACCAGGGTCTGCCCGCCGCACTCGAGCGGTATCGCGGCCGGCTGCGCCGGCCACCCCCCGGCAAGCACCGCGCGCTCTGATGGTCAGCCCTATCACAGATTGTCCCGTTTTGTCGGGGGTGCCGGATCGGGTGTGGGCTAGCTGACGCATGAGATGTGCGCCGCTGTCCGTCCCCGAACCGGTCCGCACCTGCCTGGTGCCGACGACCGGACGTCCGCGCAGGTGGCGGGTTCGCCCGGGCGACCGTGGGTCCGGCGACCGGGCGACCCGCCTGACACCGATGGGCCGTGCCCGCCGGGCTGGGGGTCGTCGACCGGGTGGCCCAACGGCCACAGGGGGTCCATGGGCCCTGGCCGGACCGGGACGATAGGCCCGGACGGGACCGGCCCGTTCGGGCGCCGACCGGCGCGGACCTGCTCGTGACGGTCCGCTCGGGCAGTCGATCGGCCCGGACGTGTCATCCAACAGTGCCTGATCAGGTGCGGATTCTCGCGATCAGCACACGAGTGGTCGCAGTACGTTCACCCTCGCCGGTTAATTTTGGTCGCGGGGGTCCCTGCCCGTGCCCTCCAACCTCAGTCCTGGCATGCTCAGATCCGTGGAGGATCTGCTAGCCCGCGTGCCGCTGTTCGTGGGGCTGTCCGAGCAGGATCGACTAGCCCTGTCAGACCATCTTGATCGGCAGGACGTCACCCGTGGGGATGTCCTGTTCCGTGAGGGAGACGTGGGTGACCGGGTCTTTGTCGTTCTGTCCGGAAAAGTGAAGATAGGGCGCCAGTCCGCGGACGGCAGGGAGAACCTGCTGTCCGTGATGGGTCCAGGAGACCTGTTTGGCGAGCTTTCCCTGTTCGATCCAGGCCCCCGAACGGCCACTGCTACCGCTGTCACTGATGCGTCGCTACTGTCGTTGGAACACACCGCGCTACGGCCCTGGTTGCGATCGCGCCCGGAGGCCGGCGCCATGCTGTTGCGGGTCCTGGCCCGCCGGCTGCGGCGGACCAACGACAGCGTGGCCGACATGGTGTTCACCGACGTGCCCGGCCGAGTCGCCAAAGCGCTGCTCGACCTGGCCGAACGGTTCGGTGAACCGGCCCAGCCCGGGAACGAGGCGGCTGGTGTCCGCGTCGAACACGGGCTGACCCAGGAGGAGCTCGCGCAGCTGGTCGGGGCGTCCCGGGAGACCGTGAACAAGGCACTCGCCGACTTCGCGACCCGTGGCTGGCTCCGGCTCGACTCACGTGCCGTCGTCCTGCTCGACCGTGAACGGTTGTCCCGCCGCGCCCGCTGACCGCTGTCGCGGATGTGCCCGGTCATCGTCCCGACATGCTCGCCGGAGTTGACGTGAGCATGCCGGGACGGTCGACGTGCCACCGTGCCCGGGGGCGGGTCGCCGGCCTGGCCGTGGCCTGTGGCCTGGCCGCCTGGGGTGCCGGGGACGGGTAGCCGCCCGCGGCCCCGGACCGTGGGCCCGCGCCCACCGCACCACAGCCGGAAACGTTCATGGGTAGCGCGCCTAGCCCGGGGTGCCGGCGAACGCGTCGCCGGAGGCGTTGCCGGCGGGTGCCGGGGCGCCGGCGGCGGAGCCGTCATCGCCATCCGCCGGGTTCGTCGACGGTGGCGTATCCGTGCCGCCACCACTCGGAGGTAGGCCGGCGAGCAACCGCCGGGTCTGCGGTGCCTCGCTGACCGCGTCGGTCGCGGTGGCCGCGGCCAGGGCGCGCAGGTAGGCGGCTCGTCCACCCTCCAGGTCGCCGCTGGCGACCAGCGCGGTCCCCAGCGCCCGGTAGCCCAGCACCTGGGCGCGGACGTCCTCGGCGTCGACCGCGACCGCGCGCCGGGCGACCTGAAGGCCCGCCTCGGGCTGCCCCGCGTCCAGCAAAATGCCGGCCAGGTGGGCGTAGGCCTGGCGACGGGGGAACAGCAACGTCCCCGGCTCGCTGGCGGCCAGCGCCTCCTGGAGCAGGTCCCGGGCCGAGTCGAGGCGACCCCGTGCCCGCGCGATCTGGGCGACGAGCACCTTGGCGCCCAGTTGTGCGTGCGGTCGAAGGTCGAGATGTTCCAGGTCGCGCAGTGCCGCCTCGGCCGCCTCCGCCGCCCGGTCGATCTCTCCGGCGTCGAGCAGCGTGAGCCCGAGCAGCACCCGCGCCAGCGCCCCGACAACCACATGGCCGCGTTCCGCCGCCTGGTCACAGGCCTGCTCCAGGTAGCGCGCCCCACGGGCCGGTTCGCCCGCGCCACGGGCGGCCAGGCCCCGGGCGACGAGCACCAGCATCGAGCCCCAGGTGTCCGCGCAGGACTCGAACAGTTCGGCGGCGCGGGTCGCGTCCGCCTCGGCGACGGCGAGGTCACCCAGTTCGGCGGCGGCGATGCCGTCGATCGTCAGGCAGACCGCCATCCCCCACTGCTCGCCGACCGAACCGGCGAGTTCGATGAGTTCCCGAGCGAGGTCGCGGGCCCGGGTGAGCTGGCCCGAGAGCAGCAGCACGAGTGCCTCGGTGCCGCGGCACCAGCCCAGACCGCCGGTGTCCTCGAGGCGTTCGAAGACGGTGGAGGCGTCCCGCAGTGTCCGTTCGGCCCGCGGGTAGTCGCCGCGGGTGGTGGCACTCCAGGCCAGATGCTGTAACGCCCAGCCGACTCCGCGCGGATCGTCGACCCGCTGGGCGATCGCGAGCGCCTCGCGGTAACGCTCCTCGGCGGCCCCGATCCGTCCGGCGTTGTACTCCAGCATGCCCAGCCGACGCAGGACGGCGGCGATGGCCCGTTCGTCCCCGGCCTCGTGGGCCGATTCCAACGCGGTGAGCAGACACTGGGCGGCCTCGTCCGCCCGTCCCTGTTTCTGGCGTAGTTCACCGAGCACGGAGAAAGCGGCGGCGCGGCGGGCCGGGGCGACCGCACGCAGCGCCGGGCGCAACGTCCGCTCGGCCTCGTCGAGCTGACGCAGCGCGACGAGCGCCTCGGCGTGCAGCACCCGGACGGTGTTGTCCTCGCGCTGATCGACCAGGTCACGGCCCAGTCGGCGGGCGTTGGCGAGCAGCTCGGCCGCGGTCCGGTGGTCGTCGCGGGCGAGCGCCGCACGGGCGAGCCGGACATGCGCGTGGAAACCGGACATCCGCGCGGCCCAGGCCGGATCGCTCGGCGGCAGACTCATGGACGCGGCCAGGTCGAACGCCCGCAACGAGTGGTTGGCCACGAACGTCGACACCGACCGGGAGGTACCGATCATCGCGGTTACCCCCCAGCGGGCCGCCGTCGCGTGCCGGCGGGCTCGTTCGACCTTCGGCAGCCCCGCGTAGGCGACGTCGCGGGCCATCGGATGGACGAACCGCCACCGGGCCTCGTGTGCCCGCGGCGGCCGGACGAGCTGACGCTCGGTCAACACCGCCAGCGCCCGGGTCACCTCGTCGGCGGGCCGTTCCTCGACCATCGGCAGCGCCTCGGCGGGGAACCGCCGCCCGAGCACCGCCGCCGCCCGCAGCACCGCCTTGGCGCTCGGGTCGAGATCGTCGATGCGAGCCGCGAGCACGGACTGGACCCCGGCGGGCAGCGGGCTGTCGGCCAACGCCCCGTCCAGGACGAGTTCGGCGTGCACATGATCGTCGGTGCGTTCGGACGGGTGCAGCAGGCGCCGGTCGATCAGCAGGTTGAGCAGCTCCACCAGGAAGAACGGATTGCCGTGGACCCGGGCGAGCAGATCGTCTCGGGTGCGCGGCTCCAGCGTGCGGCCACCCAGATGGTTGGTGAGCAACTGCCCGGACGCCTCGGCCCCCAACGGGGCGAGATCGATGCGGTGCACGTGCGGCAGGGTGGCCAGCCGCGGCCCCGCCCGGTCGACCAGGACCAGCAGCACCGGCCCGGCGAGCCGGGACGCGAGCCGGCTGATCGCGTCGGAGAGCTGGCTGGTCGCCCACTCCAGGTCGTCGATCACGACCAGGACCGGACCCGTGCGCGCCTGGGCGCTGAGCAGCAGCGCGACGGCCTGCACCGTCGCCTCCACGGTGCGCTCCTCGGCCTCCTCGACGTGCGAGGCGCGGGCCGCCGGGTCACCGGGAGTGGCCACGGGCCCGCCGGTGGAGCGGCGGTCCAGCGGAACCCCGAGCAGCAGCAGCAACCGATCGGCGATGCCGGCGGGCAGCCGGGCACCGGTCAGGGGATGGGCGAGCCCGGCCACCATCGCACGCACCCGGTCGGCCACCCGGTCGAGGGAGTCACCGTCGGTGATGCGGCAGGCGTTGCGCACGACGTCGACCAGCGGCGCCAGCCCGCGCCCGTCCCCGTGGCGCACCGTGCGCCCCCACAGCACCATCGTGCGCGGGGTCGCCGCCGCCCGGTCGGACAGTTCGCTGGCCAGCCGGGTCTTGCCGATGCCGGCCTCGCCGACCAGCAGCGCCACCTGCGGCGACTGTCGCGCGACGACCTCGTCGAACAGGGCCTGCAGATGGCCGAGCTCGGCGTCACGGCCAAGGAACGGCGCGTCGTCGGCGAGACCCGGACGTTCGACGTTGGACGGGCGCAGGCTGATCAGCTCGTAGGCGGGCACCGGCTCCCGTTTGCCCTTGAGCGCGAGATCGGGCAGCTCACGCCAGCTGGCCACGGTACGGGTCGCGCTGGCCGTCTCCCGCCCGGCGTACACCGTGCCGATCGAGGCCGCGGCGGACAGCCGGGCGGCGGTGTTCACCGTGTCCCCGATGACCGTGTAGGACAGCGCCGCCTGTACCCCGGCGAGCACCTCCCCGGTGTTGATGCCCACCCGCAGACCGAGGCGGCCCTCGGCGCTGTCACCGGCGGTGTCCTGCACCAGTCGGCGGACGGTCTCCTGCATCGCCGCCGCGGCCCGCACGGCCCGCTCCGGATCATCCTCGTGGGCGGTCGGCGCGCCGAAGACGGCCATGATCCCGTCCCCGGTCAGGTTGTCGACCCGACCGCCGACCTCGTCGATCTCGTGGGCGAGCGCGGCGAGGACCCGGTCGGTCATCTCACCGACCCGCTCGGGGTCGCGGTCCTCCGCCCAACTGGTGAAATCGGAGAGATCACCGAAGAGCACCGTGACCACGCGGCGTTCGGGGACATCCAGCGTCGCCGCCTCGACCGAGGCGAACTCGAGCCCGCAGTGGTAGCAGAACCGCCCGCCCGGGACGGCGGCCGACCCGCAGCGTGGGCACTGCGACGGTCCGGTCAGCGGCGCGGAGATCACCATATCGCCGTCCCGGTGGGTGGGAACACGGGCTTCTGCGGCTGTGCTGGCACCTTCATCATCGGACCTTCCGCGGTGTCGGACCGCACCGGAGCCGGGCGGGTACGGCCAGGTGGGCGATGCCCGCCGCGCTCCGGGTGCGGGCCCCGGGCCGGTCGCGTGACGTCGTCATCCTGCGCACGAGCGGCTCCCTCCAGCGTCAAGTTTAGTGGCCTGCGTCTCGTTTACCCGTCGGCGCGGGGTCGGATGCCCGACTGTGGTCGCATATGTTCGGGCCGGTCGGGCGGACGGCCGGGGGGTGCGGGGGCGCCCAGGGGTGCCCCCGGGAGGCCCGGGCGGGCCAGCCACGCGCAGGTGATTTCCGCCCCGTCGGCACCGGATCGTCGGGCCCGAAGCGGACGGTCGGCCAACCCGGCGCACCTCGCCAGGTCAGCCGGTAAGCTGCCCCGCCGCGGACCCAGACGCCGCTTCGATCCCGATGGCCCGTTCAGGGGAGAGTGGGATGGTCCCGAAGGTAGGCGAGCTGCGCCCGCACGGATAACTCGGCGGCCAGCCACAACGCCCGGTCGGTGTCGGTGTAGACCCGACGGACCACCTCGGCCGCGTCCGCCCGCTCCGGCTCGACCCCCATCGCGGCCAGCGCCGCCCGGACCTGCTCGAGGCGTGCGTGCCGATGGGCCAGGTAGTGCCGCGCGGCGGCGCCGGCGGCGGGCAGTTCCGGGCCGTGCCCGGGCAGCACCGTCGTCTCGCCGAGCTCCCGCAGCAGCCGCAGGCTCTCGAGGTAGTCGCCAAGCCGGCCGTCCGGATGGGCCACGACCGTGCTGCCCCGGCCGAGAATCGTGTCTCCGGTGAGCACCGCCGGGTCGGTGTCCGCACCGGTCAGCAGGAACGACAGCGAGTCGGCGGTGTGCCCGGGGGTGGGCAGGACGCGCAGCTCGAAGCCGGGCCGGGCCACCATGTCCCCGGCGGCGAGGCCCTCGTCGCCGAGCCGGTGCGCGGGATCAAGCGCCCGCACCGGTGCGCCCGTACGCCGGTGCAGCGCGGCCGCACCAGCACTGTGATCAGAGTGACCGTGAGTGAGCAGAATCAGCGCGATGGGCCCGGCGGCGGCGATCGCGTCGAGATGTTCGGGCAGGTCCGGCCCCGGGTCGACCACGACGGCGCCGGTGTGCCCGGGCGCCCGCAGCAGCCAGGTGTTGGTCCCGTCCAGGGTCATCGGACCCGGATTGGGCGCCAGCAGGACGGCCGCCAGCGGTGTCACCTGCCGTGGCACCCCGGCGACCGACCCCTGATCACCGGACGTCCCGCCGTCGGACGCCCCGCCATCGGAGGTCCCCCGGCCGGGGGCGCCCACCGCCGACGACACGCGATCGCGGGCCGGGCCATCGCAGGGCTCACCCGCCCGCGACGATCGGTTGATCGGCACACCATGGGACGGCACACCATGGGACACAGCGCTGATGTTAGTGCGTCAGCCCTCAGACGCGGGCGATGATCTCGATCTCCACCGGGGCGCCGAGCGGCAACGCGGCGACGCCGACGGCCGAGCGGGCATGCCGACCGGCATCCCCGAAGACCTCGACGAACAACTCGCTGGCGCCGTTGACCACCCCAGGTTGGGCGGTGAACCCGGCGGAGCTGGCCACGAAGCCGACGACCTTGACGATCCGGCGGATGGCGTCCAGCCCGCCGGCCTCGGCCGCGACGGCGGCCAGTGCGAGCAGAGCCGCGATCCGCGCGAGCTCGGCGGCGCGCGGCGCGGTGACCTCGGCACCCACCAGACCGGCCTCGACCAGCCGGCCGTCGACCAGGGGGAGCTGCCCGGCGCTCCAGATGAGATCACCGTCGCGCACCGCCGGGACGTACGCGCCGGCCGGGGTCGCCACCGCGGGCAGGCTGAGGCCAAGGCTGGCCAGGCGCTCGCTCGGGGTCGTCACCGCTAGCCCTGGGACCTGGGCCGCTTGAAGTAGGCGACGAGCCCCTCGGGGTTGGTGGGAGCGGGAATCACCTGGACCAGCTCCCAGCCGTCCTCACCGAACGTGTCGAGGATCTGCTTGGTGTTGTGGATCAACAACGGGGCTGTGAAGTACTCCCACTTCGTCTGCATGCCACCGGACCCTAGAGCATCCGCCATCCGGCTCTCGGCTGGCTCGGCCCACGCGTACGGACGGTCACACCGGCATGGGTGATACGGCCCGGCTGGCGTGGCGGTGGTCGTCGGCCCGGGTACGGTCGAGCGTGTGAGCGGCAGGCGTGGCGCGGGCGACGACGACCCAGGCGACGAGGTGTTCGTGGACGACGAGGGCGGTCCGTGGGAGCGCCGGCTGCACATCGTCACCGGCAAGGGCGGGACGGGCAAGACGACGGTCGCCGGCGCGCTCGCCGTCGCCCTGGCCACCGGCGGGCGGCGGGTCCTGCTCACCGAGGTGGAGGGCCGCCAGCAGATCGCGCAGCTGTTCGACACCCCACCGTTGCCGTACAAGGAACGCAAGGTGGCCAGCGCCCCCGGCGGCGGCGAGGTGTTCGCCCTCGCGATCGACGCGGACGAGGCGCTGCTGGAGTACCTGGAGATGTTCTACAACCTGCGCAGCGCCGGACGGGTGCTCGGCCGGCTCGGCGCGGTCGACTTCGCCACCACGGTCGCCCCCGGCGTGCGCGACGTCCTGCTCACCGGCAAGGTCAAGGAGGCGGTGAACCGCCCCGACGGCACCCGTCCCGGTGGGTTGGCCTACGACGCGGTCGTGCTCGACGCCCCGCCGACCGGCCGGATCGCCCGGTTCCTCGGGGTCACCGCGGAGGTCGCGGGCCTGGCCAAGGTGGGGCCGATCCGCGCCCAGGCGGACAGTGTGATGGCGGTGCTGCGGCCCGACCGGGCGGCCGTGCACCTGGTGACCCTGCTCGAGGAGATGCCCGTCCAGGAGACCGTGGATGGCGTCACCGAACTCACCGCGGCCGGGCTGCCGATCGGCGGGATCATCATCAACATGGCGCGTTCGCCGTTGTTGAAGGCCCGGGAGTCCCGGCAGGCCCGCCGCGGCGAACTCGACCGGGAGGAGATCGTGGCCGCCGTCAAGGAAGCCGGCCTGGAACCGACCCGCGAGCTGGTCGAGTCGCTGGTCTGGGAGACCACCCAGCATGCCGACCGGGTGGCGCTGGAGGCGGCCCAACGGGCGGAGATCCTCGCGCTCGGTCGCCCCGTGTACGAGATGCCCCTGGAGGCGGACGGGGTCGACCTCGGCACCGTCTACCGGTTCGCCGAGCTCCTGCGCGCCCAGCAGATGGTGGGCTGAGCCGGTGACCGACAACGCGGGATCGTCCGCGGCGGAGCAACCGCAGCCCCGTCGCCCCAGCCGTCCACGAACCGCCAAACCCGGCCCCGCCACCGCCAAGCCCGGCCCCGCGGCCAAGCCCAGCGCGGCCAAGCCCAGCGCAGCCAAGCCCAGCGCAGCCAAGCCCACCGCAGCCAAGCCCACCGCAGCCAAGCCCACCGCGGCAAGGACCGCCACGGAGGCGACGGAGACCGAGCCGGCGCTCACCGAGCGGGCGCGACGAATCCGTCCACAACCGGTCGGGGTGCCGCTGTTCGAGGTGGACGAGATGCTCGACACCGAGCGGATCGTCGTGTGCTGCGGCTCCGGCGGGGTGGGCAAGACCACCACGGCGGCGGCGCTCGCGTTGCGGGCGGCCGAACGTGGGCGCAGCGTGGTCGTGCTCACCATCGACCCGGCCCGCCGCCTGGCCCAGTCGCTCGGCCTCACCACGCTGGACAACACCCCGCGGGAGGTCGCCGGCATCGACGAGTCCGCCGGTGGGCGGCTCGACGCGATGATGCTGGACATGAAACGGACGTTCGACGAGATCGTCCTGGCGCACAGTTCGCCCGAGCGGGCCCAGGCCCTGCTCGACAACCCCTTCTACCAGACGTTGTCGTCCTCCTTCGCCGGAACGCAGGAGTACATGGCGATGGAGAAACTCGGCCAGCTCGACGCGAGCGACGAGTGGGATCTGATCGTCGTCGACACCCCGCCGACCCGGTCGGCGCTGGACTTCCTGGACGCGCCGACCCGGCTCGGCACGTTCCTCGACGGCCGTCTGCTACGCGTTCTGCTGGCCCCGGCGAAGGCCGGCGGCCGCGCGTACGCGAAGGTGCTCGGCGCGGGTATCGGGATGTTCACCCGGGTGCTGACGAAGGTGCTCGGCGCGCAGCTGCTCACCGATCTGAGCGTGTTCGTCACCGCGCTCGAGACGATGTTCGGCGGTTTCCGCGCCCGGGCCGACCAGACCTACCGTCTGCTCGGCGAACAGGGCACGTCGTTCGTGGTGGTCGCCGCGCCCGAGGCGGCGGCGCTGCGGGAGGCGTCCTACTTCGTCGACCGGCTCGACGCCGACGGTATGCCGCTGGCCGGGCTGGTGGTCAACCGGACACATCACAGCGATGCCGGGACGCTCACCGCCGAACGCAGCCTCGCCGCCGCCGAGAACCTCGACGAACACGGGGAGCATCCGTTGGCGGCCGCGGTCCTGCGCATCCATGCGGAGCGGGCGCGGCTGGCCGACCGGGAGGCGCGGCTACGGGAGCGGTTCACCAGCGCTCATCCGGACACCCCGCTGGTCGAGGTGGAGGCGCTGGCGGAGGACGTGCACGATCTCGACGGCCTGCGGGAGATCGGCTGCGCTCTCGCGCGGGTGGAGTAGCGCGGTAGCGCGGTAACGGCGGTGCTGGTCCGGGCCGGGACGTCGTTGTCCTCGGACGGAACCGGGAAGCGGATGGCGTTGGGCCAGGCGGAGCGACCCGAAGCTACCCGGCGGAGGCTGACCGGTGGTCGGCCTGGGCGTCCGCAAGCAGCTTGCGCCAGGACGTGACGTCCGGACGGCGACGAAGCAGCGCGCGGCGCTCTCGTTCGGTCATACCGCCCCAGACACCGAACTCGACGTGGTTGTCGAGGGCGTCGGCGAGGCACTCGGTGCGGACGGCGCAGCCGAAGCACCGGGTCTTCACCCGGTTCTGGGCGGCGCCCTGGACGAACAGCTCATCCGGGTCGAGGTCGCGACAGGCGGCGTGCGCCGTCCAGTCGCCGTCGACGGTGGAGCCCACCAGGGGGTTCGGGTTGGCACGAAGGGGACTGACGGCGGGGGCCAGGCTTCTGGTCATGCCACCTGCCTTTCTTCTCGAGGCCGGGTCAGGGGTCCCGTGCGGGTGGTGACGTGGCGTTGACCCGAAACCGTACGGAGTGGCGTGGCCACGGCCCAGACCCCACACGGATGGTTGTCCAAATGACTAGTCCGGGCCATTGATCCGGATCGCTACAGTAGTGCGTTCTGTGGCAGCCAGATGTCCGTTGCGTGACAGACCGATGCCGGCACCGCGCGGAGGGTGCGTTCGCCATCCGGTCCTGCCTGGCCGGAAACACGACTCGGCCCACGCGCCCGCCTCGGGCTGATCATCCGGGGGGAACCCCGTCGGACGGCCCACCGGATCTGGTTGATGTGGATGTCGTCACTCTGGTCCCGGGCGCGCCTTGGTGGCCCCGGCGAGCCCCGACTGTCAGGAGTGCGCCTGCCCAGGTCAGGGCGATTTGGGCAGCTCCACCGGGATGCTCCTCCATAGTTGTACCGGTCTGTGGGTACCCGTCGGGCGTTGTTGATCAGATGTTGGCCCGTATGCTGCGACTGGTGTCCCGGTCTGGCTGGACGGAGGTCCGCCGATGAGCACGCCCCCCGGGCCCCCGGCGCCCGACGGGCCCGCACGGCGGCTTTACCGTCCCGGTTTCGGGGCCGACGGCCCGCTGGCCGGGCGTCGTCGTCCGGTGTTCTGGGCCCGCCGCCTGTCCGGCGTGGGTCTGCTGAGCGTGCTCTGCGGCGTCCTCGTCGGCATGCTGGCGCTGCCCGTGGTCGGCGCGGTCGGACTGACCGCCAAGCACAGCGCCGACGACTTCCTCGACCTGCCGGAGAACCTGGTGGTGCCGCCGCTGGCGCAGGCCTCCCGCATCCTGGACGCCCGCGGCAACCTGGTCGCCGTGCTCTCCGGCGAGCAGGACCGTGAGGTCGTCTCGCTCGGCCGGGTGCCCCAGGTGATGCGCCGGGCCATCGTCGACATCGAGGACTCGCGCTTCTACGAACACGACGGGCTCGACTACAAGGGCCTGGCCCGCGCCTACCTGACCAACCGGGAGAACGGCTCGGTGACCCAGGGCGGGTCCACCCTGACCCAGCAGTACGTCAAGAACGTCCTGCTGATGTCGGCCACCACCGACGCGCAGCGCCGCGCCGCCACCGAGCAGACGGTGCACCGCAAGCTGCGGGAGGCCCGCTACGCGCTCTACCTGGAAGCGCACCTGAGCAAGGACGAGATCCTCGAGCGCTACCTCAACATCGCCTATTTCGGGGACGGCGCCTACGGTATCGAGGTGGCCGCGCGGCACTACTTCAACGTGGACGTCGAGAAGCTCACCCTGGCCCAGGCGGCGCTGCTCGCCGGCCTGGTGAAGAACCCGACCGCCTACAATCCGGTGCTGCATCCGCAGGCCGCCGTGGCGCGGCGCAACATCGTTCTCGACCGGATGCGCGAGCTGCACCACATCAGCGACGCGGAGTTCCACGCGGCCCACGACAGCCCGCTGGTACTCGACCGTCCGGCCCGCTCGGCCGACCCGTGCGCCGACTCCGGCGCCCCGTTCTTCTGCGCCCTGGTGCGCCAGCAGCTGCTGAACGACCGGACCTTCGCCCCGACCGAGGAGGACGCCCGCAGGCTGCTGTTCGAGGGCGGCCTGACCATCACCACCACGCTGGAGCCGGTCGCCCAGCAGGCGGCGCAGTCAGCGGCGACCGAGGTCATCCCGGTCGGCAACCGGGTCGCGGCCGGCGTCGTGACGATGCAGCCCGGCACCGGCCAGGTGCTGGCCGTCGCCGAGAACCGGGAGTACGGCCCCACCGCCGACGGGCTGGTGTCGAGCCTTTCCACCGACTTCGTGCACACGAAAGAGGTCTATCCGGTCGACGAGGACTCGTTCAGTCCCGGATCGACCTTCAAGGTGTTCACCCTCATCTCCGCGCTCAAGGCCGGAATGCCCCTCTCGACGACGCTGCACGCGCCGATCTGCTACCAGTCGAAGGTGTTTCCGAACCCGCAGCCGAAGAACATGTACTGCAACGCCGACCCCAGCGAGGACGGCTTCTACTCGCTGACCACGGCGACGTGGAACTCGGTCAACACCTACTACATCCAGCTCGCCGAGAAGCTCGGCGTGCTGCGCACCGCGCAGATCGCCCGGGACATGGGCGTCACGTCGTGCCGTATCCGTCCGCATGGCAACAGTGATCCCGAGTGCAAGGGGGTCGACGGCATCAGCTCGGCCGACGGCTCGGCGATCCTCGGCTCCAACGAGATCAGCACCCTCGACCTCGCGACCGCCTACTCCACCCTCGCCGCCCGTGGCCGCAAGTGCGCGCCGCGCACCGTCACCGCCATCAGCCAGCGGATCGGTGGCGCCGACCGGCCGCTGCCGTTCAACGCCGGGGCACCCTGCGAGCAGGTCCTCGACCCGAAGATCGCCGACACGGTCAGCTCGGTGCTCGAAGGTGTCATCAGCCACGGCACCGCCAGTGGCAACGCCCAGATCGGCCGGCCGGCCGCCGGCAAGACCGGTACCGCCGAGGGCTTCAGCACCGCCTCGTTCGCCGGCTACATCCCGCAGTTGGCCACCGCGGTCACCCTCGCCGACCCGCGTGGTCCGACCTCCCACCCACTGACCGGCGTGTTCGGCCGCAACGTGTTCGGCGGTGGCTACCCGGCCCAGATCTGGGCCCGCACGATGACCCGAACCATCGACGGTCTCGGTCTCCCGGTGGCGCCACTGCCGCCCGAGGACGGCACCCAGCCGCAGGTACCCACCAAGCCGGTGCCCAACGTCGTCGGCCAACCGCAGGCGGCGGCCGAACAGATCCTCGTCCAGCAGGGCTTCCACGTGTCCGCGCAACCCGTCGTCTGGCCTGGCCAGCCGGGAATCGTGGTGGCCACGACGCCGCCGGCCGGCAGCGTCGTGGCCCTGAACACCGAGATCCGCCTGGCCATCTCCGGCGGCCTGACCGGCGCCCCCGTCCTGCCCGGCGGCTCCCCGCCCGGCGGCATCGGACTCGGCGGCGGTCAGCCGGCCGCGGTCACCCCGGCGGCCGGGGACAACGGCCTGGCCGCCATCCTGGCGCAGCTGTTCCCCCGGACCCCGCTCGGGGCCCGCACCTTCGCCAACACCGCCGAACCGGCGCTGAGCCCCGAGCGGCGAGCCCGCCGCCCCTGATCGCGGCGGGCCCCGGCCGGCCAGGGGAGATCAGGTGTTGGCGAGGCGGGCCTTCACCAGCGCGGCGACCCGGCCGCCCGCGGCCCGGCCGTCGACGGCGGTCTGCACCGCCTTCATGACGGGGCCGATGGCCCGCGGCCCGCTCAGGCCCAGCTCGCCGAGGACCCGGTCGATGATCGCGGTCAGTTCGTCGTCGCCGAGCTCCTGGGGCAGGTAGGCGGCGAGCACCTCACCCTCGGCGCGTTCCCGTTCGGCGGCCTCGCCGCGCCCGGCGGCGGCGAAGGCATCGGCGGCCTCGCGGCGCTTCTTCACCTCGCGGGTCAGTACCCGCAGGACCTCCGCGTCGTCGAGGGCGCGGGCCGTGTCGCCGGCGACCTCGACCTCCTTCACGGCGGTGAGGGTGAGGCGCAGGGTGGCCGTCCGCAGTGCGTCGCGGGACTTCATCGCGGACGTCAGATCGCCACGCAGCCGCTGCTGCAGCGATCCCGGTTCGGTGCGCTGGCCTGGCTCCGGGGGGGGGTACTCATAGTGCGCCCAGCCTATGGGGCGCACCGGTGGCCTGGTCAGCTCCGACCACACGACGACGACGGCGGTCTCGGATCGGCGACCTCGGCGAGGCCCACCGGCCGCCGCGGCGAGCGGGATGAGACGGTGGAACGCCGCCGGCCACCCCCGGGCATAGCCCGAAGGTGCCAGGCGGGCATGGATCCGCGCGATGGCGGGGGTCCCCGAATGTGTGCTCCCCCGGGAAGGTCTGGTCTGGATGCGTGGTGTGCCGATGGGCGTGGGAGTGGGCGTGACCGCGGGCATGGGCGTGGGCGTGCTGGCCTACGGTGCGCTGGTCGAGCGCACGGCGTACACGCTGCGTCGGGTGTCGGTTCCGGTGCTGGCGCCGGGCGCGCCCGCGCTGCGGGTGCTGCACCTGTCGGATCTGCGGGTCACGGTCGGTCAGCGCGGCAAGCTGGCGTGGCTGGGCGATCTCGCCCGGCTCGTCCCCGATCTGGTCGTGCTGACCGGGAACCTGGTGGGCGCGGACGAGGCCTGTGATCCGCTGCTGGCCGCGTTGGAACCGTTGTTCTCCTTCTCGGGCTGCTTCGTGCCCGGGACCCACGACCACCGTGCGCCCACACCGGGTGGCCCGCGCGGCCGCCCGGGCGGTGGCACCCCGGCCGAGCCGCGGGGCCGCGGGCTGGACTGGCCGACGCTGGCCGCGAAGCTCGTCACGGCCAGCGGATGGCGGGATCTGACCAACACCCGGGCGGTAGCCGATGTCGGCGGGCTGCGGCTGGACCTGCGCGGTGTGGACGACGCCGGACTGCGCCGCGATCGCCTGGACGCGGTGGCGGGCCCACCCCGGGCGGGCACCGACCTGGCGATCGGGCTGTCGCACACCCCGCGGCCGCGGGTCCTCGACGCGTTCGCGGCCGATGGTGTGCGGCTCGTGCTGTCCGGCCACACTCTTGGGGGGCAGATCCGCCTGCCGGGGATCGGTGCCCCGATGGCCAGCGCCGGCCTGGCGCGGTCCCGGGTCCGGGGGCTGTCCCGGCAGGTCAGCGGTGGCATCGAGAGCTGGCTGCATGTCTCGCCGGGCCTGGGGACCTCGCCGTTCGCGCCGATCCGCCTGGGCTGTCGGCCGGAGGCGACGCTGCTGGGGCTGGTTCCGCGGGCGATCTGACGAATCGGGACGGCCCGACCCGTCGCGAGCCCCGTCGCGTCGGGTATGCTTCTGTTCGGTCGCGGGGTGTGGCGCAGCTTGGTAGCGCGCTTCGTTCGGGACGAAGAGGTCGTGGGTTCGAATCCCGCCACCCCGACCCAGGTCAGGGGCATGATCCGAAACAGGGATCATGCCCCTGAGTGTCTAACTGGGTGACTAAGGCCTCAAGGGCGCGGACGGAAAGATCCGATCCATGGCCGTTGTCCCTTGATCGATCACCGGCCGAATCTGCTTCCGGTAGACGGCTTCGGTGACGGCCGTCCCGCTGTGGCCAACCAGGCGCGAGATCTGCTCCAACGGCACACCGTCGTCCGAGAGCAGGGACACGAAGCTGTGCCGCAACTCCCGCGGCGTCCACTCCTTCGCCACGAGGCCAGCCTTGGCGGCTACCCGCCGGAAGGCCCGTCGGACGTTCGCAGCGTCCAGCGCCGTGCCGGCCGCCGAGGCGAAGACGAGTGAGACCGCCTCGTCCCGCTGCTTGCGGTGAAGGGTCAGTGCGTCCACGCACCGCTGCGGCAGCGCGAGCGTCCGCCGCGACTTCCTCGTCTTCGTGTCACCGTGCGTGCGCACTGATCGCCACACCATGATGTGCGGCGGGATCGGCGGAGTGGCGTCCGGTTTCCCGTCGATGTCGACGTGATCCCAGGTGAGGGCACGCAGTTCCTCGGTGCGAGCGCCCAGCAGCAAGGACAGAACGATGTAGGCGTACATCGACGTCCCCTCGGCAGCGGTGAGCAAGGCTTCGGCCTGGTCGAGCGTGAGCGCCTTGGATGGGCGTCCTGGCTGCCCCTTCGGGAGCCCCGCCAACAGCACGACGTTGCGCTTGACCTTGTCGCGAGCCTGAGCGCGGGAGACGGCGCGGCGCAAGATCGCCCGAATGTCTCGCAGCGTGCGCGTGCTCAGGCTTCGCGACTTCTCGGCGAGCCACCGGTCGACGTCGTCCGCCGAGAGTTCCCGGAGCTTCCTGGCACCGAGCGCCGGGATCACGTGCTCGTTGGCGAGGATCGTCAAGGTGGTGATCGTGTTCGGGTCGCGGCCGATCAGTCCGAACTCGAGCCAGTCGGCCACGGCCTGCTTGACGGTGTAGTTGTGTGGCGCGATCGCAAAGCCGTCTTCGTGGTCTCGGAGGATCTCCTTCAGCTTGTCCTTCGCGGCCGTCTTCGTCCTGCCGCTGGCCTTCTTGACGATCCGTCGCCCAGATGGGGTGTATCCGACGGTGACCGATGCGATCCACCGCTGACGCTGCTCATCCCAGTGCAGGCCGCCGTCGCCACGGCTCCGGCGCTTGGCCTTGTCGGCGGATCGGCCCTGAGGCTTCTCCCTCGGGCTGGCTTCGGTCATCGGGCGGCCTCGGCTTCCTGCTCCAGGAGGGCGATGTAGTCACCGATGGCGTCGGCCGGGATGAGACGAGTGCGGCCCTGCTTGACGGAGCGGAGCCGGCCGCTACGAAGAAGCCTGTAGATGATGCTCCTGCTCATAGAGAGCCTCTCCATGGCTTCCGGGATGCGGTACAGACGCATGTCGAGAGTCGTAGCGGCTACTGCTGGGAGAGCGCTGGAGAGACCACGCTGTCGCTGTTTTGCAGCGTTGGCGGATAGGTCACGATCGTGATGCCTCGTTCCATGTTCGATCGAGATGACGGGGCGCGGTCCCGGCGGGTTGCTTGGCGGCTGGTCGCCGGGGCCGCTTTGGCTGTGCGGCCGGGGGTTGGTGTGGTGGCCGGGGGTGGTCGCGCTGTCAGCGGCACCGCGCTGGTCGTGGCGGGAAGGCCAACCACCCTCGTGTCCTCCGGCGCCCGCTGTGACTGCCGGTGACCAGCGGTCGGCGGGGTTTTTTCTTTTTTCGGGGTGGGTTTCGCGCGCAGGGGGTTTGACCCTCCGCACCCTCCGCAGATCGCCGTTGTCGGGCCTGTGAGCTGGTCGGATAGGTGCGGAGGGTGGGTGTGAGGAACCCTCCGCAGGGCACTCGCACCCTCGGCAACCCTCGGCACGGGTCTGGGTCTGCGGAGGGTGCACCCTCGGCATTGCGGAGGGTGGTGCGGCCAACCCTCGGCAAGGAAAAGCACTGCGGGACAGGGGCTTTCAAGGGTTTGCGGAGGGTGCGGAGGGTGGTTGGCCTTGGTGGTGCATGGGGGGTGAGAAATAAGAAGGGTCCGGCCGGTCATCGGGTGGCGTCCCGGGTTTCGACGTACCAGAGTCGGGCGCCGGTGTGACCGTCTGTGTCGGCGCGCAGGGTGTGGGTGCGGTACCAGCGGCCGACGTGGCCTCCGAGTCGTTTCCCGAGCTGGGTGGCGGTCGGCAGGTGCCGGCCGTTGAGCAGGGCGTCGGGGATCGCGCCGTCCCACGGGTCGGAGCCGTCGGGGTTGTACTCGAAGCTGGAGCGCAGGGCGGCGGAGGTGACGGTCTGGGTGCCGTACTTGCGTTCCCAGCGGGCGAGGAAGGCGTGCCACATGGCGGCCTGGTCGTCCATCTCGCGGACGTCGGCGGCGTTGTCGAGGAAGCCGGGCAGGCCGTGGTGGGTGACGAAGCCGCCGGCGGCCTGGGCCCAGGGGCTGAACTGGCGCATCAGGTGTGCGGTGCGGGGTGCGCCGGCCGATACCCAGTCGGCGACCAGGACGAGCAGGTTCCACTGCACCGTCTGGCGGTTTTTGGCGACGGTCAGCCAGGTTTGGAGGTTGGGGATTTGGAACGAGCTGTCGGGGCGGGCCTCGGGGTTGGGCATGTTCGGGTCGAGGCGGACGACGACGGTCCGGCTGGCCATGTCCCCACCGAGACGCAGGTTGTTGCCGGTGACGGCCCACAGCCGGTCGTTGGCGTGCTTCTCCGACTTCGACGAGCCCAGGACCCGGTCGGACCATTCGGTGCCGGTGATCAGTCCGGCGAGGGTTGCGGAGGCGATTTCGGTGCCTTCGGCGATGTTGTCCCAGCAGATCAGCGGCTCGGGGCGGCGCAGGGCGGCGAGGATCGCCTTGCGGAGTTCTTCCTCTCCGCCGGGCCAGGGGTTTTGCTGCTTGCCGTAGATCGAGCCGACCATGTCAACGAGCAGGGACTTGCCGGAGCTGGCGGTGGTGGCGGTGGCGACCCAGAACGGGGTGAGCGCGCGCAGGTAGGGCCGCAGGATCGGTGAGATCAGGATCGCCAGGTAGTTCGCTTTGTCGGCGGGGGCGACCCAGGGGAAGTCGTGTAGAACCGTCTCCAGGAACCGTTTCGCTGCGGTCACCTGCTCGGGTGCCGGCCGGTCCGGCACGGTCGGCAGGGGGACCTTGGGGGCGAAGTACAGGCCGGTGTCCGGGTCGTAGCCGGGGGTTTGGAGCAGGGAGCCGTCGGGGCGCAGGACGGGTGACCCGACGATGCCGCGCAGGGTGCGGATGCCGGGCCAGTGCCGTTTGGAGAGCACGGAGGTCAGGACGCGGTCAGCGGGCACGTGTTCCTCTTCGACGACGTCGCCGGACGGGTCGGTCACCCGGCGGTAGGCGTAGGCCTCGTGCGCGAGCAGGTGCGCGAACGCGGGGGCGGTCAGGGGTGCGGAGACGAGTGGGAGCGGGTCGTCCGCGGTGGTGCTGATGTCGCCGGAGATGGGGGCGATGTGGACGATCTGTCCGCCGGTGACGTACAGGTCGGTGAACGCTCCGGCGTCGAGTGCCGCGGTGAGGTTGCGGATGGCGGCCGGGGCGCCGGTGACGTCGATGTCGGGCTGGTCGCGCACGAGGCGGGGCCGGCGTGCGGCGGCGTCCTTGGCGGCCTGGCGGGCGGCGGCGATACCGGCTTTGTGGGCGGTGTCGAACGCACCTTTGGTGAGGAGCTTCGGTGTGGTGGCGGCCAGGGCGTCACGGTGCTCGGCGACCACCATCGGGTCCGCGCCGTGGCGGCCCAGGGCGTAGGCGTGTTCCCGGACGGTCTTGGCGCGGGCCAGCTCGTCGGTCTCGGCAGCGGCGGCGGCCAGGATGACGGTGATGTCCCGCTCCACGGGCGGGCCTGGGGCCTCGGGGAGGGCGCTCACCGGTCCTCCAGGCTGGTGCGGGGACGGCGCATCCCGGCTTGCATGCCGGAGGTGACGGTGCGTGCGCTGGAGCTGTGTTTCCCGCCGCGGGCGGGATCGTCGAGACCAGCGACCACGGCGGCGTCGGTGAGCGTCTGGCGGACGTCGTGCTCGTCGAGCAGGCCCCCGGCGACCAGGCGGCCCATCTTGTAGGCGGCGAAGTTGAGCGCGTCGTTGCGGCCGGATTCCGCCGACATCGCGGCGATGTCCGCGGCCAGTCCGGCCAGGGCGGCAGCCGCCCACCGCGCCGCCCTGCTCTGGTCACGGTCGGGGTTCGCCCCGGTACGCGGCCAGTCGGCGGCGTGCGGCGTGTGTGTCGACGGGAGGCACCACGAGGGTGGTTGGCCTGGCCGCCAGCTCGTGCAGCCAGGCGGGCAGGTCGGCCAGGGGAAGCCGGTCGGCCCACTGGTAGCGCCGGCCGGTGGGGTGCAGCGACGGTGGGGCCACGGCCATCCCACCGTCGCTGTTTCCGGCGCCGCGGATGTCGATGCCGGGGGCGACGCCCTTGGTTTCGGTTCCTCGGCTGTTGGCGGGCGGGTTCTCTTGCGGGGCGCGGTACCAGTAGTGCACTCCGCCGTCGGTCCGCCCGGTGCTGACCGACGCGGTCGGGGTGTGCCCGTGCTCGCCGGTCAGCGCCGCCCACGACGCCCGGCCGACCGGTCCGTCGACGTCGACGACGGTCAGCCCGGAGGGTTTGCAGGCCACGCCGATCGACGCCGCGGGCCAGCGGGTCCACCAGCTCGTGATGACGTCCTGGTCGGTGGTGGCTTCGCTGCCCCACCGGACCATGGGCATCTTGCTGCCGGCACGGACGGGGAAGACGTGCATCCCGCGAGCGGCCAGGGCCAGCGCCGCCGGCAGCAGGCTGACCGGCGCCTCGGTGAACACGGCGGACATCAGGCTCCCTTCCAAGGCGGTCAGAGCGCGCGGACGAACGCGGCCAGGCCGGTGGCGATCTCGCCCAGCTGGCTGACGACGGTGGTGACGGTGTCGGCGGCCTCGGTGGGCTGGCGGGCGGCGTAGACGACGAACACGACCAGGGCGACGGCGAGCACGAACGGCCAGCGGCGGAACCGGCGCAGGGGTCGGGTGTGGCGGCTGTTCCTCAAGGGGTGTCCCTTCCAGGGGCGGTGGGAAGGTCAGGGGCGGTCGTTACGTGACGACCGGAGGGGTCGGTCAGGCGGTGGTGCAGCCGGTGGCGCAGTACGCACCGGCGGCGGTGACGTTGAGGGGGCCGCGGGTGCCGCACCGGTCGCAGGCGGGCATGGCGGGTGCGGCCGGGGTGGTGGCCTGCTTGCGGGTCCTGGTGGTGGCCGTGGTCTTCTTGCGTGGCTTGCGGGTGCGAACGGTTTCGGTGGCGAGCCGGTGCGGCCGGCTGGTGGTGGTCGGGCCGTCGACAGTGAGGCGACGGCCGGTGATCCGGTCGGCTGCGCGCTGCACCAGGCCGAGGGTCTTGTCGCCGGGGGCGTCGGCGTTGCAGGCCGGGCAGGGCCGGCGGCTGTTGCCGCGGCCGGTGAAGCGGGTTCCGCGGCAGCGGGGGCACTTCGCGGGCATGGGGTCCTCCAACCAGGTTTGTGACTGTGTGTAGTCGCCTGGGGGTGTGCGGAACGGGGCTCGCGGGCAGTGAGATCGCCGGGAGGGGGTTAGATCTCTAACCGGAGCGGTGAGACGTGCTGGTAGGGGCGTTGAGCTGGGGGAAGTGAGCCGAGTGAAGCCCAGGTAGGGCGGTGAGATCCGCCCGCCGTGGCCCCCTGTAGCGCAGGTTTCGGGGGTCGCGGGCGGCTCACCTACTCGTCGAGGTCGACGGTGGACCGCCGGCCGATTTCCTTACGGACAGTGACGGGGTCGAGGGGCCAGCGGTTGCCGGTGGACGGCACCTTGATCCCCTCGGCGGCGAGCTGCTTGACGAGGTCGGCGCCGGTGAGCTTGCGGTAGGGCCCCCAGCCTGGGGCGAGTTCGCGCAGGCGGGGCGGGACGTCGGCGATCCGGACGACCTCGGTGCCGAGGACCTCGTCGAGGTCATCGAGCAGGTCGCGGGTCTCCGGCTCCGCCGTCGCACCGGCGGAGCCCAGAGCGGCGGTGAGGGTGCCCGGAGCCAGGTTGGCCATGGCCCGTTCGACGACGGGGGTGACGTCGTCAACGCCGTCGCCACGTCGGACGTAGAAACAGCGCAGCAGCCCGTCGGTGGGCGTGAACCCGGATGCCATCGCGGTGCCGAGATCACCGAGGTCCACCGCGCCGTCCGCGGCGACGGTCATCGGCCGCAGGGTCGTGGCAGAGATCCCGGCGCGATGCTTGCCGGTGCCCAGGATGGCGTCGTTGCCCTGATGATCGGCGATGGCGAAACACGCCCGGTTGGACAGCACCTTGGCGACCTTGCGTGGCAGCGAGTCCGCCGACGGGACAGGTGTGGCGAAGATCAGGGTGACGCCGTACTTACGGGCCTTAGCCACGATCTTCTCGACCAGTTCGGCGGCCTCGTCGCCGACGTCGGAGACAAACAGCTCCTGACATTCGTCGATCACCACAATCCTGGGTCGCATGCCCGGGTCGGCTTCGGCCAGGGCACGGGTAAGTTCCGGCTCGCCGGCCGCCGAGAGCTTCCGGCCACGGTCGGACAGCTCGGACATGAGCTGCTTGAGGGCGGCGAGCACGGTCGGGATCTCGTCCGGGTCATCGGAGACGAACAAGGTCCGCAGCCGAGGCCGCAGCGGGTCGTAGTCGGCGTTGACGGCCATGCAGTAGACATCGATCTCCACGAGCGGGTCGAGGATCGCACCCAACAGAGCGGTGATGATCAGCGTTGATTTGCCGGAGCCCATCATCCCGGCGACACCCCAGTTGGCTTGGAACAGCCGGCCGAGCACGATGTTCCCACGCGGGTCGACCCCGACCGGCACGCCCTTGAAGTAGTCCGCGACGCCGGTGGTGAGTAGTGGCCACGGCGCGACCGGCTTGGTCAGGCTGCCCTGGTCGGCGACCCACAGGTCCAGCACGCCGGGGGCGTCGCGGGGCTCGGTCGGCCACACCTCCACCGGCAGCCGGAGCAGGTTGTGGGCGAGTACGGGCTTGCTGTTGACGATCTATCTCCACGGTGACGCCTTCGGGGAGCAGGAGCCGGGAGTGCCAGCCCTTGCCGTCGTGGACGGGCGGATCGATCCACCGCGGCGTCCACCCCTCGCGGAACTTGCGGTTCAGCGCCGGCATGTTCAGGTTCCGCAGCGCGTTCGTGATCGCCCGCTCGTCCGGGATCACGTCCCGGCCGGCGCCGGCGTCGCCGGCTGGCGGCGCAGACACCCAGGCAGGTAGCTCGGAACGGGAACGGCCCAGATGCCACAGCCATGCCGCGGCCCCACCGGTGGCAACGAGCAGGAGGGCGGCGCCGTAGACGGCGAGAAACCAGCACACGAACGTGACCAGGCCGATCACCCCGACGAGCGGGGCCAGGACGTAGCCGGGGTCGTGGTGGCCCAACGCCAGGACCACACCGAGCGCGAGCAGCAGCGCGGCGAACCCGGCCAGCCCCGCCGCGACGGCCCGCAGCAGGTCGACAGGCGAACGCACCCAGTCCATGACGCGGGCATGGCGACGCGCCTTCTCCGCGACGTCACGCGCCTCCCACTCCCGCAAGCTCTCCTGATCCCCCGCGATCTCCGCACGGCGCATCTGCCGCTCATACCGCGACGCCCCATGAGTGTCCCGCCACCTGCCGTAGGCCACACCGGCACCAGCGACCGGGTACCACAGGTTCCGGACAACCAGCTTGGCGCCGGTCGTCGTACGCGGGTGCGTAGCGGCCTCCCGGCTCTTGCGGAAGACCAGCCGGGCATCCGCGGTGTAGATGTCACGGCGCAACGCGGCCCGCTGCCGCTGGGAGACCTCCCGCCACTCCTCGACAGTCATCACCTCCCCCGACAGCGCCGGCCGGGCGGCGGGCAGGTGATGCACCGTCGCCAGCTCCACCGCCCCCTCGGTCTCGTCGACGTCCCGGTCGTCCTGGTCGGCGGGCTGGGTGTCGTCGTGGGTCATGAGGGGTCTCCGTAACGCTCGGGACGGTCATCGGCCTCGGTGCCGGATTGGGCGGCCGGGGTGGGACGTGAGGGCAGTGCCCGCCGGCCGGCGGGCGGCGTCTCCAGCTCCGGGCGCCGGGCGGCCCGGATCTCCGCGGCGGTCCAGAGCGCACCGGCGAGCACGGACAGGCTGAGCAGCCAGACCGCGACCGTGGCGGCCAGGACCACCGGCACTCCCACGGCGAGCAGCTCTGCCAGGTGCCAGCCGATCCAGTCCGCCGTCTGCTCGGCGCGGTTCCGGTCGGCCGGGTCATGGGCTGGCATGGGACGGCTCCTCCCCGGCGGTGAGAGCGAGACGGGTGACGTAGGCGTCGGCGCGGCACATCGCCGCGTGCAGCACCCGCGCGCCGAACAGCAGCCCCGACCGCATCGCGTGGGCGAGCAGGAACAGCACGAGCACGACGACCAGGCGGCCGATCGCCAGCGCGCCGTAGCGGGACAGCACCGCGTCCACCAGCCCGCGGGGCAGGGTCGAGGTGCCGGTCATGCCACCCACCGCCCCGGGGCCGCGGCGATCCGCGCGGCCAGCGCTTCGATCTCCCGGCGGTGCTGGCCGACCAGGCGGGCGGCGTCGTTCTGCGCGTCACGCAGCGACCGGGACGAGCGGCGCAGCAGCCGGCGGGCGGCGGCCCGGTCGGAGCCGCTGCCGGTGTCCCGGCCCACGATCAACCCGGCCGCGCACGCCCCCGCGAGCTTGATCACCGCGTCGTCGCCGGCCGGATCGGCCACGTCCGGCCCGTCGAACCGCAGCCGGTACTCCCCACCCGCCCGCGTGACCCGGGCCTGCGCACGGGTCGCACCCAACGCCCGTGCCACGATCACATGACCGGCCTCGTGCACCGCCACCTCCCGCAGATCACGGCTGTGGACGCTCATGCCGACACCTCCCGGTCGCCGTCGGGGACGAGGGACAGCCGGGCCTGCCGGCGCGCCGCGTGCTCGCTCAGGAGCCGCTTCGCGCGGGTCTCCCCGATCTCCAGATGCGCCGCCGCACCCCGCACCGACAGCCCCGCCGCGTCGTCACCCAGGGCGTCGAGGGCGGCCAGCAACTCGGCATCCGTGCGCGGCGCGGGCCGGGTCGTCCGGGCCGCGCGGGGCACCGGAACACCCCGGTTCGGCCGTGCCGTGGCCTGCTTCGCCGGCCGCTTCGCGGGGTGCGGCGCGGTGGCCTGTTCGACCAGCTCGCCGCCGGTTCGTCCGGCCACCTCGTCCGTACTGGGCGCCGACACCTCCGAGACGTCGACGGACGCGACAGCCGGGGCCGTACCGAGCGCGACGGCCGGCGGCACGCTGGCCACGGCACTCACCGGCGACGCGGACGGCGGGGCCACGGCGGCGGGAGTGACCGTGTCGTCCGCGAGGACAGCCCCGATCGGAGGGCGGCGCGACGCCTCGATCGCGAGGAGTTCCGCGGTGACCCGGTCCTGGGACCGGGCGACCTGGCGGCGCACCGACGCGACAGCGAGCTGCGCGCTGGCGGCGGAGATCTGGGCGGCGACCCACTGCGCGTCGTCCGCGGTCAGCTCCGGGCGGGTCGCGTGTCCGAACGTCCACCACAGCGCCTTCGCCGCGATGGACACCGACGCCCCGATGCAGGCCATCGCGATCCCGCCGGACTGGAACCCCTCCAGGCCGATCGCGGTCACGGTGACCGCGAGCAGCGCCCAGCCGACCCGGTCGACGACCTTGCGGCGGTCCGGGCGGAACCGCACGAGGTAGGCCATGCCCAGCGCCGCGCACCAGGCCAGGTCGAACACCGACGCGGCCAGGTACGCCGTCCACGTCCCGTCCAGCAGGTGCGCGATGCTCACCGTCGACCACGTGATCGACACGAGTGTGAGCGCCAGCACTAGCCCGACCACCGCCCGCGTGGCCAGGGCGTCCCAGTCGCGCGGCAGGACCGGCACCGCGACCCGACGGGTACGGGCGACCGGCGCGGTCACGCCGTCGACGGTGTGGGACTCGGTGTACTGCTCGGTTTCGATCCGGTACTTCACAGCGGTCTCACCTGCCCTTACGGGTGTCGGAGTGGCGGTGGGCGAGGCCGGTGGGCCGGCCGGTGCCGATCTGGGGCATCGCCGTGCGGACCATGCGAGCCAGCGCCGCGGCGCGCTTCTCGCCCAGCGGGATTCCGCGATCGGCGAGCGCGGCGACGAGCACCCGTCGACCAAACGGCCGACCGGCAGCCAGGGCTGCCGCGGCGATCTCCAGCGCGGCCGGCATCAGCTCCTCGAACGGCCGCACATCCGCTTTCGGTCGCTCGGTACCGGTCAGGGCTTCGTGCAAGTCCCGCCGGGCACGGCCGAGCAGCGGTTCCACGCTGGTGACCTTGATTCCGAGTACCAGCGCCGTGGCCGCCAGCGACTGGCCTTCCAGGTAGCGCAGCTCGATCGCCTGACGGCGCCGGGGCGTCAACTCCGCCATCGCCACCTGGATCCGCTCCGCCAGACCGGCCGCCGGAGCGGTGCCCAGCCCGCCCGTGAGCGCGGTGAGGGTCGCCCCGCCGACGGCCTCCCGGTGCCGCCACTGCTTCCCGAAGTAGCCGGTCAGCGTCCGGGCGACTGCCTGCCCGAACAGCCAGGCACTGAATGTCTCCGTCGGCAGCAGCCCCCGGTGCAGCAGCTCCAGCGCGGTGGTGAACACCTCCTGGACCAAGTCGTCGAGGTCGGCCGGGTTGATGGCGCGGCGGTGCAGGTGCGCGCCGATCCGCCGCGACCACCGGCGGTGCAGCTCCTCGAATGCCGCCGGATCGCCGAGGGCGGCCCACACGGCCAGCGTCTCGTCGGTGGTCAGGGCAACCGGGGTGACTGTCTCCGCCGGCCGGTACACCGGCACCGGCACGGGCCGGGCCCGGGTGTCGGTGCCGCGGGGGTCGTTGTCGTCCGGGAAGCCGGGGGCGGCGAGCAGGGTCGGGCGGGTCATCGCACGCCACCACCCTCAGTGCCCTCGGTGGGCCGGGTCGCGTCCGCCAGGGCCAGGGCGTGCAGGGCGGCGGTCTTGCCCTGGCAGGGCATGCCGCCGGTCAGGAAGGTGGCCTCCTCCACGAGGTAGGCCCAGGGGGCGGTGGTCTTGCCCTGGCCGGTGCCGCTGGTCAGCTCGCCGCGGGAGGCGGCCAGGTCGGCGAACAGGGCGGCCATGTCGTCGTAGACCGGCAGGCCGCCCGCGGCGATCTGCGCGGTGGCCTCACGCTCACCGGCCTGCCACTGCGGCGTCCAGGACCAGGCCTGGTCAGGATCGATGGGAGTCATCGGGTGCTCCAGAAAGGCGGGAGGTGCCGGCCGGCAGACCAGACGTCTGCCGGCCGGCGGAAGGAGACACAGGGGGTGGTCAGCGCCTGCCGAGCGCGACGAGCTGGTGCGCGGCGGCGATCAGGTCGGAGTCGGTGAACGAGGTCCACAGGTGGACAGGCACGCCGTCGATGACGACCCCGGCCAGGCCGAACGCCTCGTGACCGTCCCGCGAGGCCCACAGGTGGACGATCGGGGCATGGAGAGCGACGGCGGCGGCGTTGAGCCGGTCGAAACGGGCGACCTCGTCGGGGCCGTGGTCGTCGTCCTGCTTGCTGACCTGGGCGTCGAGGCGAACCGGAAGACTGGGCGCGAAGTCGGTGTGGACCGACAGCGCCAGCGCGGCGGTGCTCCCGAGCCGCTCCAGCAGGCTGACCGCGGCGCGCAAGGCGGCGATCTGCCGGGCGGTGCGAGCCGGAGCGGCGGCGGACAGCGGGATGGTGGAGATGGTCATGAGTTCTTCACCTGCGCGGTGTCGGCGCCGCGATGGCGCATCCGGTTGTGGGTCGCGGCCCAGGACTTCGCCTCGGCCTTGCTGGCGGTGTAGGCGGCGGGCCCGAGCGTGCAGGCGGCGCAGTGCACCCCGTACAAGGTCACCGGGGTGGACGGGGCGCCGGTCAGGCGGCTACGCAGCGACATCAGCCACCGGTCCGGGAGCAGAGCTGGTCGTGGCCGATGCCGTCGAACAGCACCGACAGGCACTCCGAGCAGACGGTCACCTTCGTCGCCGGGGCGGCCGGCGGGGTCGACGCCGGGGCGGGAACGGACAGCGGTGGCATCAGGCACCGTCGAGGGTGTCGGTGTGGACGTTGTCCTTGGTGCCGTCGTCCCAGGTCACCGTGGTGAACGTGCGGCCGGTCCAGCCACCGCCGCCGCCCTGTCGCGGGTCCGAGCATGGGCCGTGCTCGGCGCCCAGGCCGGGGCCACTGTCGCCGTCGAGGTGGTGAGTGCGGGTCCGGCCGGTGCGGCCGGTGCGGGAGTCGCGGATGCGGCGGCTCATGCGGTCACGCCCCAGGCGCGGACCTGCTCGGGGGTCGGGTCGCCGGGGGCGCCCAGGTCGTCGCTGGTGTCACCGACCAGGCGGGCGAACGCCGCGATGGCGCACCGCTGGGCGTAGGCGATACGGCGGAACTCGAACTTCTCCTGGTCGTCGTAGTCCGGGTCGAGCGACTCCTCCAGCTCACCCGCGACCATCTGGCGGGCCTGGTGCAACGCGAGGTCGAACTGGGCGCGGTTGAACGGCAGGTCCGTCATCGGACCGGGATCGGGCATGCTTGTCAGCACGGTCGGACCTCCTGCGTGAGGGCTGATCGAGGACCCCTGGGGCGAAGCTTGGCGGCGCGCCCTGGGGGTCCGTTCGTGTTGCTACTTATAGAACAGCGCCAACTAGCGCTAGTCAAGCTCTGGCTATCGCTAACATGGGTCCATGGTTACGGAGATGAGCGTTCCGCTGGTCGAGCGTGGTCGTAGGCTTGTAGATCTTCAGCGATCCCGAAGGAGCGGCAGCATGGAAGACTGGCCGGCAGTCGCGAAAGCGATCAAGGACCGGATGGACGAAAGCGGAACCTCTCAGAAGCAGCTCGCCGAGAGGTCCGGTCTGTCGACGGCCACCCTGCGCGAGATCGCGCGGGGAGACAGCGACAGGAGACGCAGCGCGGGCACCTTGGCGAAGATCAGCGAGGCTCTTGGGTGGCCGTCGGGCTACCTGCTCTCAGTCGCCCGGCACACGGAGCTGACCGAGGTGAAGCCGACTGAGTCCGAGGGCGGCGCGGACGACCGGCTGATCGAAGAAGTGCGCGCGATCAGGGAGCTTCTTGAGCGCATCGACGCTCGCTTGAGTAAGTGATCTTTGTGAATGTGCATGTGATCAGCAAACCTGCCGACGGGGGCGTCGGGGAGCGTGCACGGTGGGGTGCACTTGTGCACAGATGGGGTGCTTGGGGTGTGCGGAGGGTGCTTCACTAGGTGACGAGGTGGTGCCGATGGGTGCGGAAAGGGAGCCGAACCGTCGTCTAGCGGCGGTCATGGCCGAAGCTGGCGTCAGCAACAAGGGTCTTGCCGCACGAGTGGCCGATGCCGCCCGGCAAGACGGCCATCAGATCTCTCCCGACCATGTTTCGGTGCGCCGCTGGCTTGACGGAGTCGAGCCGCGGGGGAAGACACCGCACTACATCGCACTAGCTCTGGGCTCGAAGCTCGGGCGCCGGCTTCCGCTCGAAGAAATCGGCTTCAGGGGAGATCCGTCGGGCAGCCACATTCCGATCGACGAGCCGAACTACTCATTCGATCATGAAACGGCCGTATCCTCGCTCACCACTTTGTCAGTCGCCGATCTCGGCGACGATCCCGACGCGATACGAGCGCCTTGGGTGGACGGAGCCGCTCCCGGACTGATCACGGGTTTCCTGTTCGGTTCGTCATCGGAATCGTCGTCGATCGAGGACGCTCGACTAAGTCTGACAGCGGGACCCGCGGACGCCATACGTGCGACTGCCTCCCACCTGATGGATTTGGATTTTCGTTTCGGTGGTGGCCATGTACGTCGCCTTTTGCTGTTCTACTTCCACTCGGAAGTTGTTCCCCTACTCAAGGGACAGCATGCTGATCCGGTACGTCGGGAGATTTTCCGTGCAGCCGCAGAAGTGGCGGAATTGCTGGGTTGGAGCGCATATGATGCCGGGCGGTACGGGGCCGCGCAACGTTACTATGCTCAAGGACTCCGGCTTGCACGGGAAGCTGGAGACGAACTGCTAGGCGGATGGATGCTCGCGAGCCTGAGCCACCAGGCCAACTATCTCGGAAGATTCAACGAAGCTGTCCAGTTGGCGCGGGCTTCGTACTCTGCGACTCATGGGAAGTCGGGAGTCACGACCACATGCCTCTCTCTTGCGATGGAGGCACGCGCCTTGGCTAGCCTCGGTGACGTTCGCGGGTGCACTGCGGCAATCCATAAAGCCGAGCTTCTGTTCGAGACTCAGAACCCTGACGACGATCCGTCCTGGATTGCGTTCTTCAATGCCGAGGAACTAGCTGGCGAAGCTGCACACTGCTACCGGGATCTAGGAAGGTTGAAGGAGGTTCGAATCTTCGGCGCTCAGGCGCTGGACCCTCTGAACACGCCGCCTCGAACGCGCGCCTTCATAGGAATGGTCAACGCGGCGGGAGCACTCAACGACGGTGACCTAGAGGAGGCGATCGCCTTGGCGTCCGAGGCCGTAGACCTCGGCGTTTCGCTTCAGTCCCAGCGGTACCTCCGGTACCTCACGGACTTTGACCGAACCCTCAGAGATAGGTATCCGAGAGACCCTCGGGCTATTGCCTTCTCCAACACATTGCGTCCGGCTGTGGCTGTCCCTGGAACCTAGGGGATCCCGAGCTACAGCTAGAAAGGGTGCCAGCCTCCAGCGGTGCCGGTCCTAATGCTCTCGATTCTGTGGGCGTACTCCGCCGCTATGTCGGCAGATTCCGCAATGTTCTGCATGACCCAGGTTGTCATCTTGATTTCATGGGTGCGACGAAGGACGTCAAATCCGTCCCATTTCGTCACATCGAATCCGTAGGCGTCCACGAACGCGGCGTATTCTGGGTCGGTCCACCAGCCTGCGGAGCGATACTCCGTGGCCGTCATCGCCAGGTCCCATTCTGGTTGTCCCAGCGCAAAACGTTCGAAGTCGATAAGAACTCCCTCCCCATCGCGGACTCTGATGTTGTTCACATGGGCATCCCCGTGGATCAGGCCAGGCTGAAGCGGAAATGTGAGATCCGATATCGCCCGGCTAAGCTGATCGCAGTGTTCAAGGAGGAAATCCTTGTCCGAGGATGGAATTGGTGCCCTCTCGATCCTCCCCCCCACTCGCCCCAGCGGCTTCTCCGCTGGCAGGGAGAAGCCGGCGGGGAGCGGAAGGGAGTGGAGGCGGCGTAGGAGGAGTCCGAGGGTTGCAATATCTTCGCGGGAGCCGTCGCGCCCGTCGATGTAGTCCCAGAACGTAACGGGGTGACCTTCCACCTCAATTGGCTGAGACACCCTGTAGGCATGGGTGGCAGGGTAGCGATGTCGAGCAAGCCAGCGCGACACATTGACTTCCTTGACGGCGTCAGACCAGTAATCCATTGTTCTTGCTATACGAACAACTACCGGTGCCGCCGCAAGGAGATACAAAGCGTTTTCTCCAAGTCGAAGAAGCTTGGCGTCGGTGTCGTCAAGTCCAAGGCGTCTACAAGCGACGCTTAGGGCAAGTCGTGTCGAGTCCGGGCTGAACACCTGTGCCCCCGCATTCGCCATGAGGTCAAG
>NZ_CADCWS010000020.1 GCF_902806475.1 Candidatus Frankia nodulisporulans
GCCGCTTCGACGGCCACCCCGGCGGCAACCGCCACCTCGGCCTGCGTGGACGCCAACGTCCACGGTCCTGGTCGAACGAACGTGAGGCCCTCGTCAGCACAGGGATGCTGGTATCCGACCGGGTACCAGAACGTCTCGCCCACGATTCAGGCCACCCGCGCCGGCGTGCTCTTCATCGCTCGTTCCACGGGTGGTGTGCTGCGCTCGTTCGATGGTGGGCGACACTGGTCGGCGGTGCCCGTCCCGAACGTCGCCAACGGGGACAGCCACAACGTGGGCACACATGGCTACGTGCACATCGATCCGCGCACGGACCGGGTCTACTACCTGACCAGCATCGGCGCCGCCTCCTGCGGCGGGCAGTCCGGGTCGGTGATCTCCTGGAGTGACAACCTCGGGCTGACCTGGACCGGCAGAACCGTGGGCTGTGACACCTATGACTGGGGCAGGCTGGTCACCGGACCGGCGCCGAAGGGCAACAGGTACCCGAGCGCGATCTACTTCATGGGCGTGGGACTGCGCCTGGTGGGCGGACAGCGGTTCGTCTACCGCTCGCTGGACGCCGGCGCGACCTGGCAGCGGATGGACAGGATCGCCTCGGCCACCACCGAGGCCGGCGCCGGCGTGGCCGCCGCGGATGGGACGATCTACTTCGACTATCCCGAGTTCACCGGCTTCGACCCCACCCGACTACAGAACACGACCTATCCCTACATTCCCGAGAACAAGTGTCGCCAGATGATTGCCGTCACCCAGGACTACGGGGTTTCCTGGCGGCAGGAACCCGTACCCGGCAGCCTGGCGTGCGGCCTGCTGAACGGACAGCAGCGGGTCGCGGTCGACCGGGCCGGGACGGTCTACACGGTCTGGGTTGACGACACCGACACCCAGGTGTACCTGTCCTATTCACGCGACCGCGCCCACACCTGGAGCGCCCCCGTCAACGTGATGGCGCCAGGCACGACGTTCTCCATGATCCATGCGAACATTGTCGCCGGCTCGCCGGGCCATATCCTGATCGCCGGCCTGCAGACCACCGTACCGACACGTCCGCAGAGCCCGCCCGGTTACCCCGGCCTCTACGCCGGCCCCGCCCACGCGATCCTCACCGAATCCCGTAACGCCACCGCCGCCGAACCCACCTTCACCACTGCCGACCTCGATGCCGGTGGCGACCTCACCCTCGCCGACGGAGCCACCAGCAACGAAATGAACGCCTACCTCGCCATGACCGCCAACGACGTGGGCTGGGCAGTGTTCTCCCGCCACGGCGACGGCATCCAGGGTACGGGCGACATCGCCGCCGCCCGGATTCTCCCCCACTGACCAGAAACACCACCCGTCCCATCGACCATCCTCTTTCCAGGGAGCAAACAATGTTCAGACGCAAACACGTGGGCGCCGCGGTGGCGGGCCTGATGTTACTGGTGTCCGCCACGTCGGCCTGTGCGGGCGGAGCCAACCAGAACACCGCGACCGGGGCCACCGTCGTTCCGGCCGCGACGGACGCGGTCGGCGCCACCACCGTCACCCAGCACGCGTATCACCTTGGCGAGTCGTTCACCTACTTGTACGACGCGACCGGAGCCACCTACGCGACCGAACAGGCCCAGAACGGGCAGGTCCCCCGAGTCACCGACCTGAAGACGATCTCGGAGACCCGGACCCTCGTCCGCTTCTCCGTCGTGCTCCAGAACGGCAAACTCGCGAAGAAGTTCGAGCTGCTCGACGTCCGCTACCGGGATATCGCCAAGGGCGATACGGCGGACGGCAGGCCGGCGGTGGCCTTCAAACCGATCCAGAGCCTGCTCCCCACCTTCCCGGCGACCTTCAGCTACACCTACCCGATCGGCGGCGACTCCGACGTCGCGAGGAACCTGACCACCATCTTCAAGGACTACCCGGACACCCATCTGTTCCAGCTCGTCGACATCTTCACCTTCCCCACGTCCATTGCAGGCATCCCGGCCACGCTGAAGCCGGGCCAGGTGCTTGCCAAGCCCGGGGTGGATGTCACGCTCTTCGGCACTACCTACCACAGCGGCAACAACACGCTGCTGTTCGAACGGGTCGACCGGGCCAACCGGGTGAACCAGGCCTACTTCAACAGCCAAACCCTGGGAAACTACTTCGCCTCCCTCGGTATCGAATCGAACGTCCAGATGTCGTTTCACGTTCCGCTGACCGGGATCTCGACCGGCCTCGTGTCCGACGGCACGCTGCAGGAGACGACGTACCAGGGCGGGCTGCCCCGGACTGCCACGCAACGGCAGGTCTCGATAGCGCTGCAGACCGCTGACACGCGCAGCGCGGTCGACGCCTACACCCAGGGCCTGAAGCCGAGGTCCACGGCGTCCTGACCGCGACGCCGAACCACCACGGGTCGCACGGCCCGTCGTCGCCCGGGTGCGGAGCGGACCTGCTCCCGCACCCGGGCGATCGATGCGCGGCAGGTCGTGGGGCACCTTCGTTGGGGCCATTGTCACCGTCCCGGCATGTCGGGCGGCGCCGGACGGTAGACAGGAACATATGAGCACCTTCCGGCTGTGGGCCCCGAGCGCCAAGACGGTCAGCCTGGTCCTGGCCCAGGACTCCGGCGACACCACCCACGAGCTGTCCGCCGGTCGCGGTGGCTGGTGGTGGGTGAACGTCCCGTCGGCCCGGCACGGCACGGACTACGCCTACGTGCTCGACGGCAACGGTCACGAGCTGCCCGATCCGCGTTCGGCCTGGCAGCCCCACGGCGTGCACGGGCGCTCCCGTCTCGTCGAGCACTCCACCTTCACCTGGACGGACGCGAGCTGGCGGGGCATCGCCCTGGCCGGCAGCGTGCTCTACGAACTGCACATCGGGACGTTCACCCCTGAGGGCACCTTCGACGCGGCGATCGAGAAGCTGCCGCACCTGGCCGAACTCGGCATCGACGCGGTCGAACTGCTGCCCGTCAACGCCTTCCCGGGTCGGCACGGCTGGGGTTATGACGGGGTGGGCCTGTTCGCCGTGCACGAGCCGTACGGCGGGCCGGACGGTCTCAAACGGTTCGTCGACGCCGCACACGCCCACGGCATCGGCGTGATCATGGACGTGGTCTACAACCATCTCGGGCCGGACGGCAACTACCTCAACCGGTTCGGCCCGTACTTCACCGACCGTTACATCACCCCGTGGGGCCCAGCGGTCAACCTGGACGCGCCCGGCTCCGACGAGGTGCGCGCGTTCATCCTGGGCAGCGCCCTGTCCTGGCTGCGTGAGTACCACTGCGACGGCCTGCGGCTGGACGCGGTGCACGCCTTCCAGGACAGTCGGGCGCTGCACCTGCTCGAGGAGATCGCCGAGTCGGTGCACCGGCTCGGCGCCCAGCAGCGCCGTCCGCTGTTCGCCGTCGCCGAGTCCGACCTGAACGACCCGCGTCTCGTCGTCGCCCCCGAAGCCGGCGGTTACGGGCTGGACGGCCAGTGGTGCGACGACGCCCACCACGCGCTGTGGGCGACGCTGTCCGGCGAGCGGCAGGGCTACTACATCGACTTCGGTTCACTCGCCACCCTCGCCCATGCCCTGACCAGGGGTTTCGTGCATGAAGGCGGCTACTCGACGTTTCGGGCCCGCTCCCATGGCCGGCCGATGCCGGCGACCACCCCGGCCTACCGGTTCGTCACGTTCCTGCAGAACCACGACCAGATCGGCAACCGGGCGCTCGGCGACCGCTCGTCCACGCAGCTCAGCGATGGTCTGCTGCGTATCGGAGCCGCGCTGCTGCTCACCTCGGCGCTCACCCCGATGCTGTTCATGGGTGAGGAGTGGGGTGCGCACACGCCCTGGCAGTACTTCACCGACCACACCGATCCGGACCTGGGCGACGCGGTCCGCAACGGCCGCCGCGCCGAGTTCGCCGCCCACGGCTGGGGCCCCGAACAGGTCCCCGACCCGCAGGACCCGGCCACCTTCGAGCGGTCGCGGCTGGACTGGTCCGAGCCGACCCGCCCCGGCCACGGCAGCCTGCTCGACTGGCATCGCCGGCTGATCGGCCTGCGTCGCCGGCTGCCCGCGCTCACCGATCCGGCCTGGTCGTCGGTCGCCTGCACCTTCGACGAGCAGGCTCGCTGGCTGGTCGTGCGCCGCGGGGATGTCGCGATAGTCGTCAACTTCGCCGACGAACGTCAGGCGGTGCCGCTCGACGGCGTCCCGTTCGACGCGCCAGCCGCCTCCACCCCCGGTTTCACCTACATGCCCGGACGGGTGGAACTCGACGGCGAGTCGGTCGTCATCACCCGCCTGCTCCCCACCGAACACCCCGCCGGCTGAGCGCCCTGCCGGCCGGGTGTCAGCGGCGGGTGCGGTCGCGCATCAGGTAGGCGTAGATCCCACCCAGCACCGCCAGTCCCACCAGCAGCACCATGACGAGCAGGACGACGTAGGTTCCCATACCCGCATCGTCGCAGGGCCCTGCCTCGTCGGCGACAGACAGGTGGCGCGGGGCCGCCGGCGGATACAGTCGGCGCCGTGCGCTACCTGTTCTCCGAGACCGAACCGGCACCGGCCGTCCCCCCGCGGGGGGAGGTCGATCTCGACCAGGCGTACGCCTATCCGGAGAAGGCCGCCACACACAGTTACGTGCGGTCGAACTTCGTCAGCGCCGCGGACGGTGCCGCCGAGGTCGACGGCCGCTCCGGCCCGCTGGGCGGGGAGGGCGACCGGCAGGTGTTCCGGACGCTGCGCTGGTTGTGTGACGTGGTGCTCGTCGGCGCCGGCACCGTCCGGCATGAGAACTACGGCCCGGTGGTCATCCCGCCACAGCGTCGGGAGCAGCGGGTCGCCGCCGGGCTCGCGGCCGCGCCGCCGGTGGCGGTCGTCACCGCGTCGGCGGCGTTGGAACCGGCCGCCCGGCTGTTCGACACCGAGGTACGCCCCATCATCCTGACCTGTGCCGACGCCCCTGCCGACCGGCGCGCGGCGTTGGCGCGGGTCGCCGAGGTCGTGCTGTGTGGCGACAGCATGGTCGAGCCGGGCGCCGCACTCGCCGCGCTGGCCGAACGGGGCCTGACCCGGGTGCTGCTCGAGGGCGGCCCGACCCTGCACGCCCAGCTCGCCGCGGCCGGCCTGCTCGACGAACTGTGCCTGACCGTCGCCCCCCTGCTCGCCGGGCCCGGCCACAAGAGCATCACGATGGGCGACGACTGGGCGCGGCCCGTGCCTCTGCGGCTGACCCAGGTTCTCACCGAGGACGGCAGCCTGTTCCTGCGCTACCAGCGAGGCCAGTGCGGTCCCTGAGCGTGCGTGGACCGCGCACCAGGGCCCGCATCGCGTGGACCAGGTCTCGGACTGGGCGACCACGTTTCGGGGATGGCCCGGCGGATCACGATGACGGGCGGCTGACACGAACCCCTCGCGCCGGTCCGGCGGGCGTTGTCCACAGGGGCGGGTCGGCGGTGGTCGCCGGGCGTCGTCGTCCACAGCGCCGGTGCGCAGCCGGCGAGGCCCCGCCTGTCGTTGTTACGGTCACCGCACCCCGACCCTGATCCTGACGGTGGTGTGCGATGACGGATGTCGATCCGGCCCGAGCGGCTACGGCGGATGCCCTGGCGGTGGCCCGGCGGGTGCGGGCCGAGGTGGAGCAGGCCCTTGATCAGGTCAACGCTGCCGGCGTCGCGGCCTGGGAGGGCGCCGCGGCCGAGCAGGCCGCGCAGCGGCTGCGCCGGTTGGCCGCCGAGGCCGCGGCGGTGCTGGCGAGCTGCGTGCGCCTGTGCGAGCAGGCCGGGCTCGCCACCGGCCCACCCCAACCCCCGCCGTCCGCGCTGTCGTCGCCGTCGTCGCCGTCCGGGTGGCAGGCGGGTCCGGCGTCGTGACGGCCCACGGCCTGACGATCCGCACGGCGGCCGGGGTGGAGCCTGGCCGGATACTCGTCGATCCGGTGCGGCTACGCGGTCTCGCCAGGGCGGTGGGAGCGGCCGCGCAGGCACTTCGCGCCGGTGCCCGGGCGCTGGGGCGAGCGGCGTCCCTCGCCGCGGGGCTGGCCGGGCTCGCCGGGTTCGTCGAGCAGCTCCTGCGCCTGGCGGCGGCGTTCGACACCGAGGCGGGTGCCCTGACCGACCGCGGTGGCGCCGCCGAGCGGGCCGACGTCGTCCTGCCACGGGTGTCGCTCGCGGCGAGGGACCTTCACGTCCTGCCCGTGATGGCGCGCACGGCGTCGGCGCACACGGCCGCGTGGGTGGCGGGGCGGACGGCGGCGACATTACTGACGGGCGGTGCCAGCGGCAGCGGCAGCGGCAGCGGCAGCGGCCATGATGCTCGGGCAGGCCGGCGGCTGGGGTCGCCCGGCGCGTCTGGCGTCGGTGGCCCGGGGAGTACCGGCGGCGCCGGCGAGGGTGGTGGGGCCCGGCGGGCGGCGCTGCGGCTGTTGGGTACGCGGGAGAACGATCCGGAGTTCGTCGCCGGTTTCTACGACACGCTCGGTCCGGCCGGGCTCGCGGCCCTGCTCACCCGGCTGGCCGGGTACGTCCCGGGGCCGCTGGGTCACCGGCCGGCCGGCCTCGGGCGTGGACCAACCGCAGGCGCACGCGCTGCTGGGGCGCACCTTCGCCGCCTACAGCCGGTTCCGTGGTCTCGACGATGCCTGGCTGGGCCGCTTCAACGTCACCGGGCGCACCGACCGGGTGGACGCGGTGCTGCTCACTCCCCTGCTCGGCGCCGGGCGGTTCGACCGCACGCTGCTTGACCGGCTCGCCCGGCTGACCTTCGGCGCCGGCGACGGCATCACCGACCCGCGTGTGACCGGTGCCGGTATCCGTGCGCAGGCGGTCGATGACGGGCAGCGGGCCGGTGCGTACCAGGTGGCGTTGCTCGACGCGATTCGGCTCGAACCCGCGCTGGTGGCGCAGGTCGCCGCACGTCACGTCGAGCTGGCCGTCGGGGCGTCGATGATCGGCGCGCTGCGGCTGCCGGTGCGGGTCGCCACCCTGCCGGCGGCGACGCTTGCCGCCTGGTCACGGGTGATCGCCGCGGCTGGCTCGTCGGCGGCGCGGGCCGCCGATCCGGCCGGCAGCGCGTCCTTCGTCGGGCGGCTCGTCCAGACGATGGCCGCGACCGACCAACCGACACTGCCGCCGCGGCTGCGGGCGGCGTTCGTCCCGGTGCTGCACACCTACCGTGACGAGCTCTACGCGACGGTGACAGCGGTGGTACCGGGTCGGGCCGACAGCGGGGACCCTGCCGACGGGTTGGCGGACGTGCCCGCCGCCGCCTGGCGGGCGCTGCTGCGGGAGTGTCTGCGCGGTGGTGCGCTGGCCGGTTCGCTGGCCCGTGACGCCGCCGGTTACGGCGTCGATCTCGAGGCTCGGCTGGCGGCCCGAACCCGGGGCTGGAACCAGCCTGCCGGTGGCTATCCCTCGAGTCCCCGCGCGCTGGGCTACCTGCAGGCCGTCCGCGCGCAGACGTTTTTCGCCTAGGTGCTGGTCGACGCGGCCGATGATGTCGTGCGTGACCATGCGGCGTCCGGTGCCGCCCATCGGCGTCGCCAGGGCGCGATCCTGGAGCTGCTGGCCACGGTCGCGACGTCCATCGAACCGTCGAACCCCTCGGGAACCATCACCAAGATGACGGTCGGGCTGACCGTCGACGCGCTCGAGATCGCGATCCGCCAGCGATACCGGGACACCGGCACCGCCGGCCCCCGCCGTGTCCTGGCCGGTCTGCGGGCGGCCGCCCGCGATCTGCCTGACTGGGTCGGGGTCTACGAGTCGAGCGCCCGGCTGCTGTGGGCGCGGCGCGCCAGCGATCCGCTTCGGCCCGTCACGGTGACCGATGACGCCGGGCGGCGCCGTACCTACACCGGCGATCCGCATCAGGATGGCTTCATCACCGGAGCGCGGACCGATTTTCTCGACGCCACCGGGGCGCCCCTGGCGGTGGCGGCGATGACCCCGCGTCAGCGCGGCGCCTACCGGGCCTGGTTGGAGTCGCCGGCCATCGTCGCCAACAACGACCGGCTGCCCATGCTGGCCGGATTCGCCGCCGCGGGCGATACCCGCGTCCCACCCGACCGTGCCCTTCGGCCCGACGAATGAGCCCTGGGATCCGAGCCGGGCGTGTCACGCACCGGTCGCCGGGGTCAGCGCAGGACGCGGCTCAGCTCGATCGGCGCCGGCCGGCCGAACACGGCACGCCGCCGGCCGAGGGTCCGAGGATGAGAGGGTCCGAGGATGAGAGGGTCCGAGAATCATGCCGGCGCCGAGGGTGGTGCCGGTGACCTCGTCGATGAGCAGCACGCTGCCCGTCGTGCGGTTGCGGCGGTAGGGGTCGTAGCACAACGGGGACGTCGTGCGCAGCGCGATCCGTCCGATGTCGTTGAGGCCCAGGGTGTCGATGGTCTCGTCCCGGTGCAGGGTGTCGATGTCGACGCGGTAGGAGATGTCGGTGACCATCGCCCGCACCGAGCGGGTGGTGTGCTTGACGCCGATCCGGGCCCGGCGACGCAGCGGCGCGTCCACCATCCAGGACACCATCAGGTTGATGTCCTGGCCGACCGTGGGCTGGTTGTTCGGGCGGGCGATCAGGTCGCCGCGGGAGACGTCCAGGTCGTCCTCGAGGCGCACGGTCACCGACATGGGCGGGAACGCCTCGTCGACCGGGCCGTCGAAGCTGTCGATCCCGGCGACCCGCGTGGTCAGACCCGAGGGCAGCACGATGACGTCGTCGCCGGGCTTGAGCACACCGCCGGCGACCTGCCCCGCGTAGCCGCGGTAGTCGGGTAGTTCCTCGCTGCGGGGACGCACCACCCACTGCACCGGGAACCGGACGTCGATGAGGTTGCGGTCGGAGGCGATGTGCAGCTCCTCCAGATGGTGCAGCAGCGAACTGCCGTCGTACCAGGGGGTGCTGGGCGAACGCGAGACGACGTTGTCGCCACTGAGCGCCGAGACCGGGATCGCGGTGACGTCGACGATCTCGAGCTTCGCCGCGAAATGCCGGAACTCCTCCTTGATCTTCTCGAAGATCTCCCGGTCGAAGTCGACGAGGTCCATCTTGTTCACGCACAGCACCAGGTGCGGAACCTGCAGCAGGGAGGCGAGGAAGGCGTGCCGGCGGGTCTGTTCGACCACACCCTTACGGGCGTCGACGAGCAGCAACGCGAGGTCCGCGGTCGAGGCGCCGGTGACCATGTTGCGGGTGTACTGCACGTGCCCGGGCGTGTCGGCGAGGATGAACGACCGCCGGGGGGTCGCGAAGTAGCGGTAGGCGACATCGATGGTGATGCCCTGCTCACGTTCGGCGCGCAGGCCGTCGGTGAGCAGCGCCAGGTCGACGTAGCCGTCGCCGCGTTCCCGACTGGTCCGCTCGACCGCCGCCAACTGGTCGGTGAACAGGGACTTCGTGTCGTAGAGCAGCCGGCCGATCAGCGTCGACTTGCCGTCGTCGACGGATCCGGCGGTCGCCACGCGCAGCAGCTCGGCCATCAGAAGTACCCCTCCCGCTTGCGGTCCTCCATGGCGGCCTCGCTGACCCGGTCATCGGCGCGGGTGGCACCACGTTCGGTGATCCTGGTCGCCGCGACCTCGACGATGACCTCCTCGGGCGTGCGCGCCGTCGACTCGACCGCACCGGTGCAGGTGATGTCACCGACCGTCCGGTAGCGGATGCGGCGGGGCACGGCGGTCTCGCCGGGGCGGGGCAGCGTCAGCGGTGTGACCGCGAGCAGCATGCCGTCGCGCTCGACGACGTCGCGGCTGTGCGCGTAGTAGATCGAGGGGATCTCGAGGCGCTCCTGGGCGATGTAACGCCAGATGTCGAGCTCGGTCCAGTTCGACAGCGGGAACACCCGGATGTGCTCGCCGGGCCGGTGCCGGCCGTTGTACAGCGACCACAGCTCGGGACGCTGGTTCTTCGGGTCCCACTGGCCGAACTCGTCGCGGAAGGAGTACACCCGCTCCTTGGCCCGGGCCTTCTCCTCGTCGCGGCGCGCGCCACCGAAGACCGCGTCGAACCGGTTGTCGGCGATCGCGTCGAGCAGCACCGGGGTCTGCAACTGGTTGCGGGACGCGCCCGGGCGGGTGTCCTCGGTCAGCGTGCCGGCGTCGATCGCGGCCTGCACGGACGCGACGATCAGGCGGGCGCCGAGCTCCTTGGCGCGATGGTCGCGGAACGCGAGCACCTCGTCGAAGTTGTGCCCGGTGTCGATGTGCAGCAGCGGGAACGGCAGCTTCGCGGGCCAGAACGCCTTCTCCGCCACCCGCAGCATGACGATCGAGTCCTTGCCGCCGCTGAACAGCAACGCGGGACGCTCGAACTCGGCCGCGACCTCACGGAAGATGTGGATCGCTTCGGCCTCGATCATCTGCAGATGGGTGAGCTCGTAACCCCTGACAGGCACGCGGATACCCCTCGTCGAGCCGGTGTATCCGTCCAAACTAGCCGACCCCAGCGTCCGTAGGCTGGTTTCGCCACCGTTAAGCAGCTCACCCACGTCACACGGGTGTCACCGGACTCTCACCGGTCACACTCCGATCACCCGGTGACTCGCCCGGCGGCTCATCCGGGAGCTCATCCGGCGGCGGCGATGGCCGCGAGCACGGCCGTGGCCAGCGGCGCCGTACAGATGACCAGGTCCGGTAGCAGTGGGTCGGGCTGGTTGTAGCGCAGCGCCGAGCCGTCGAGGCGGCTGGTGTGCAGGCCGGCCGCCCTGGCCACGGCCACGGGCGCGGCGGAGTCCCATTCGTACTGACCCCCGGCGTGCAGGTAGATCTCGGCCTGACCGCGGATGACCGCGCCGGCCTTCGCACCCGCCGACCCCATCGGCACGATCGTCGCCCCCAGCGCCTCGGCGACCTGGGTGACCAACAGCGGGGCTCGGGTGCGACTGGCCACGATCCGCGGCGGGCTCACCACCGGCCGGGTCGGCGGCACGCCGCCGGCAGCGGCAGCGGGCAGCGTGATGCCCAGCGCCGGCAGCGCGACCGCGCCGCAGACGAGCTCACCGCGTTCCCACAACGCGACGTGGACAGCCCAGTCCGCGCGGCCGGGCTCGGCGAACTCGCGGGTGCCGTCAAGCGGATCGACGATCCACACGCGTTCGGCGGCCAGCCGCGCCGGGTCGTCCACACCCTCCTCGGACAGCACCGCGTCCAGCGGCCGGTGGCGGGCCAGAGCCCGGGCCAGCAGCTGGTGCGAGCGGGCGTCCCCGGCGTCGCGCAGCGTGGCGGGTTCGGCGAACCCCACCTCGTCGCGGATCCTGAGCAGAAGTTTGCCGGCATCCGTGGCCAAACGCCGGGCCAGGTCATTGTCGTCGAGTTCGTCGCTCGCGATGTCGACGGGAACGCGAGCCGGCTGGCTGGTGTCGTCGGTGTTCATCGAAGGGGAGTCTGTCACCCGCTACGGTCGCGAGTGTGAGTGCCACCTCTGCTCCGAATCCTGATCGTCACGTCGTCTCCCCGACGGACCCCGCCGCGGGCTCGACCGGGTCCGCGGGCCATGCCGCGGCGTCCGCCGGCGGTGATCCGCTGCTGACGCTGGTCGGCCCGGCCCGGGCGGCCGAGCTGACCTCGGCCTCCCGGGACTGGTCGTCGCTGACCCTCACGCCGGCGCAGCTCGCCGGGCTCGAGCTGCTGCTCGTGGGCGCCTACGGCCCGCATCCCGGCTACCCGGCGCAGGACGAGGTGGCCGGGGTCCCGGTGCCGACCCTGATCGTCCCGACCGGTCTCGACCCGACACCGCAGGTGCCGGCGCCCGGGTCGAGCGTCGCGCTGCGCGACGCCGAGGGCGTGATGATCGCAGCCCTGCACGTGGGGGCGACGATACCGGTGCCGGGTACGGCGCAGGGTGGTACGGCGCAGGGTGGTACGGGGCCGGTACGCCTCGTCGGTGAGCTCGAGGGCATCCGGCTGCCGCATCACCCCGACCATCCGGACCTGCGGCTCACCCCGGACCAGCTGCGCGCGGAACTACGGGCCCGGGGCTGGATCGGCCCCCAGGTCGGCGAGGGTGCCGCGTGGGCGGTGTGGGCCGACGGTCTGCTGCACACCGCGGACGTCGGACGCATCCGGGCGCTGACCCGGCAGGGCAAACGCTGCGTCGTGCTCGCCCCGGTCGGTGGGGCCGACCCGGCGGACGCCCGCCACCATCTGCGGGTGCGCTGCCTGCTGGCGGCGCTGGACGCCGTCGACGCGCCGCTGCGCGCCTCCGAGGCGACGCTCGCCTCCGAGGCGGTGGCCTCCGACGCCCTGGGCACCGGGGGGTCGGGGCGCCACCGTGAGCCGACGCCCGACCCCTACCGTCGGCCCGCGCCCGGTGATGCGACGCGCGGCCGGCGCAGCCTGCTCGTGCTCGTCCCCGCGCTGCCCTCGCCGCTGCTGGTGGCGCCGCGTGAGCCGGGCCTGAGCGCGACGGTCCTGAGCGGGCCGGCCAGCACCGGGGCCACCGCCGGCGCTGCCACCGCTGGCGGCAACGGGGACGGCGTCCCGACACCCGGCCAGGATGGCGCCGGTGTCGACGCCGAACCCGGCGCGGCCCGCGATCTCGGCACCCCGGTCAACCCTGGCACACCGGTCGACCTTGGCCTGGAGGCGGCCGAACTGTCCCGGCTCACCGCCGAGCGGGCCCAACTGGCCAGCGCCTACGGTCTGACCGGCAGCCTGACCGGTCCGGCGATCGGCGCCCCGGGGCGCGACGAGCTCGCCTCGCTGCTCGACAGCGGTGGGCCGATTCCCGCCGAGCTCACCCCGCCGACGGTGGCCGCCGAACTGACCCGGGCGGTGCCGCCGCGGCTGCGGCGGGGGCTGACGGTCCTGTTCACCGGACTGTCCGGCTCCGGCAAGTCGACGCTGGCCGGTCTGCTGGTCTGCCGGTTGCTCGAGGAGGGCGGGCGCCGGGTGACCCTGTTGGACGGGGATGTGGTGCGCACCCATCTGTCGAAGGGCCTCGGCTTCGACCGCGCCGACCGGGACACCAACGTGCGCCGGATCGGGTTCGTCGCGGCGCAGGTCGCCGGGGCGGGAGGCACCGCGGTGTGCGCGCCGATCGCCCCCTACGCCGAGGTGCGCGCCGAGGTACGGGCGATGGTCCGCGCGGCCGGCGGGGGCTTCGTGCTCGTCCATGTGGCGACGCCGGTCGAGGTGTGCGAGGCCCGTGACCGCAAGGGTCTGTACGCCAAGGCCCGGGCCGGGGTGATCCCCGCGTTCACCGGTGTCTCGGACCCGTACGAGGTGCCCCAGGACGCCGACGTCACCGTCGACACCGCCCGGCTCTCACCCGAGGAGTCCGTCGACCGGGTGCTCGACCATCTGCGCCTGGCCGGCTGGCTCGCCGCCGACTGAACTCGGGCGCCGACCCGACAGGAGGGGTGTCCGGCGCCCGGGCGGCGAGCCGGCGGATCAGTAGGCGCCCTCGCGGCGCAGCACGGCGAAGACGGTGCGCCACAGGATGACGAAGTCCATCGCCAACGACCAGTTCTCCACGTAGCGCAGGTCCAGGCGCACCGACTCGTCCCATTCGAGGTCGGAGCGGCCACTGATCTGCCACAGGCCGGTCAGACCCGGTTTGACCATGAGGCGGCGGTGCACGTCGTCCTCGTAGCGGGCGACCTCGCTGGGCAGCGGTGGGCGCGGACCGACCAGCGACATGGTGCCGTTGAGCACGTTGAACAGCTGCGGCAGCTCGTCCAGCGACCATTTGCGCAGGAACTTGCCGGCCCGGGTGATGCGCGGGTCGTCACGCATCTTGAACAGCAGTCCCTCGCCCCGCTCGTTGTGCGACTCGAGGTCGGCCTTGCGGGCCTCGGCGTCGATGTACATCGACCGGAACTTGAACATCGTGAAGTGCTCGCCGCCGCGGCCGACCCGGATCTGCTTGAACAGCGCCGGACCACGGCTGGTGAGGCGCACCGCGAGGCCGAGACCGAGCAGCAGCGGCGAGAACAGCAGGATCACCGTTATGGCGACGAAGCGGTCGAACACGCCCTTCATCACCCGCCGGGTGCCGGACAGTTCCGGTTCCTCGATGTGCAGCAGCGGCAGCCCGGCCACCGGCCGGATCGAGATCCGCGGGCCGGTCACATCGGTGAGTGCCGAGGAGACCAGCACGTCGACGTCGCTGCCCTCCAGCGTCCACAGCACCCGGCGCAGCGTCTCGCCGTCCATCTGCGGGCAGATCGCCACCGTGGTGGCGTGGGTGGCGCTGATCGCGGTGTGCAGGGTGTCGGAGGTGCCCACGATCGGCACGCCCAGCAGGTCGAAGCCGCTGCGTTCGGGACGGTCGTGGCTGTGCCGGCCGGGTGAGCGGTCCAGCACGACACCGACGGCGGCCCAGCCGGATGTCGGGTCCCGTTGGGCCAGTCGCACGAGGGTGGCCGCCGACTCGCCGGCCCCGACGACCAGAACCCGGTGCAGGCAGCGCCCGGAGCGACGCATCCGGTGCAGGATGCCGCGGCCGATCACCCGCCCGGCCACCGAGAAGACGGTGGCCGCCGGGAAGGCGATGAGCACGTAGCTTCGGGCGATCTCGGCCTTGGTGGCGTAGGAGGCGATGGCCACCGCGGCGGTGAGCCGGGCGGCGGAGTTCACCACCCGGCGGAACTCCTCCGAGCCGCCGCCGAGGAACCGGCTCTCGTAGGCCCGGTTGAGTGACATCGCCAGCACCCAGGCCAGCGGCAGCAGCACCGTCATCAGGATGTACGGCTTGATCGAGATCGGTTCGGTGTCGAAGCTGACCAGGTTGCCGAACCGGACGAAGAAGGCCAGGGCGGCGGCGAGCACACACGCCGCCGCGTCGAACCCGAGCAGCATCCGCACGTAGCGACGTTCCCAGTTGACCTGGGCCCGGTAGGCCAGCGCCGGGTCGCCGCCCGCCCGGGCGGCGCTGTGCCGCCCGACCGACGAGCCCAGCGACCCGGCGTTCGACCCGCGCCGGGAGCGACCACCGCGCCCCTGACCCGGTACCCCGCCGGCCCCGTCGGGCGGCTCCGGTCCACCGGAGCCGCCATAGCCACCGGGACCGCCGAACCCGCCAGGATCGGCGGGCCCGCCCGGGCTCATGGGGCCGCTGGGATGTGCGCCGTCCGGCCCGTACTGCGGCCGTACCGGCGGGTACTGCACGCCGGTACCCTGGTCGTCGCGCGGCCGGGCGACGACGTTGGGGCCGCCCGAGCGCCGATTACCCGACATGGTGTCGGTCACCTCTGGACTAGTCCGGTTTGCGCCGGCTCGCAGTAGTTCGCGTTAACGTGTGACTCCCCCGCCGATCGCCCGTACCGCATCGACCGCCCGGCCTGGCGCGGTCGGTCTATCCCGTTCGATCGACGCGAGAACCTGTTCCGACCGCCTCTGGCCGGGGGTCGCTCCGGCGGCGGCGAGCTCATCTTTCGGTGATGCATCGACCGGACCTCCAGCGCTCTTCCCCCGCCACTGAATGAGCCCCACGGGCGGCACGAGGACGACTCGCACCCGCTCGCGGACCTGGGCCGCACGCCCGTGATCGTGACCCGGGCCGCCACGGCGGACCAGACCGAACACCTGGCATGACCGGCGCCCTGCTCATGGGCAACGTTACCGGCCCTCTCAGGCCGAACCACCAGCGGGCGGATGGGGCCCCCACCCATTCGGGGCGCATGGATCGCCCGTTGCCACGGCGTCATCCGTCCGTTTGCGGCGACTCAAGGTAACAGAGATGGCGCCACGATCCGATAACTCGACGCAACCGGATTTCCGTGATTGCACTCTGGTCACGACATGCGGGGACCAGGAACCCGAGCGACACGCTGCGTATACAACGAGCGATGATTGTGCTACTGTGCGTCATGTTCCTGGGCGTGGCCGGGGAGCTTCCGGGCTCCTGACCTCTGTGGGAGCGCGGACGCGACACCTGCCGTGGACCGTGGTCCGACCCGCACGACGGCGCACCACGAGCACGGCTACAGAACGGTCGGCGTCTGCCGGACGGGTGGGGGCGCCCAGGCAGACGCCGACTGCGTCAGGGGGCGGGCAGCCCCGCACCCGCGCGCGGCGACCGACTGTCCTCGCAGGTCAGCGGCCCTGTTACGGCAGGGCGGCGATGATGTCGGCGACGGGCTTGCGGGCGCCGGTGTAGAAGGGGGTTTCCAGCCGGGTGTGTCGCCGGGCGGAGCTCGCGCGCAGGTGGCGCAGGCAGTCGACGATCCGGTGCAGCTCGTCGGCCTCGAACGCGAGCAGCCACTCGTAGTCGTTGAGACCGAACGACGCCACGGTGTTCGCCCGGACGTCCTCGAACTCGCGCCCCATCATGCCGTGCTCGGCGAGCATCCCCCGTCGCTCGTAATCGGGTAGCAGATACCACTCCAGGGAACGGTTGAACGGGTACACGCAGACATACGTACGGGGGTCCTCCCGGCGCACGAAGGCCGGGATGTGGTTGCGGTTGAACTCGGCCGGGCGGTGCAGCCCGACCGACGACCACACCGGACGCAGATGCCCACCGAGTGTGGTCTGGCGGAACCGCTGGTAGGTCTCCTGTAGCAGATCCGGGTCGGGACTGGTCCACCACAGCATCAGGTCGGCGTCAGCCCGGTAGCCGGACAGCTCGTAGAGCCCGCGGGTGTAGACGTCCTTGGCGAGGGCGCCCTCGAGCAGCGCCTCGACCTCGTCGGTCAGGGCGCCCCGTTCGGCGGGCAGCCGACGGTCGGCGGCGAAGACCGACCACCCGGTGTAGAGCAGCTCGGCGTTGAGCTCGTTGGCGGACTTCGTGGACTCCGGCATTCGGCGGTCTCCATGGTCGGCCGGCCGGGCCCACCCCGGCCGGAATCGCGGTCAGACTCCGGGGGCCGCCGGCTGGGTCGGGCCACCGTGCGTGGCGCGGACGGCCCCCCGCAGCACCGCGGCGGCGGCGGCCTCACCCGAGCGGATGCAGGCGGGGATGCCGATCCCGTCGTAGCCCGCGCCGGCCAGGGCGAGGCCGGCGGGCAGGGACCGGCGCACGGCGGCGACCCGGTTCAGATGGCCCGGCAGGTACTGCGGCAGTCCACCCTCCCAACGGCTCACCCGGGACGCGATCGGACGCGCCAGCAACCCGGTGATCTGCGCGATCTCGGCGGCGGCGATCCCGGCGAGCTCCGTGTCACCGCGGGTCAGGTCGCCCTCGGCGCCGGCCCGCCCGAGACTGGCGCGTACCACCGTGAGACCCGCCGCGCCGACGTGCGGCCACTTCGTGGTGAGGAACGTCGCCGCCTTCACCGCGGTTCCCGCCCTGGCCGGCACCAGGAAGCCGCTGCCGGGCGGCGGGGTGACGTCCCGGTAGATGAGCGTCACCAGCCCGACGGAGGCGTACGGGACGCCGGCCAGCGGCGCCGCGGCGTGCGGAACGATCGGGCGCAGCAGCGAGCGGGCCACTCCTGTGGGCACGGCGAGGATCACCGCGTCGGCCAGCAGCGGCTCGGGGGTCACCCCGGTGCGGTCACGCCCGCACACCACCCGCCATCCGGACGCGGTGCGTTCCAGCGCCCGCACGGACACGCCGGTGCGCACGGTGGCGCCGCAGCGCTCGGCCAGCCGCCGGGCGAACCCGCCGAGGCCGCCGCGCACGCTGGCGAACACCGGTGTGGCGGCGGCGCTGGGCGCGGGACCGGTGCGGGCCCGCACCCGGTGCGCGCCGAGCAGCAGCGAACGGTCCTCGGCGAGGATGGGGACGAGCTGGGGCACGGTGGCCCGCAGTGACAGCGCGTCGGCCCGGCCGGCGTACACGCCACCGAGCAGCGGATCGACGAGCAGGTCGACGACCTCCCGGCCGACCCGCGCGCCGACGAAGGCGCCGACGGTCGGATCCTCGGGGAACTGCGAACGCGGCAGGGCGAGGTCGGCGGCGGCCCGCAGCATCCCCCACGGCGAAAGCACACCCGAACGGATCAGGCCGAACGCGTCGGTGGGGACCCCGAGCATGGTGTTCGGTGGGATGGGCCGCAGCCGGCCGCGAATCCACAGCGACGCCGACGTCGTGGCCGGATGCACCACGTCATGGCCGAGCCCGATCTGGCGGGCCAGCCGCAGGCCGTCGGGGACCCGGGCGAGAAACGACTCGGCGCCCTCCTCGACGTCCATCCCCTCGATCGGCGTCGTGTGCAGCTTCCCGCCGACCCGCTCGGCCGCGTCCAGCACGGTGACCTCGGCCTGACCGGCCAGCGCGTGGGCGGCGGCGAGCCCGGAAACGCCCGCACCGACGATGACAACCCGCACGTTCCTGCCGCCCTCTCGCAGAGCCACGAACTTCGAACTCACGAACCGCTTCGCACTTTCACCCCGCGCGCCCCGGTCACCCGGGCTCGCGGGAGCACCTGGATCAACCCGCGTGGACGACGTCCACGATGTGCGCGAGCACGCCCGGGTCCGTCTCGGGCAGCACACCGTGCCCGAGGTTGAACACGTGCCCCGGCGCCGCCGTGCCACGCGCCAGCACATCCCGGATCTTCGCGTCCAGCACGTCGTGCGGGGCGAAGACGGCCGCCGGGTCCAGGTTGCCCTGCACCGCGCGGTGCGGGCCGACCCGGCGGGCCGCCACGTCCAGCGGGACCCGCCAGTCGACGCCGACCACGTCCGCGCCGACCTCGCCCATCGCACCGAGTAGTTCACCGGTGTTGACCCCGAAGTGGATACGGGGCACCTGCCCGGCGAACGCGCCGAGCACCTTCGCACTGTGCGGGGCCACGTAACGACGGTAGTCCGCCTCGCTGAGCGCGCCCGCCCAGGAGTCGAACAGCTGGATCGCGTCCACCCCGGCGTCGACCTGGACCCGCAGGAACGCCGTGGTGATCCCGGCCAGCCGGTCGAGCAGATCGTGCCAGAGCTTCGGCTCGCTGTACATCAGTTCCTTGGTGCGCAGATGGTTGCGGCTCGGCCCGCCCTCGACCAGGTAGCTGGCCAGGGTGAACGGCGCTCCGGCGAAACCGATCAGCGGCGTGTCGCCCAGCTCGCGCAGCAGCGAGCGGACGCCGTCGGCGATGTAGGGGACGTCGTCGGCCACCAGCTCGCGCAGCCGCGCCACACCGGCCGCGTCCCGCACCGGCTCGGCGACGACCGGCCCGACACCGGCCACGATGTCGATGTCGAGCCCGAGGGCGACCAGTGGCACGACGATGTCGGAGAAGAAGATCGCGGCGTCCGGGCGGAACCGCCGCACCGGCTGCATGGTGATCTCGGTGATCAGCTCCGGGTCGCGGCAGGAGTCAAGCATCGGGATACCGGCCCGTAGCCTGCGGTACTCGGGCAGCACCCGGCCGGCCTGGCGCATGAACCACACGGGTGTGGTCGCGGGCCGCTCACCGCGGCAGGCACGCAGGAACGCAGCCGTGGCTGCGAGATCCGGCCGCCGCGCACCGACAGCGGCGCCGGCGTCGATGTGGACGACAGACATGCCTCGATCGTTGCATGCCCGCCGCGACAGTGCGGGTGCGACCGGGCTCAGGCGGGCTGGCCCGCGCGGGTGAGCCGTGGCGTCGGCATGCTCACGATGGTGTTCCGGCCGCCCTCTGGACGTCGACTATCTTCTACTCTCAGTAGAAGAACACCCTGGTCTGCGCCGTTTCCCTCCGCCCGACCCACGGCCGGGAGCTGCGCGGGCCGCGCGAACCTCGAATGACCGAATGTGACGCAATCGGCTCTCCGCCCAGGCGGACCGCCACCCGCCCGACCATGACCGCCACGCATCACCACCCAGCCCACCACCCAGCCCACGATGCGATTCCACGCACCACGACGGAGAGGTCACCGATGACCGGTCAGGCATCCCCCAGCGGCTCCTCGATCCTGACCGCCGCCCGAGCGGTCTCCCTCGCCGAGGCGACGTCCTTCCTGCTCCTGCTCGTCGCCACCGTGATCAAGTACGCGGCGGACCATCCCGGCGGCGTCCGGGTGCTCGGGCCGATCCACGGCGTTCTCTTCCTGACCTACTGCGCCCTCGTCGGCTATCTCGCCTTCGCCGGGCGCTGGCCCCGCCGACGCACCGTCCTCGCCCTCGTGGCGTCGGTGCTGCCGGTGGCACCGTTCTTCGTCGAACGGCGCTGGCTGCGCCCCGGCGCACCGGGTACCCCCGGCGGTCCCGCGTTCACCGCCGACTCCTCCCCTCGCCCCGCACCCGCCGCCGGCCGGCCCTGACCCCCTCCCCCAGCCTCGACCCGCTCCACGCGGACCGGACCTTCGATCACGCTCCGAAGTGACCGTGGCCGAACGGTCCGGTGCGCCGGATCGCCCACCCGGGTCGTCGTGGTCGGCCCATCGACCCCGGACCTGACCACGACGACCCGGGTTTACCCGGCCGGACCGGCGGTGGCGCCTCGGCCTCGAAGGCGACCACGGCGACCCATCCGCCGGTCACCCGTCCAGACGATGGGGGCAGCCCCCCGCAAGGCCGCTACCGAGAGTCAGCCTGGTCGGAGACGACCGGGCCCGCCGCCGGCGGACGACGTCGGGGTACGAACGTCGCGAGTCGCCCGAGCAGGGACGTCACGCCCACACCCGACCGAGACGGGCTCACGCGACACGCCGCGAGGAATGCGCGGACATTTACGTCTGCCGTGGCACCGTCTGTCCGGTCGGAAAGTGGACAGAGGTGCACGTTGATCCGTGTTCCTGGTTCCTGCGCCGGTGGATTTCCGATGACCGCGACGGGCCGGCGAGCGGGGAGTGAGACGCAGGTGGAACGGATCCGGGTGGATCTCGACGATCAGATCGTGCTCGACTGCGTGGTCTGCGGCGACGAGCGGTCGTTCGAGCGGCCGCCCTGCCTGGACGGGCACGGCGCGGACTGTCCGGAGTGGGCCTGCACCGGATGCGGATCGGCCGTGCTGATCGGACCGACGCCGAACATCCGCGGCCACAGGCGCGGCCACGCCGGGCGCGACGGGGTCCTCGTCCGTGAGCCGTCCGTGCGGGAGACGACGACCCGGGAGACAGGGACCCGGGAGACAGGGACCCGGGAGACAGGGACCCGGGAGACAGGGACCCGGGAGACGGCGGCGCGTGGGCGGGAGCGGTCCGCCCCGCGGATTCCGGCGTGAGTCTGCACAGTCCGGCGGATTCCGGCGCGAGCCTGCACAGCCCCGTTGCGCACCCGACCTATGACCGCACGGCCACCCCGCTACGCCGCGGCAACCGGCCACACACAACGGGGTCGAACCCACACGCTCCGACGTCCGCACAGCGCGATCAAGGTCGACGTCCTACCGTTGCCGTCATGGGGGCCGCGCAGTCGTACACGCCGAGCCCGCAGCTCTTTCACGCGGTCGCCGACGCCATGCGCACCGGTATCGGGCGGCTGCGCCCGGAGATCACCGTGCATGAGGTGAGCGCGCCGACCCGGCTCGCTCCCTTCGCCTTCGCGTTGGCCGGCGGCCTGACCGGCGACAGCGCCGATGTCGCGACCGGCCGGCTGGTCGTCCTCATGGATCCGGACGGGCAGCCCGCCTGGCAGGGCACCTCGCGGATCGTCTGCTATGCCCGGGCCGGGATCGACGCGGAGATCGCCGCCGACCCGCTGCTGGCCGAGGTGACCTGGTCGTGGCTGGGTGAGGCGCTGGCCGCCCACGGGGCCCAGGCGCGGGTGCTGGGCGGCACGGTGACGACGACCTCGTCGCGGCGGATGGGAGTGCTGCGAGCCGAGGGTGACACCTTCGACGTGGAGCTGCGCTGCTCCTGGTCGCCCGACTGGGCGCTGGAGGGCACGCTGCCCCCCGAAGGAACCCTGGCCGGCACCGACGGACCGGCGCCGCCGTGGAACCCGGCCGACGCCATCGCCCAGGTGCTGGCGTTCGGCGATCTGCTCGCCGCGATGGCCGGGCTGCCACCGGCGTTGTCCGGTGTGGTGCCGCTGCCGCAGCGAAGCGCCTGAGACGTAAGCCCAGACGTTCGACGAGCCGGCGACCGGCCCGAACGGGCCCGTCGCGCGGGGTGAATCGATCTGGCCATTGTAACAGGCAGACCCGCCACCATGCGTATAATCAGCGCGATTCGCTGAACAGCGCAGCTGCCTCCGCGAGCATTCAGACGTACGATCGCCGATCGTGACGGCGACGGTTCCAGATCCAACAGAGCAGGTCAGCGGGGGTGTAAGCGCAAACGTGGAGGGTGAGCCCAACAGCAGCGCCCGCGAGACCATCCCGCTGCTCGTGCCCGCCGACGGTGTCCCTCCCGTGCTCACCGAGGCCGCGGAGCTCGCCGCGGCGGCCGACCGGCTCGCCGCCGGCACCGGCCCGGTCGCCTTCGACGCCGAACGCGCGTCCGGCTACCGCTACAGCCAGCGGGCGTACCTGATCCAGATCCGCCGCCGCGGCACGGGTTCGCTGCTGCTCGACCCGATCGCCCTGGGCGAGCTGTCGATCATCCAGGCGGCGGTGGGCGACGCCGAGTGGGTGCTGCACGCCGCCAGCCAGGACCTGCCCTGCCTGGCCGAGCTGGGATTGCGTCCGACGGTGCTGTTCGACACCGAGCTCGCCGGCCGGCTGCTCGGCTACGAGCGGGTGGGCCTGGGCATGATGGTCGAGCGGGTGCTCGGCTTCGGCTTGGAGAAGGGGCATTCGGCCGCCGACTGGTCGACCCGCCCGCTGCCCGAGCCATGGCTGCGGTACGCGGCTCTCGACGTGGAACTACTCGTCGAACTGCGCGACGCGCTCGAGGCCGAGCTGCACGAACAGAGCAAGATCGAGTTCGCCCACCAGGAGTTCGCCGCGATCGCGGCCGCGCCCCCACGCGAACCGCGGGCCGAACCCTGGCGGCGCACCAGCGGCATCCACCGCGCCCGTACCCGCCGTCAGCTCGCCGCCGTGCGCGCCATGTGGACCGCGCGGGACAGGCTCGCCCGCACCCGTGACGTCGCCCCCGGCCGGGTCCTGCCCGACAGCGCCATCATGGACGCGGTCCTCAACGCCCCCACCGACGCCACGGCCCTGATCCGGCTGCCGATCTTCTCCGGCCCCCGCATCCGACGCACCGCCAGCACCTGGATGGACGCGCTGCGCGGTGCCGCCGCGCTGCCCGACGACGCGCTGCCGGCGCCGGCTGGTCCCAGTGGCGACGGGCTTCCCCCGGCCAACCGCTGGGCCGAACGGGACCCGGTGGCCGCGGCCCGGCTGGCCCGGGTACGGGCCGCTCTGGCGGCGGTCGCGGCCACGCACACCATGCCGGTGGAGAACCTGCTCGAACCAGCGCTGTCCCGGCGGCTCGCCTGGTCGCCACCGCGCCCGCTGGCCGGCCCCGCGGTGCGTGGCGCGCTGGTCGCCGGTGGGGCCCGTCCCTGGCAGTGTGAACTCACCGCCGAGGTCCTGCTGGCAGCCCTGGTCGACCCACCCCCCGAGGCCAGGCCCGCCCGTGGCGCGGCCGGCGCTGAGACCGGCCCTGGCGCTGAAGCCGACGCTGGCACCGAGGCCGGGGTTGGCACCGGGGCCGAAACCGGCGGTCGGGACGGGGCGACCGTGGCGGCCGACGCCGGGGGCGGGGAGGCCGAGGCCGCGGGTCGGTCGGTGGATCGCACGGGTGTCCGTTCGTCCAGCCGGGGTGCGGGTGGGGGCTCCGAACGTACGCGCACCCGCGGCGGCGGGCGCGGTGGGCGCGGCGGGCGCGGAACGGCGGCACATGGGGCTCCGCCCGCGCACGAGACCAGGCCGCCCGGTGGGTCCTCGGGGGCGGCGGGAACCTCGCCCGGGGCATAGCGGGCAACTTCCTACCCGTGGGTAACCTCGGGCGTAGGATGGCCCGTGCCGGCACAGCGTCCACGCCGGTGCCGATCGTGGCCGGTCGGCTTCCTCGGCGAGCAGTCGGCGGCTGGGCGCTGCCGGCAGGGAGGCCAGCGTGTTCGGTTCAGCCCGCGGCCAGGTGCGTGATGTGGTCTTCGTCGACGGTGTTCGCACGCCGTTCGGCAAGGCCAAGGGTGTGTATGCCGAGACCCGGGCGGACGATCTGATCGTCCGGGTGATCCGGGAGCTGCTACGGCGTAATCCGTCGCTGCCGGCGGCGCGGGTCGACGAGGTGGCGATCGCCGCCACCACGCAGATCGGTGACCAGGGCCTGACCATCGGGCGTACGGCCGCGATCCTCGCCGGCCTGCCCGAGTCGGTGCCCGGCTACTCCGTCGACCGGATGTGCGCCGGGGCCGTCACCGCGGTGACCACGACCGCGTCGTCCATCGCCGTGGGCGCCTACGACGTGGCGATCGCCGGCGGGGTCGAGCACATGGGTCGCCATCCGATGGGTGAGGGCGCCGACATCAACCCGCGGTTCATCGCCGAGCGGCTCGTCGACCCGTCCGCGCTGATCATGGGGTCGACGGCGGAGAACCTGCACGACCGCTTCCCGGCGATCACCCGGGCGCGGGCCGACGCGTACGCCCTCGCGTCCCAGGAGAAGGTGGCGAAGGCCTACGCGAACGGCCAGATCCAGCCGGATCTGGTGCCGATGGCGGCACGCCACGCCGACACCGGCTGGGATCTGGTCACCACCGACGAGCCGCCGCGCCCGTCCACCACCCTTGAGGGTCTGGCGGGGCTGCGGACCCCGTTTCGTCCGCATGGCCGCGTGACCGCCGGTAACGCCGCGGGCATCAACGACGGGGCGACCGGCTGTGTGCTCGCCGCCGCCGAGGTCGCCGCGGAGCTCGGCCTGCCGGCGAAGATGCGCCTGGTCGGCTACGGGTTCACCGGCGTCGGCCCCGATGTGATGGGGATCGGACCGATCCCGTCCACCGAGCGGGCGCTGGCCCGCACCGGCCTGTCGATCGACGACATCGGGTTGTTCGAGCTCAACGAGGCGTTCGCCGTGCAGGTACTCGCCTTCCTGGACCATTTCGGCATCGCCGACGAGGATCCGCGGGTCAATCCGTACGGCGGTGCGATCGCGCTGGGGCATCCGCTGGCGTCCAGTGGGGTGCGGCTGATGACGCAGCTGGCGCGCCACTTCGTCGAGCATCCCGAGGTGCGTTACGGCCTGACCGCGATGTGCGTCGGGCTGGGGATGGGCGCGACCACGATCTGGGAGAACCCCCACCACCCGGCCGTCACCTCCGGCGGCGACGCGGGCTGAGCCCGCCGCCGGTACCGCGCATGCCGGCGAGTCCGTATCCGCGAGTCCGTACCGCGCGAGCCTGCACCCCGCGAGCCTTCAGGAGAGGCGTCATGAGCGACGACGAGGTCACGCTGGAATTCCCGGACGAGGTGGTCACCGCGACCCACGTCCGTTATGTGACGCTGCCCGGGGTGGCGGGGCCGGTCGCGCTCGTCACCCTGGACAACGGCCTGGACCACACCCGGCCGAGCACGTTCGGCCCGGCCGGCCTGCGCGGCATCCTCACCGCGGTGGACGAGATCGAGGCGCACCAGCCGCCGGTGGCCGCGATCGCGGTGACCGGCAAACCGTTCATCTTCGCCGTCGGCGCCGATCTGGCGTTCCGTTCGTCGATCACCGATCCGGCCGCGGTGCGGCCCGCGCTCGAGGCGCTCGGGCGCCTCGGTCACGAGGCGTTCGTCCGGTTGGGCTCTGGTCGCCTCGGTGAACGTCGAGTGCCGACGTTCGCCCTGGTCAACGGGGCGGTGTTGGGTGGTGGCCTGGAGCTCGCGCTGCACTGCGACTACCGGGCGCTGTCCTCGGGTATCCCGATGCTCGCGCTGCCGGAGGTGTTCCTCGGTCTGGTGCCGGCGTGGGGTGGCAGCCAGCTGCTGCCGAACCTGGTCGGGCCGCAGCGAGCGATCAAAATTATCCTGGACAACCCGCTCAGCCAGAACCGGATGCTGAAGGGGCCGCAGGCGTTCGAGCTCGGCCTTGGCGATGTGCTGCTGGAACCGGCCGACTTCCTCGAGGAGGCGCTGACCTGGGTCGGACGGGTGCTGCGCGGCGAGATCGACCCGGTGGCCGCGCGCACCCCGGTGGAACGCAGCGCCGCGTGGGCTGCCGCCATCTCCGCCGGCCACGAACTCGCCGACGGACGGCTGCACGGCGCGGCCCCCGCCCCCTACCGGGCTCTTGACCTGATCGCGCTCGCCGAGACGGCCACCCGGGCCGACGGTTTCGAGGCGGAGACGCAGGCCCTCGCGGATCTGTCCGTCTCCGGGGAGCTGGTCGCCGGGCTGTACGCGTTCGACCTGGTGCAGAAGCGGGCCCGGCGCCCGGTCGGCGGGCCCGACCCGGCACTCGCCCGGCCGGTGACGAAGGTCGGAGTGGTCGGGGCCGGGTTGATGGCGTCCCAGCTGGCGCTGGTCTTCGCGCATCGCCTCGAGGTTCCGGTCGTGCTCACCGACCTGGACGCCACCCGGCTGGACGCCGGGGTCGCCGCCGTCCACCGGGAGATCGACAACCTGCTGCTACGCCGCCGGATCACCGCCGACCAGGCCGGCCGGTACAAGGCGAACGTCACCGGTTCCCTGACCAAGGACGCCTTCGCCGACGCCGACCTCGTCATCGAGGCCGTCTTCGAGGACCTGTCCATCAAGCAGAAGGTCTTCGCCGAACTCGAGGCGGTCGTCTCACCGCAGGCGGTGCTGCTCACGAACACCTCGGCGCTGTCGGTGAGCGAGATGGCGACGCACCTGGCGCATCCCGAGCGGGTCGCCGGGCTGCACTTCTTCAACCCGGTGGCGGTGCTGCCGCTGGTCGAGGTCGTCCGGGCCGAACGCACCGACGACGCGACCGTCGCCACCACGCTGGCGGTGGCCAAGGCCCTGAAGAAGAACGCGGTGCTGGTCGCCGACCAGCCGGCGTTCGTGGTGAACCGGCTGCTCACCCGCTTCCTCGGCGAGGTGCTCGCCGCCGCCGAGCAGGGCACCCCGCTCGACGAGGTCGACCACGCCCTGGACCCACTCGGCCTGCCGATGTCCCCGCTGACGCTGCTGGCCCTGGTCGGACCGCCGGTCGCCCTGCACGTGGCCGAGACGCTGCACACCGCCTTCCCCGACCGTTTCCGCGAACCGTCGAGCCTCGCGCGGCTCGTCGAGGCCGGCAAGGGCAGCATCTACACCGCTGGCCCGGATGGCACACAGACCATCGATCCCGAGGCCGCCGCCGCCCTGCGCGCCGCCGTCGCGGCGGGTCGGACGTCCACCAGCACCGCCAACGGTAACGGCAGCGGTGGCGGGTCGACGGTGGCGCCGAGTGCGGCCGAGGTGCGTGAAGCGGCGCTGCGGGCGCTCGCCGAGGAGATCCACCTGATGCTCGCGGAGAAGGTCGTCGCCGAGGCACCCGACATCGACCTGTGCATGATCCTCGGCGCCGGTTGGCCGTTCCATCTTGGTGGCATCACGCCGTACCTGGATCGCACCGGTGTCAGCGAGGCCGTCACCGGCGAACGCTTCACCCCACCCGGCGTCGCCACCCTCCCCGTCTGAGCGGAGCGGCCCCTGCCCCGGGGTCGTGGCGGCGCAGGTCGCGGGTTAGTTTGGGGCCATGTCGACCGTTCGGGCGTTACGTCCGTCGACGGTCGTGGTCGGGCTCGTCACCGGTGGCGCACTGATCGTCGCCGGCTGGTGGGCCTACCGGGTGCTGCACCGACCACTGGCCGGCCCGGGCGGCGGATCGGGTGCCGCGGCACGCCTGTGTGGGCTGGTCGCGGGCTACCTGGGGGTCGTCCAGGTGCTGCTGGCCGCGCGCCTGCCCTGGTTCGAGCAGACGGTGGCGATGCGGCCGGCGCGGCTGATCCATGTGGGCTGCGGGCTGTCGTTCCTGGCGTTGATCGTCGCGCACGCGGTGCTGGCGATCGCCTCGAACGCGGCGAGTGTCTGGACCCCGTTCGCCTCGGCGCTGATCGGGCTGGTCGTCGACCTGCCGTACCTGTGGCTGGCGGTGCTCGGCCTGGTACTGCTGCTGGTCGAGGTGGTCACCTCGGTGCCCGCGGTGCGCCGGGCGATGCCGTACGGCTGGTGGCATCTGCTGCACCTGGTCGTCCACCCCGCCATCGTGATCAGCTTCGCGCATCAGCTCTACGGCCCTGACCTGCTCACCAGCCCCGCCCGGGTGCTGTGGACGGCGCTGCACCTGGCGGCGCTGGGCGTCTTCGCCTGGTACCGGCTGCTCGCCCCCGTCCGGCTCACGTTGCGCCACCAGTTCACCGTCGCCGCCGTCGAACCGGAGACGCACGGCGTCGTCTCGATCATCGTGTCCGGACGGATGCTGGACGCGGTGGGCGCGCGGCCCGGCCAGTACTTCCGGTTGCGGCCCCTGGACTGGCCGATGTGGTGGCATTCCCATCCGTTCTCCCTGTCCGCCGCCCCCCGGTCGGACGAGCTGCGGTTCACCGTCAAGGCCGTCGGTGACTACAGCGTCGCGATGGCCGGCCTCGCCCCCGGCCGGTGGCTGCTGGTCTCCGGCCCCTACGGCGCGCTCACCACCACGGCCCGCCCGCGCCGGCCGGTCCTGCTCGTCGCCGGTGGGATGGGCATCGCTCCCCTGCGCGCCCTGTTCGAGGACCTCGACGACACCCTCGACATCACCCTGCTCTACCGCACCGAACGCGCCGACCAGATCGTCTTCCGCGGCGAACTGGACGACCTCGCCGACGACCTCGATGCCACCGTCCACTACCTGACCGGCCCGGCTCCCACCGGCGAGCAGGACGATCCCCTGTCCTGCCAGCGGCTGACCACCCTGGTCCCCCGCCTCGCCGACCACGACGCCTACGTCTGCGGACCCCCCGGCATGGTCGCCAGCACCGTCCGCTCCCTGCGCGCCGCCGGTCTGCGCCGTCACCACATCCACGCCGAGGCCTCCACCTTCTGATCAGCCGACCGGTTCAGGCACGCCACTGAAGACGGCCGGAAAGGTCGGGTCAGGAGAGGAAACCGGCTACCGAAGCGCTGTCCGCGGTTCTCAGTCCTCGCGCGCATCGTGGTGAAAAGCCGTCCCGGCTCGTTGTCGGTCCCGCGACCAGCGCACCACCGCGACAGTGGAAAACACCACTTCGGCGACCAGATAGGCGAGGAAAAACCACACACCCCATGAGATCAGCGTCCAGAGGCCGAACGCGATAACGAGTACGGACTCGGAGCAGACGGCGAACACCCTGGCGGGCCGCGCTCCCCAGCGACGACTGATGACCACGGTCGCCAGGAGTTCCGAGGCCATTCGCACCACCATGAACCCCAGGAACCACCGAAGATCCGCCGCGGAGGCGGTGTCATCCACCTCGCGTCATCCTTTCCGAGTGCGCTTTCACCGGATTCCCCCTCTCGCGATCCGTCGCTGGTCGCTGTCGTAGGCCACCGCCATCCGGTCGGCCTGGCTTTTCGGGATGCCCAGGTCGGCAGCGGCCTACCGCCAGCCCGCGGTAGCGTTCTCCACTTCCCGGACAAGAGCGCGGGCTCTCGGTGGTGACAGGCGGAAGTAGGAACCCACCGACAGCGCGATGTCGATGCTTGCGTCGGTGTCGTCGAGATCGATGGCCGTACTCAACCGGGCCGGATTGTCCGGGTTGGGGTTGAGGTCGTAGGCGGGAGAGAGCACCCAGCCATCTCGCTCGCGCAGGAATGCGTGATTACGCAAATGGTCGTCGGTGTTCCCGGTCAGGACTGAGAACACGATCCGCCGGTAAAGCTCACGCAGGTCGGCACCGGCTCTCGGTGAGTGACGTTCGATCACCTCGGCGATCTCGAGGTAGCTGCGGAGGTCTCCGTCGGAGGCCTCCAGCATTGTCAGGGCGCTGACGAACCCGAGACGTCTCCCGCCGATGCGGTCGAAGCGGCTCAGGAGTAGCACGTGCCGGCCGGCGACGGTCAGTAGCTCCGATTCGGCCACGGCCAACCCCGCCCGACGGGCGAGTCGCAGTTGCACCTCCTCCCAACCGGCCACATCCCATTCGTCGCTGGCCGCCCGCGGAAACTTGGCGATCGAGAGCCGTCCGGACGTGTCCCGCACCGCTGCCTTGGGGCGCGCGCCGCCGAGGGAGCTACCTGCGTCGATGAGGTCCGCGAGGTCACGGTCGACGTCACCCTGCGCGCGGACCCGGTCGACTGCTCGCAGCAGTCGGTCCAGGTCGACCAGCCGCGGGACCGCGTGCCGGTGCGTCGAACAGTAAGTGGCGGTTGCCGGCCTGCGGAACCTGACGCCTCCCTGTCGGGTGTCGTCTCGGACGCCCAGAAGGAAGTCAGCCTTGCCGAGAGTGCGAGGTGTGCTCCCAGCGGCGCGGGCGCGTTCCCGCTCCTCACGTCGCATGAGGTTCTCACCCCAGCGGTCGGGGGCGCTGTCGGCGAACGCGTTGAACATGGCTGACCCCGGCGGCGTATGGAACACGCCGGCGGCTCTGGTCAGCGCCGGGTCGAGGTCGTAGCCGGACGGGTCGGTCAGGTAGCCGTCGGCGTATCGGAACGTGGCGCTCTGCCCGCCTCGGTCGTGGATCCACAACGTTCCGGCGACGGTCTCCTGCCCGTCGAGCTCGACGGTGACCTCGACAGGATCCCGCCCGGCCATCAGCGTCGTACCCGCTTGGGAAGGATCTCGTCCATGCGTAGTCGACCGACGTCGGTCTCGTACGGGTCGCTGGCCCTGACCACGGCCTCCATGATCCCGAGGGTGCGGAGCACCCTGAACAGGTTCTCGGTGCTCGCGGTGCCCGTGCCCTGCTCGATGGCGCGCAAAGTGTCCCGTGAGATCCCGGCCCGCTCGGCGACCTGCGCGGCGGTCAGCCGGTTCAGCTTCCGCCAGGTCGACACCTGCTCGCCGAGCAGGCGCAGCGATCGTGCCACTGACAGCGGCGTGACATGCGAGGACCTGTCGCCGACCATAGCCAGCATCATACGTTTCTACGACGACTATGTTCGTCGTTAAATGGGAACCCCTCTCCCACCAGCCCCTCCACCGGTCGCGCGGCACACCTGGATCGCCGTGCCGTCGACGCGGGAACCGTCGACGCGGGAACCGTCGACGCGGGAACCGTCGACGCGGGAACCGTCGACGCGGGAACCGTCGACGCGGGAACCGTCGACGCGGGAACCGTCGACGGCGGCGGGGTTGACATAGGTAGTGAGTGGCCACTACCTTACGGTTCATGGCAGCACGGACGGACGGCACCGGAGCGCGGATGAGCGCGCAGCAGCGGCGGGAGAGCGTGCTCGCGGCCGCGGTCGAGGAGTTCGCCAACGGCGGGCTGACCGGCACGTCCACCGAGGCGATCGCGACCCGGGCCGGCATCTCGCAGCCCTACCTGTTCCGCCTGTTCCCGACGAAGAAGGCCCTGTTCATCGCGGTTGTCGAGAGCAGCTTCGCCCGCACCGCCGCACTGTTCGAGCAGGTTGCGGGCGAGCGGACCGGCAAGGCCGCCCTCGACGCGATGAAGGAGTCCTACTCCGGGCTGCTCGCCGACCGGTCCTACCTGCTCACCCAGCTGCACGCCTACGCCGGCTGCTATGATCCGGACGTGCGGGTCGCGACACGCAGCGGGTTCCGGCGGCTGTGGGAGACGGTGGAGCGGATCACCGGGCTGCCGGTGGACGAGCTGCGCTTCTTCTTCGCCCACGGGATGCTGATCAACGTGAGCGTCGCGATGGATCTCTCCGCCGTCGACGACCGGTGGGCCCAGATCATCTGCTCCCCGACCTTCCTCAACCCCCTCCTCGAGCCCGACGGCAGCACCGAACCCGACGGCAGCACTGGGCCCGCCAGCAGCACTGGGCCCGCCAGCAGCACTGGGCCCGCCAGCAGCACTGGACCGACCTCCACGGTGGACGAGCTCCCAGCCGTTCCCCGCTGATCCTTCCTGTCACATCGAGGCCCCGACGTCCGTCATTTGAAGGTAGTGGTCGCTTACTACCTTCCGAGGCTAGTGAGCACTCACAACAGTTCGTGCAGTGCCCCCCACTGGAAGGAGAACGGTCGTGACCCGACGCCCCAGCACCGCCTGGATGCTCGTCGTGACCTCCCTGGCCGTGTTCATGGTGTCCCTGGACAACCTCGTGGTCACCACGGCGCTCCCGCAGATCCGCACCGATCTCGGCGCGGGCCTCGAAGGCCTGGAATGGACCGTCAACGCCTACACCCTGCCGTTCGCGGTGCTGCTGCTCACCGGGGCGGCGCTCGGGGATCGACTCGGCCGACGCCGGGTGTTCCTCGGCGGCCTCGCCGTCTTCACCGCGGGTAGCGCCGCCGCGGCGCTCGCGCCGTCCATCGAGGCGCTGATCGCCGCCCGGGCGGTGCAGGGCGTCGGGGCCGCGTTCGTGCTGCCGCTGACGCTCACGCTGCTCGCGTCGGCCGTCCCGCCGGAACGACGTGGAGCGGCACTCGGGATCTGGGGCGCGATGACCGGGCTCGCCGTCGCGGTCGGACCGCTGATCGGCGGCGCCATCACCGAGGGTGTCAGCTGGCAGTGGATCTTCTGGGTGAACGTGCCCGTGGGCCTGATCGCCCTGCCGATCGGCCTGCGCGCGCTGGCCGAGTCGCGCGTCAGCACATCGCGTCTTGACCTTACCGGGGTCGCGCTGATCAGCGCGGGTCTGTTCGGGATCGTCTTCGGGCTGCTCCGCGGCGAAGGACACGGCTGGACGAGCACACCGGTGCTGACCTCCATCATCGCCGGTGCGATCGGGGTGGCCGCGTTCGTCGCCTGGGAGCTGCGGGTCGCCCGGGCCGGTGGGGCGCCGATGCTGCCGATGGCACTGTTCCGCATCCGTGGGTTCGCCGCGGTGAACGCCACCGCCCTGCTGTTCTCGATGGGCATGTTCGGTTCGATCTTCCTGCTGGCGCAGGCGTTGCAGAACGTCTATGGCTACTCGCCGCTGGAAGCCGGTATCCGCACCCTGCCCTGGACGGCGATGCCGCTGCTGATCGCGCCGATCGCCGGCCCGGTCTCCGACCGCATCGGTGGCCGACCGCTGCTGCTGGCCGGGCTCGCCCTGAACGCGATCGGCCTGGCCTGGATGGGCCTGGTCCTGTCCGACCACATGAGCTACGGCGCGCTCGTCGGACCGTTCGTCATCTCCGGCATCGGGATGGCCCTGTTCTTCGTGCCCGTCGCCACCGTCGCGCTCGGCGTGGTGCCCGAGCTGTTCCAGGGGTTGGCGTCCGGGACGAACAACGCCCTGCGCGAACTCGGCGGGGTGCTCGGCATCGCCGTCCTGTCCTCGGTGTTCGCCGCCCGCGGCGGATACGACTCGCCCGCCAGCTTCATCGACGGCACCCGTCCCGCCGTGTTGCTCGGCGCGATCGCCGTCGCGATGGCCCTGCTCAGCGCGATCGCCCTGCCTCGCCGGGGTGCCCAGCCCACGTCGTCCGTGGACGACCAGCCGGCCCCTGTCCGCGCTGACCGACCGGTGACCGAAACCGTGGGTGTCTCCGCCGCCGGTTAGCCCGACCGCCGCTGTCCGGCATCAGGCATCAGGCATCAGGCATCAGGCCGAGGGTTGGTCGGGGATTCGCATCCTCGCCCGGCCCTCGGCCTGATGGCTTACCGCGCGCCTGCGCGCCCCGCCTGAGTCCCGTCCGGGACGGGCGGGA
>NZ_CADCWS010000021.1 GCF_902806475.1 Candidatus Frankia nodulisporulans
TGAGCGCCATGAGCGCCCCGTCCGCGGCGTCCCTGCTCGTCGACTGCGCCGGTGCGCGGGTCGGGGGCGCGAAACGCCTGCTCAACGAGTTCGACCTCTATCTGCGCGACCGCGAGCTACCCGGCCTCCACACCATCGGACGCGACCGGTCCCTCGGCGCGACCTGGCTGCTGCGACGCGAACGGGAACAGACCCGCGGCGTACGGTTCGACCGGTCGCTGGCACTGAACAACGTCTCGTTCGTGACCGCCGGGCGGGAACGGCACGTGCTCGTCCACGGCGCCCAGCACTTCCTGCGCCGCACGGAGATCCGCCAGCTCGGCCGCCGGATCAGCCCCGCGGTGCACGCCCAGGCGCCGATCGTCTGGGCGGCGCTGCACCGGGCCGACCGCGTCTTCGTCCCGTCGACCAGCATGGCCGAGCGGGTCGCCACCTACGTCCCGTCCGTGCGCAACCGGCTGATCGTCGCCTTCAACCCGGTGACACCCCCCGACCCGGCGTCCGCCCCCGCGTGGAAGGACCCCGCGGGCGCGACCGAGACGACCAGGGCGCGCGGACGCGACGGCGATCCGGTCGACTTCCTGTGCCCGGTCGTGATCCTGCCGCAGAAACTGCTGACCGGACGGCTACGCGCCGGACTCGCCGCACTCGACATCCTCGCCGGCCCACCGCACCGCATCGATGCCACCCTGAGCGTCACCGGTCGCGCCGATCAGCTCGAGGATCCGACTGTGGCCCAGCATCCCCGGCTACGCCTGGTCGGCGAGCATCCCGCCAAGGCCGTCATCGCCATGATGGCCCGCTGCGACGGCGTCTTCTTCCCGCTGGAACTGGAGTCGTTCGGCTATCCGATGGCCGAGGGCCGCATGATGGGCGTGCCGGTGATCGCCCGCGACAGCGCCCACAACCGCGAGATCGCCGGCCCCGCCCTGGTCGGCTACCAGCGGGAGTCCGCCGAGGACATCGCCACCGCCCTGCACGCCGCCCAGGCGATGTCACGCTCGGCGACCCTGAAGCCCGACGATGGCGGCCACTTCGACCGCGGCCGCTACTTCGACCAGCTCCTCGGCCTACCCCCCGCCCACTGACCGCGGATTCCCGACTCGCCGACCACAGCACCCCGCCGGCCCGCCCACGCTGATCCGTGCCCGCTGATCCGTGCCCGCCGGCCTGCCCCCCGGTCGGCGATCCACGAGAAGCGCCTAGTGACCGAGCGGGTCGAGGTCCAGCCGTTCGAGGGAGTCGAGGTGGCCGGGCGGAGTGGACTGCGCCGGTACCGCCGCGGCGAGGCCCCGGTGCGGCGTGGCACCAGCCGTCGTACCAGCCTCGGCCGGCCCACCGATCTCGTCGTACGCGCCGAACTCGTCGGACCTGTCGGACCTGTCGGACCTGTCGGACCCGGCGGACGGCCGGGGTGGAGTCAGGTCGAGACGACGGGCGACGACGAGGTGCTGGCCGGTGACGTCGTCGTCGACGTCCACCAGGGTGGACATCGGGATCAGTTCCAGTTCGCCGAAGCCGGAATCGGTGATCAGCCGGCGCACCTGGTCGGCGGACCGTCCGAAGCAGTTGAGGGCGAACCGCAGCCGCACCCGGCCGACCAGGCCCCGCTCCGCGCGCCACTGCGCCTCGGTGCGCCAGGCCGGATCGTCGATCACCACGTGGAGCAGGAGGCGTCCACCGGGGCGTAGGGCGCCGTGCCAGTCACGCAGCGCCGCGGCGACCACCTCGTCGGTGAGGTGCTGCACGACGGCGATGCAGTAGACGACGTCGACGTCGCGTCCGCTGCGGTGGAAGTCCTCCGCGACGAGGTACTCCAGGTTGGGAGCCGGGTTCAGCACCCGCGCGCAGGCCAGCACACCGCGGGAGACGTCGACCGCGGTCAGGGCGTGGACCCGCGGGGCGACGGCGGCGGCGAGATAGCCCGGGCCGCACCCGACGTCGAGGACGTCGTCGTCCGGGAGCAGGTAGCGACCGAGCAGGTCATGGGCGAGGATGACGCGACTGCGCCGGTTACGCTCGGCCGCGGCGTCGCGGTCATGCTCGTCCGGCTGGAAGTAGTGCGGGCTGAGCGAGAGCAACCGCAGGGCCATGCTTCGGCGGTACCGGGCTGGCGTCGTTGCCAGCAGTACCGGCACCCACCGGGCGCCCAGAAAGTTCTGCGTGCCGGCTGTGGCGAGGGCGTAGCCCGCCAGGGAGCGAAACCGACCACCGAACGTGGCTGGACTGCCGGGCATGCTCGCCGTCCTCTCGGCCACCGGCGGCACCGGACGTGCCACCGCGCACCGGACCGACGAACATCGACGGCGACCACGGCCGTCGAAGATCATCAAACCCGACTATCGCCAAGAGTATTGATGCGAACACTCACGGTCAACAACCGTCGCGGCTCGGCCCGCCGGCCGAGATGCTCCGCTCCGGCGGAAAGGTTTATTCCAGGTAGTCGCGCAGCTTCTGGGAGCGCGACGGATGACGCAGCTTGGACAGCGTCTTGGACTCGATCTGGCGGATCCGCTCCCGGGTGACGCCGAACTCGCGTCCGACCTCCTCCAGGGTGCGCGGGTGACCGTCGGTAAGGCCGAACCGCAGCTGGATGACCTTCTTCTCCCGGTCGGACAGGGTGTGCAGCACCGAGTCGAGCTGCTCCTGCAACAGGATGAAGCTGGCCGCGTCGACGGGGACGACCGCGTCGCAGTCCTCGATGAAGTCGCCGAGGTGGGAGTCCTCCTCCTCACCGATGGGCGTCTCCAGCGAGACCGGCTCCTGGGAGACCTTGAGGATCTCGCGGACCTTGTCCGGGGTGAGATCCATCTCCTTGGCGATCTCCTCCGGGCTCGGCTCGCGGCCGAGGTCCTGGAGCAGCTGGCGCTGGATGCGGATCAGCTTGTTGATCGTCTCGACCATGTGCACCGGGATGCGGATGGTGCGGGCCTGGTCGGCGATGGCGCGCGTGATCGCCTGCCGAATCCACCAGGTGGCGTAGGTCGAGAACTTGTAGCCCTTGGTGTAGTCGAACTTCTCGACCGCCCGGATCAGACCGAGGTTGCCCTCCTGGATGAGGTCCAGGAACAGCATGCCGCGCCCGACGTAACGCTTGGCGATCGAGACCACCAGGCGCAGGTTCGCCTCGACCAGCTTGCGCTTGGCGATCTGACCGTCGCGCTCGATGGCCTCGAGATCCCGACGCATCTGCGGCGAGGTCTTCTTCGTCGCCACCGCGAGCTTCTCGGAGGCGAACAGACCGGCCTCGATCCGCTTGGCGAGGTCGACCTCCTCCTCCGCGGTGAGCAGCGGGACCTTGCCGATCTCCTTGAGGTACATGCGTACCGGGTCGGAGGTCGGGGCCTTGAGCGCGAGTTCCTCCTCCTCCCGGCGGCGCCGGGCGAGCAGGTCGGCCTCGTCGGGGTTCTCTCCCCCCGCCTCCAGCACCTCGATGCCCTCGTCATTGAGCACCTGCAGGACCGTCTCGGCCTGCTCCGGGGGGAGCTCCGCCGCCTGGATGGCGACCGAGACATCCTCGGTGGTGAGGAAACCGATCTCCTTGCCCCGGGTGATGAGGTCCTTGACCTCGTCCACCTGGGCTTCGCGGGGTAGGACGGTAGGACTCATGGGCGGAATCTCGTCACTTCCTTCTCGGGATCGACCCAGGTTACGCGGCACCTACGCCCCGTTCCCGGAGTTGACGCTTGTGCTGTTCCAAAGCGATCAGCTCACCGTAGGCACGGTTGAAGGCATCCGTGTCGGTCGCCGCGTTGAGCCGCTGCACCCGCGACTTCAGGTCGGCGATCCGACGTGTCACATGTAGCTCCTGTACGCGAGACATCTGCTCGTCGACATAACGATCATCAACATCGCGGTCCCACAACAACCTCTCCACGGCCAGGGCGGTGACGACCCGCCGTAGTTCCTCCTCGGTCGCCACCGCCGACAGTTCGGCGACCCAGGCGCCGACGCCGCCGGTTCTCGCCAGCCCCCCGTACACCCCGCCAAGCCGTGCGATGAGCTCACGGACGGCGCGATGCGCGGGAACGGTGAACATCTCCGGAGGCAGCGGGTCGAACATCGCCGCCGCGAACCCCGGGTACTGGATGGCGAGCTTGAGTGCCTCCCGCTCCACGACGGCGGCAGGGTCGGCGGAGTCGACCGTACCCGCCCGACGTGGGCCCACGGTGGAGGCGACCGCGGCGGATCCACCCGGCCCGCCGCGCGCGCCACCCGACGCGCCCGCGGCGATCTCGCCCCGCGCGCCCCCGGCCATCGCGCCGGCCCGAGCCCCACCGGCCCCGTTCGCCCCAGCCCCGGCACGGTCCGTGGCGCGCCCGCGGTGCTCGGCGACCCGGGAGGCGACGAACCGCTCGTCGAGGAAGCCAAGCCAACGGTCGAGATTGACCGCGTACCGATGTCGCAGACCGGTGTCCTTGATCCGACCGACCAGCGGGGCGGCGGCGTCCAGCGCCGCGAGGCGACCCTCGGTGGTGTCGAGGTCGTAGCGCCCGATCACGCCGCGCAGCGCGAACTCCACCAGCGGCACCCGCCGGGCGACCAGTTCGCGTACCGCCGCGTCACCGCCGCGCACCCACAGCTCGCACGGATCAAGCCCGCTGGGCTCGACGGCCACGAACGTCTGGGTGGCGAAGCGCTCCTCGTGCTCGAAGGCCCGCATCGCCGCCTTCTGGCCGGCGGCATCACCGTCGAAGGTGAAGACGACCTCGCCGCGGCGCTCGTCGGAGTCCATCAGCAGGCGACGGACCACCCCGACATGCTCCGCGCCGAACGCCGTGCCACAGGTCGCCACCGCCGTCGTGACCCCGGCCATATGACAGGCCATGACATCGGTGTAGCCTTCCACCACCACAACCTGATAGTGCCGGGCGATGTCGCGCCGGGCCATCTCCGCGCCGTACAGCAGGCTCCCCTTGCGAAAAAGCGGAGTCTCGGGCGTGTTGAGATACTTCGGGCCGGCGTTGGCCGAGCCCTGCTTCGGCGTGGCGGCGTGCGAGGTGTTGCCACCTTCGAGCAGCCGCCCGCCAAATCCCACGACATCACCCGCCAGATCGCGGATCGGCCACATCAGCCGGTGGTGGAAACGATCGATCAGACCGCCCCGGGAGCCCGGTTTGGACAGGCCGCCCAGCACCAGATCCTCACTGGTGAACCGGCGGGCCAGCAGGTGGCGGGTCAGCGTGTCCCACCCGGTGGGGGCGTAGCCGACCCCGAAGCGGTGCGCGGCCTGCGCGTCGAACCCACGGGCGGTGAGGAACTCCTGGCCGGCGCGGGCCGCGGGATGCGCGCCGAGCTGCTCCGCGTAGAACTCCGCGGCCACCCGGTGTGCCTCCAGCAGCCGCTGCCGCTGGCTGGACACGGTGCGGTCGGTGACACCGCCGCCCTCGTAGGTCAACGTGACCCCGGCCCGGCGGGCCAGCCGCTCGGCGGCCTCCCGGAAACTCAGCCCGTCGATCTCGCGGACGAAGGAGTACACGTCGCCGCCCTGCTGGCAGCCGAAGCAGTGGAACAGCCCGGTGGCGACGTTGACATAGAAGGAGGGGGACTTCTCCTCGTGGAACGGGCACAGACCGGCCAGCTCGTTGCGGCCCGCCGCACGCAGTTGGACGTACTCGGAAACCACGTCCGCGATCGGCGAGCGCTCTCGGACGAGGGCCACATCGGCATCACGGATGCGTCCGGCCATCCGCGCCTCCCCTCGTCCCTGCCGGGCGGGGAACCCCGCCCGGGGCAGACCACCCACCAGACCTGTGCCCAGTTGTACCCAGTGAACCGATCTTCCGAACACGGATCGCGAGCCGCCCCGCACATCGGTCCTACCGGTGCGATGGTACGTGTCGTAGGCGCGACAGTACCGATCATGCCACGGGAATGTTGTGGATGACGTCCCCGACCAGCACAGCAGTCAACCGGGCGGCCTGCGTGACCGGATCGGGTGATCGCCGTGCGGGGAGGGCGCGCGCCTCCCCCACCCGGGGTACGGCGGCCGCGGCCCGCCGGTCCCACCTGTTCGCCATGTCGGGCACAACGTTCATCCAACCACCGCGAAGCGGTCATCGCCGGCCACCCGCCGCCAGCTGGACGCGGCTCACAACCCATCCTTGACAGGACGCGCGACGCCTACTAAGCGTTGCGCGAACAGCGCGCCCGGCATCACGGGGACTCCGCGCTCAGGCCGACCCGCCTTCACAGGACGCGACGTTCGGGTCGACCACGCAACGCCGCGTGGCGCCGCACCGCGCTCGCGTCGGTCAGCCGCGCCACCTGGTCGATGATCACGCGCAGGCAGGCGGCGTCGTCCGCCGCGTCCTCGAAGGCCGGCCGCAGCGCCGGGTCAAGCGTGCGGGGCGCGCCCGCGTGCAGCAGGTCGACGAGTTCGCCGACCAGTTCACGCTGACGTGCCTGGCGGGCCCGCGCCCCGGGCCGCTCCATCACGTACCAGGCGGTGACGCCCTTGAGCGCGGCGCACTCGGCGATCGTCGCCTCGTCCACGACCAGATCCGCCCGGTACCGCGTCAGGGGCCCCTCGGGCTGGCGCGCCCGGGTCGCGCGCACGGCCGCGCCGGAGAACCGGCCGATGAGCTCGCTCGTCATCGCCCGCAGCGCCGCCTGACCGCGGGCCGAGGTGATCTCCGAGCGCGGCCACCACGGCTGCGCCCGCAGGGTGTCCAGGGCCACCGCGACGGCCGCCGCCGAGGCCTCCGGGAAACGCTGTGCGGTCGCGGCGGCGAGTTCCCCGCGATGGCCGGGATCATCCAGGGCGGCCAGCTCGATGTGACCGGCGACGACGCCGTCCTCGAGGTCGTGCACCGAGTAGGCGACATCGTCGGCCCAGTTCATGATCTGTGCTTCGACACAGCGCCGGGCCGGTGGCGCACCCTCGCGAAGCCAGTCCAGGATGGCCAGGTCGTCGGAGTAGGCACCGTACTTCGGCGTCCGCGGGTCCGGCCCCGCGCCGCGTGCCCACGGGTATTTCGTCGCCGCGTCCAGGCTCGCCCGGGTGAGGTTGAGACCGGCGCTGCGGCCGCCCTCGTCGACGATCTTGGTTTCCAGCCTCGTCAGCTCGCGCAGGCTCTGCGCGTTGCCCTCGAAGCCACCACACGACGCGGCCGCGATGTCCAGCGCCAGCTCGCCATTATGCCCGAATGGGGGATGGCCCAGGTCATGCGCCAGGCAGGCGGTGTCGACGAGATCGGGGTCCGCGCCGAGCTGCTCGGCGAGCTCCCGACCGACCTGGGCCGTCTCCAGCGAGTGGGTGAGCCTGGTCCGCGGGAAGTCGTCGTCGAGCGGCCCCACGACCTGCGTTTTCCCTGCCAGACGGCGCAATGCGCTCGAGTGGAGCACCCGGGCACGATCCCGGGCGAAGGGACTACGCGGCTGCGGTGTAGCCTTCGGGCGCTCCGCGACCCGACGGACTGTATCCAACCAGCCATACCACTCTGCGACCACGATCCTGAGGGTATCGGGCCGATCTGCGGACTCCGACGGATCGCTGCGACGATACTTTGTGCGCACCCCTCACCAAATCGGCCCGGAGGCCCGCCGTGGACAAACTCGTCAAGTACGCCGCGATCGCATTCCTCATCTTCTTCGTGGTGACTGCACCGAACAGTGCCGCAAGTATCATCGACCGCGTGTTCGGATGGCTGCAGTCATGGGCCAACGGGGTCTCCGAGTTTGTGAGCGACACCGCGCTGTGACCCCGGCGGCTCCCCCGGCCGTACCGGGGGTCCCCGACCGGACCGCGAGGCAGTTGACGCCTGCCGCGACGTCTCGGTGTGGGATCGGTGCCCAGCAAGCCACGATCTCTGGGAGACTGAGATCGTGGTGAGACTCCAACTGCCAGATCCGGCTCAGCGCGACACGAAGTACCTGGCCTCACAGGAGCGCCTGGTCATGATGGTCCGCCAGCACTGGGCGATCCTGCTCCCCGTCTTCCTGCAGACGGCGGGGTCGGTGGTGCTCTCCCTGGCGGCGAACGTCCTGTTCGCCGCGCAGGACGTCGACGCGGGCTTCATCACCATCCTGCTGTGGTACTTCGCGCTCTTCATGATCCTGCGCATGCTCTGGAAGCTCGCGGACTGGCAGTTCGACCACCTGATGATCACGGACAAGCGCCTGCTCAAGGTGTCCGGGATCTTCTTCCGCAAGGTCCAGACGATGCCACTGTCCAAGATCACGGACCTGACCTACAACCGCGACCCCATGGGGCGGCTGCTCGGCTACGGCGAGTTCGTGGTCGAGTCCGCCGGGCAGGACCAGGCGCTGTCGAACATCAAGTTCCTGCCGCGCCCGGACCGGCTCTACCTCACGCTGGTCGACATGACCTTCGGTGGGGCACCGTCGCCCGCGGGCGACGACTGAGCCGTCGGCAGGCGGGCCGGCGGCCGCGACTGGGCCGGCGATCATGCCGGACGGTGGCAGCACATCCGCAGAACGAACGGGGCCGGGGGGATCGATCCCCCCGGCCCCGTTTTCGTTCCGGTTCCGTCACCGCTCGGCGGACGCCACCTCGTTCGGCGACGGCCGCCGCTCAGCCCCGCGGGCTCAGCGCAGCAGGTCGCGCGCCGCGTCGACGATGTGCGGCGCCGAGATACCGGCGGCGTCCAACAGTTCGACGGGCGTGCCCGAGCCGGGCAGCGACCGCACCGCGAGGTGGCGCACCGACAGCGGGAGGCCGCTGTCGTCCAACGCCGCGAGCACCGCGCTCGCCAGACCACCTTCGGGGTAGTGGTCCTCGGTGATCACGATGCGCCCACCGGTGGCCCGCGCCGCCTCGAGCACCGTGGCGGCATCGACCGGCTTGACCGAGTAGAGGTCGATCACCCGGGCGCTGACACCCTCGACGGCCAGCGTGTCGGCGGCCGCGAGCGATTCGTGCAGGGTCACACCGGCACCGATGAGTGTGACGGTGTCGGCATCCGTACGGCGCAGCACCTTCGAGCCACCGGGCGCGAACGGCTCGTCCGGGCCGTAGAGCACGGGGTAGGCCCCACGGGTCGTGCGCAGGTAGCTGATACCGGACAGATCGGCCATCACCTCGACCAGCTTCGCCGTGGACGTGGCGTCGCTGGGGTAGAGCACCGTCGAGCCGTGCACGGCCCGCAGCATCGCCAGGTCCTCCAGCGCCATCTGGGACGGACCGTCCGCGCCGATCTCGACGCCCGCGTGGCTACCGGCCAGTCGGATGTCGACCTGGGAGATCGCCGCCATCCGGATGAAGTCGTAGGCACGGGAGAAGAAGGCCGCGAACGTGGACGCGAACGCCACGTACCCGCGCACCGACAGACCCACCGCTGTCGCCACGAGCTGCTGCTCGGCGATGAACATCTCGAAGAAACGCTCGGGGTGGACCTTGCCGAAGTCCTCGGCGTGGGTGGAGTTGCTGACCTCGGCGTCCAGTGCGACCACGTCGGTGCGCGCACCGATGGCGGCCAGCGCCTGGCCGTAGGCCTTGCGGCTGGCGACCTTGGTGCCGAGCTCGAAGGTCGGCAGGGTGATCGTGGGGCGCTGGACGGGGGCCGGCCGGGGCAGCTCCGGTCCCGGAACCGGGCCGCGCACCCGCAGGTCACGCTCTCCACCGAGCTCGACGATCGCGCGGGCCGCCATGTCCGCTGGCAGCGGCTTGCCGTGCCAGTTCTCCTTGTCGGCGATCTCGGAGAACCCCTCACCCTTGCGGGTGCGGGCGAGGATGACCGTCGGGCGGCTCGCGTCCTCGGCGTCGGCGAGGGCCGCGTCGATCGCGTCGATGTCGTGCCCGTCGATGACGATGGCGCGGGCGCCGAACGCCTCCACCCGCTTGGCGTAACGGTCGAGGTCCCAGCCGATCTCGGTCGGGCCGCGCTGGCCGAGCCGGTTGACGTCCACGATCGCGACGAGGTTCGTCAGCTGGTAGTAGGCGGCCTTGTCCAGCGCCTCCCAGATCGAACCCTCGGCCATCTCACTGTCGCCACAGAGCACCCAGACCCGGTAGGGGGACTTGTCGAGGTACTTGCCGGCGATCGCGACACCGACCGCGTCGGGCAGACCCTGGCCCAGCGAACCCGTGGCCACGTCGACCCAGGGCAGGATCGGGGTGGGGTGGCCCTGCAACCGCTCGCCGAAGCGGCGGTAGCCGTTCATCAGCTCATGGTCGGTGACCACGCCGACGGCCTTGTAGACCGAGTAGAGCAGCGGGGACGCGTGCCCCTTCGAGAAGATGAGGTGGTCGTTGGCCGGATCCTCGGGGTTGTCCCAGTCGTAGCGCAGATGCCGGGCGACCAGCACGGCCAGCACGTCCGCCGCGGACATCGACGAGGTGGGGTGCCCGGAGCCGGCGGAGGTGCTCGAACGCACCGAGTCGACCCGCAGCTGCTGTGCGAGTTCCCGGACCGTCTTCAGATCGGCCGTACCGACCGCGCCCTCGGTTACGGGAGTTGCCACACCAGTCTCCTTATTGTGATCCTCTACGGTGATCGTCAGGTGTCACACGCCGCGTGGCCCGCATTGCTGCCTTGCGCCACTACTGTTCGTCGCACTACCCTTCCGCCCGGCGATCCGAACCGTACCAGCGCGGCTGACCGCCGAAGGGGGCCGCACGAGCCGCTGATAGGTCACATCGACGAACGGTGAGCGCCAACCGCAGCCGCACCTCGGAGGGCTCGGTAACCGCGAGCTGCCCCGGATTTTCGGTCACACCGCGCTGGACGTGGCCTCCGGCGGCGAGGCGCGGTGGAACAGCTGGTACCAACGGTAACCAATTCCCTCGCGCACGATGTAGTGGAACCTGGTGTCGATTCCATGAACGGACGGCCCGCTGGTGACGGGCGAGGTCTGCGCGGCCAGGCCCAGATCGCGGGCCATCGTGCGGGAACGCAGGCTGTGCCATGGATCGGTGACGATGACCGTGGAGCGCAGGTGCCGGGCGTTCATGACACCGGCGACCGCCGTCAGTGACCCGAGTGTGTCCGATCCCTCGGGAATCACGATCACCTTTTCGGCCGGAACGCCGTGGCGACGCAGATACGCGGCGCCGGCCTCGGCCTCGGTGTACCGGTCGCCCGGCTGCTTGCCACCGATCGTGATCACCACTGGTGCGACGCCGGCGCGAAAGAGCACCGCGGCGTGGTCGAGGCGAGCGGCGAACACCGCGGAGGGACGTCCGTCGTACTGGGACGCCCCCAGCACGACCAGCGCGTCCGAGCGGGGATGGTGATCCTCCCGCCCGACCCACCACACCTGGACGACCGTCACCGCCGCCAGCACGACCGACCCGACGGTCAGCGTCGCCGCGACCCGGATCGCCCACCGCCACCAGCGGACGCGATACCAGTCCGCGCTGAACGGACGAAAAGCTCGAAATGGTCGGACGACTCGGCCAGGAACGGACAGACCCACTCGCAGGACGTTAGCCCCTCCCGTCCCCGCCCAGACGGTCCCGCCCACAGCAACCCGTCAAAACCGGCCACATCAGCCGTCAACCGGCCGGAAGGGGCCAGTTGACAGGCACAACGGACCGGTCCGTTCGGGCTGGGCTAACCGAGTGCTTCCCAGTCCAGGGTGCCCGCGGTGAGGTCGCGGATGCGGGCGAGCAGCCCCAGCCGGGCCGCGCGCACGGCCGGGTCGGGATCCATCACCATGAGCCCGTCGAAGAAGCCGTCGACAGCCGCCGGCAGTTCCACCGCCGTGGCCGCCGCCACGAGCTCGGCGAGCGGGACAGCCCCGGGCGCGGTGCCGCCTGACACGATGCCGGCTGGTGCGGTGCCGGTGGTGAGGCGGGCGGCCAGGTCGGTGACCGCGCCCAGCAGGCGGGCGGCGGCGGGTTCGGTGAGCCGGGCTGCATCGACCGTGGCGGGGGTGCCGGCGGGGACGATCCGGCGGACTCGTTGCAGCGCGGCGGTGAGGACCGCGAAACCGGGCTGTTCGAGCAGGGTGCGCAGGGTCGCCAGGGTGTCGGCGGCCCGCACGGGCGTGCCGGTGAGCGGCCCGACGGCCGTCACCAGCCGGTGGTCGACACCGCTGTCGAGCAGCTGCTGGGCGTACCGCCCGCGGACGAACACCTCGGCGGCCTGGAGTGCTTCGGCGCTGACCGGCACGGGGGTGCGCTGGGCCGCGCGGGCGAGCAGGTCGGCCACCGAGAGGCCAGCCAGGCGCGGCTGGCCGGCGAGGATCGCCGCCGCGCCGAGGGCAGCGCGGCGCAGCCCGAACGGATCGGAGCTTCCGGTGGGGGCCGCGTCCAGGGCGAACAGGCCGACGAGCAGGTCAAGCCGGTCGGCGAGGGCCAGCAGGGCGCCGGGCGTCGACGCGGGCAGCTCATCGCCGGCGCGTCGGGGCAGTTCCATCTCGAACAGGGCGAGGGCGACCGCCTCGGTCTCCCCGGCGCGCCGGGCGTACTCGCGGGCCATCGTGCCGGCCAGGCTGGACAGCTCGATCACCATCTGGGTGGCCAGGTCGAACTTGGCCAGGGCCGCGGCCCGGTCGAGGGTGACCCGCTCGTCGTCGACGAGGCCGATCTCGTCGGCGAGTGCGCGGGCGAGCGCGCCGATCCGGTCGGCCCGGTCGGCGACCGAACCGAGGCGCTGCTCGAAGGTGAGTCGGGCCAGATTCGCCCGGAACGTCTCGAGCCCGACCGTGACGTCTGCGTCGTAGAAGAACGCGGCGTCGGCGAACCGTGCGCGGATCACGTCCTCGTTGCCGGCGCGCACCAGCGCCTCGTCGACCTGCCCGTCGGGTACCGCGACGAACGCGGGCAGCAGCTGGCCGGAGGAGTCCCGCACCGGCAGGTAACGCTGGTGCTTGCGCATGACGGTGGTGAGGATCTCGGCGGGCAGCTCGAGGAAACGGGCCTCGAAGGCGCCGAGCAGCGGCCGCGGATACTCCACCAGGTTCGTCACCTCCGCGAGTGTGCCGGCGTCGGCGACCGGGTCGATGTGCCCGCCCTGGTTGGCGGTGAGCTTCGCGGCCCGCTCGACGATCACCTCGCGGCGCTCCGCCGGGTCGAGCAGGATGCCGTGCGCCGCGAGCAGCTCGGGATACCCGGCGGCCTGGCTCACCTCGATCAGCGGGGAGCCCGCTCGCCGGTGGCCGCGGGTGGTCCGCCCGGCGGCGAGGCTGGCCACCGCCACCGGCACCACCGTCTCGCCGAGCAGCGCGACCAGCCAGCGCACCGGCCGGCTGAACGACAGGGCCGGGTCGTTCCACCGCATGTTGCGCTCGCCGCGCAGCCCCGCCACCACATCACCGAGCAGCCCGGCCAGCACCTCAAGGGCGTCGCGGCCGGTGTCGGTCCGCACCAGCGCGACGTGCTCGACCCCGCGATGGTCGACGGTCCGCAGGTCCGCCGCGTCGGCGCCCTGGCCGCGGGCGAAACCGAGGGCGGCCTTCGTGGGAGCACCGGCCGCGTCGTAGGCGGCCGACGCCCGCGGCCCACGCACCACGCGTTCGACGTCCGGCTCGCGCGGGGCGACCTCGTCGACGACGGCGACGATGCGCCGCGGGGTGCCCGTCACCCGCACCTCGCCATGGGTGAGGCGGGTCGCGGCCAGCCGCTCGACCAGCCCCGCGCGCACGGCCGCGATCGTCCGGGTCACCTCGACGGCCGGCAGCTCCTCGGTGCCGATCTCGAACAGCAGCGTCGAGGGTGCCACCACCGGCGCGCCCCCCGTGGCCGCGACGGCCGGTGCCGGCGGCTCGGCGATGCCCAGCGGATGACCGAGTTCCTCGCGCCGTTCCCGCCACAGCGCCGCGACCTCACGGGACAGCCCGCGCATCTGCGCGAACGAGGTCGCCCGCTCGGTCGTGGACACCGCCCCCCGGGAGTCGAGGATGTTGAACGCGTGCGAGCACTTCAGGACATACGAGTGCGCCGGCACGGGAAGCCGTGCGTCGATCAGCCGGCGGGCCTCGCCGGCGTAGTCCGCGTACATCCGCCGGACGGTGTCGATGTCGGCGTCGTCGAGGTAGTACCGCGACATCTCGTATTCCGACTGGCCGAACACCTCCCCGTACGACACTCCCGGGGCATACGTGAGCTCACTGAAGTGACGCACCCCCTGCAGCGCCATGAGGATGCGCTCCATGCCGTAGGTGATCTCGACGCTGATCGCGTCCAGACTCTGCCCACCGGCCTGCTGGAAGTAGGTGAACTGGGTGATCTCCAACCCGTCGAGCCAGACCTCCCAGCCCAGGCCCCACGCGCCAAGCGCCGGGGACGCCCAGTTGTCCTCCACGAACCGGACGTCGTGGGCGGCGGTATCCACCCCGATCGCCGCGAGGCTACCCAGGTAGAGTTCCTGGGCGTTGCCGGGGTCGGGCTTGAGGATCACCTGGAACTGGATGTGCGTCTGCAACCGGTTGGGGTTCTGCCCGTAGCGTGAGTCATCCGGACGCACCGAGGGCTCCACATACGCCACCCGCCACGGCTCGGGACCAAGTACCCGCAGCACCGTCGCCGGGTTGAGCGTACCGGCGCCGACCTCGGTGTTGAACGGCTGCATGATCATGCAGCCCCGGTCGGTCCAGTAGCGGGTCAGCGCCAGCAAAGCGTCCTGCATGGTCAACATCGGTCTGGCCTCGGCTCCTCGGCTCTGCACGGTCGCCTTGAGGCTACCGGTCGGCACCGACACTTCAACGCCGTGAGGGCTCCCCTGTCCTGACCGTGCCCAGCGACCACATCGCGGTTCTGGCCGCCCCGGCCCCCCGATCCAGGAAGGACCGCCCAGGCCTACCGGTCGAGGCCGAGCCCGGGCGCCGCGACATCGGCATCGGCGGCCCGGTCGGAGCGGTAGACCCGCGACGACCTCCCCGGCTCGAGCCCGGCTGTCGCGGGCACCGTGACCTCGGCGGACACCGTGACCTCGGCGAGCGCCGTGACCTCGGCGAGCGCCGTGACCTCGGCGAGTACCTCGAAGGAGCCCGGGGCGTCCACGGCATGGACGAGCAGGGGCGTCAGCGTGCACCGCACGTCGAACGAGGACAGCGCCCGCCGCCAGGCGCCGGGGCCGTCCCATTCGGTGGTGAGCAGCCAGGTCCCGGGCGCGTCCAGGGCGCGGGCCAGTCGTCCGCTACGAAACCCGGCGCACCGCGCCAGCGCCGCCAGTGCCGCGCGTGCCGAGACGGCGAATCCAGCCCCCGCGACATCCGACACCGACTCAGCCAGCCCAGGCCCGTCCAGCCCAGACCCCTCCGACCCGGGCCCGCCCAATGCGGGCCCGTCCACCGTCGGGTCGGGGGCGGCGGGGAGCTGGAAGGTGATCTGCGCGAGCACCGGAGGCGCGGGGTCAGGCACGATGGGCGACGGTACCGCCGTAGCGACGGTCCCGGCGGGCGAACTCCTCGCAGGCGGACCACAGGTGGCGGCGGTCGAAATCGGGCCACAGGGTGTCGACGAAGGAGAGCTCGGCGTAGGCGGCCTGCCAGAGCAGGAAGTTGCTCAGACGTTTCTCCCCGGAGGTGCGGATGACCAGGTCCAGATCGGGCATGTCGGGCTCGTCCAGGTAGCGGCCAACCGTGGCCTCGTCGATCCGGTCCGGGCGCAGCCGGCCCTCCCGGACGTCCCGGGCGATCGCGGCGGCGGCGTCGGCGATCTCCGCACGACCGCCGTAGTTGACGCACATCACCAGGGTGAGCCGGTCGTTGTCCCGGGTGAGCTCCTCGGACGCCTCCAGGCGGCGAATCACGTTGCCCCACAGCCGCGGTCGCCGTCCCGCCCAGCGGACCCGAACGCCGAGGGCGTCCATGTCGTCGATGCGGCGGCCGAACACGCGGTCGGTGAAACGCATCAGGAAGGCGACCTCCTCCGGGGAGCGCTTCCAGTTCTCCGTCGAGAACGCGTACACCGACAACCAGCGGACACCGAGTTCGATCGCGCCCTCGACGCAGTCGAACAGCGCGTCCTCGCCGGCCTCGTGGCCCTTGGTCCGGGCGAGCCCGCGCACCTTCGCCCATCGGCCGTTGCCGTCCATCACGATGCCCACGTGCTTGGGGATCAGGTTCGCCGGCAGCGCCGGGGGCCGGGCTCCGGACGGGTGCGGGTGCGGCTCCCGAAAGCGAGTCGCCAGATCATTTCGAACAGTCACTGCCTACCTCCCGAGATCCGGCCGGGGCAGCGCCGAGCCGTCATCCGTCACACCGCCGGCCGCCGCACCGCCGGCCCGCACACCGTCGCCCGTCACGCCGCTGTCCGCCACGCCGTTGTCCGCCACGTCGTCACCTGCCATCGCCACACCGTCCCCCTGCCGGCACCATCCGGCTGACCGCCGTCGCCGCCGTTGTCGCCGTACACCTCACCATGTCCGCCTTCGCTCCCCTGCAGCGCATCCCCCCCACCCCGGCCATATCCTCACGCCCGTTCCAGATGCGGCAGCGCGCGCAGCCCTCGCTCGATGTGCCACTGGAGGTAGGCCGCGACGATGCCACCGGCCTCCCGCCGGGCCCGCAGGTCGCTGCGCAGTGCGCCGTCCCACTCGCCGCGCAGCAGATCGGTCAGCAACGCCACCGCCCCGGCCGACACCGACGCCGCGCCGTGCGGACGACACCGGGCACACACCATTCCGCCGCCCGCGACGGACAGCGACAGATGCTCACCCGGCTCCCCGCACCGGGCGCAGTCGTCGAGCGCCATCCCGTACCCGGACACCGCCAGCGCACGCAGCACGAAGGCGTCCAGCACCAGCGGCGGGGGGCGCTCCCCGGCCGCGAGCGTGCGCAGGCCGCCGACGAGCAGCAGGAACAGTCGCAGCGCCGGCTGACGCTCCTCGCTGGCGAGCCGTTCGGCGGTCTCCAGCATCACCGCGGCCGCTGTGTGCCGGGCGTAGTCGATGGCGATCGTCGTGCCGTAGGGCGCGATGATGTCGGCCTGGGTGACCGTGTCCAGCGCCCGCCCCTCGTGCAGCAGCAGGTCGACGTACGTCCCCGGCTCCAGGCGGGAGCCGAAGCGGGAGGATGTCCTGCGCACTCCCTTGGCCACGGCCCGCACCCGCCCGGTGCGCCGGGTCAGCACTGTGATGATGCGATCGGCCTCGGCGAGCGGGGTCGTACGCAGCACCACCCCTTCATCGCGATACACCGGCACCCGCCCATGGTTGCACGAGCCCCCGGCGGGGGGGTAAAGCGAGGTAGCCCGACGTCTCCGCGCCCGCGTCGACAGGACGTCCGGTGGCTCCCCGTTGCCTGGTGCCCGGCCCGCCATGCGACCGCCCGTATCCGACCCTCCCGCATCCGAGAACTGCTGGTATGGACGGCCTCACGCATCGTGCCCGCCCCTACGGCGAGCCGGGACATCCCCGCACGACACCCCGGTCATTGCGGATGATGGCTGGGTGCGGGTGGTGCGGCGGGCGGCGCGGGCGATTCTGATCGACGACAGCGGACAGCTGATCCTGTTCCGCCGGACCCTGCCCAAGCGCAAGCCGTACTGGTCAACCCCGGGCGGCGGGGTGGACCCCGAGGACGCCTCGGTGGAGGCTGCTCTGCACCGGGAGCTCGCCGAGGAGCTCGGTGCGGTCGTCGACCGCGTCCAACCGGTGTTCTTCATGAGCCCACCCCGCAACGGTGGTCTCGCCGTGTCCCACTTCTTCGTCTGCCGGCTGGTCTCGATGGACCTCTCGCTACGCACCGGGGAGGAGTTCTCCAACCCCGCCAAAGGCCGTTACGACGTCGAGCGCATCGACCTGTACAGCAAGAAGCTGGCTCGCTACGCCCTGCAACCCTCCGAGCTCAAGACCTTCATCCTCACCAACCGCCAGGCCCTCATCCTCGCCGCCCTCGACGACACCGCCCCCGCCCTGCACACCCCACCCGCACCGCTTCCCCCGATCGCCCCCACCACGCCCTCGGACGAGCCCGCCGCGCCACCAGAGGCCCCTGCTCCGCCAGGGGGCGGATCAGGACCAGCGGCACCGCAGGACGCCGACACGTCGACCAGCACGAGCCCACAGCGGCCTCGACGAGGCTGGTGGCGCCGGACGGGACGAGACGACGCGTAGCGGCGGTCGGGTCAGAAGCCCAGACGACGCAGCTGGCGGGGGTCGCGTTGCCAGTCCTTGGCCACCTTGACGTGCAGGTCGAGGAAGACGGGGGTGCCGAGCAGCGCCTCGATCTGCGAGCGGGCCCGGGAACCGACGTCCTTGAGTCGGGAGCCGCCGGCGCCGATGACGATCGCCTTCTGGCTGGGACGTTCCACGAAGACATGGACCCGCACGTCCAGCAGCGGACGATCGGCGGGGCGGTCCTCGCGGGGAATCATCTCCTCGACGACGACGGCCAGGGAGTGCGGCAGCTCGTCGCGAACACCCTCCAACGCGGCTTCCCGGACGAGTTCGGCGACCATGACCTGCTCCGGCTCGTCGGTGAGTTCACCGTCGGGGTAGAGCACGGGGCCGGTGGGCAGGTGCGAGACGAGCACGTCGGCGAGCACGTCCACCTGGAAGGAGCGCACGGCGCTGACGGGGACGATGTCATGGAAGTCGCCGAGTTTGGCGACCTCCAGCAGGCGCGCGCCGACCCGGTCGTGGTCGGCGACCTTGTCGGTCTTGGTGAGGATCGCGATGATCGGGGTGCGCTTGGGCAGCCGGGCCAGTTCCTCGGCGATGAACCGGTCGCCGCGGCCCAGCGGCTCGTCGGCGGGCATGCAGAACCCGACGAGATCCACCTCGGAGAGCGTGGCCCGCACGACGTCGTTGAGCCGTTGGCCGAGCAGGGTCCGCGGCCGGTGCAGGCCGGGGGTGTCGACGAGGATGAGCTGGGCGTCGTCGCGGTGCACGATGCCGCGGATGGCGTGCCGGGTGGTCTGCGGCCGGCCGCTGGTGATGGCCACCTTGGACCCGACGAGGGCGTTGGTGAGCGTGGACTTGCCGGCGTTGGGCCGGCCCACGAAGCAGGCGAACCCGGCCCGGTAGCCGGGCGGGCTCTCGCCCACCGGCACCAGGTTGGACGACGCGGCGGCCAGCGGCCGGGAACCACCGGTGGCACGGGAACCGCCCGATGAGCGGGTGGAGCGGGAGGCGGCCATGTCAGCTGGTGGTCCTTGCGCGCAGAACGCCGTCGGGTCCGGCCACGAACACCGGAACGCCGGTGCCGAACTCGGCCAGGGTGGCCAGGTCATCGGCGCTCGGGCCGGCCGCCAGGTCGGAGGTGGACTCGCCGGTGACGACGGCGGCGGCCTCGAAACGCCGGGCACCGCTGGACACGGCCGCGGCGATCGCCGCACGCAACGCCGAGATGGCGAGCTCCGGGCGGGCGAGGCCGAGGGTCGCGGCGTTGTAGGTGCGGCCGTCGGTGTCCCGCAGGGCCGCGCCCTGGGCGACGGCTCCGGTGGGGACATAGGCGCGCAGGCGGGCGGAGCGAGCCAGCACGAGCAGTTTCGCGTCCTCGGCGGCAAGCTCCGGGCCAGGCCCGCCGACAGCCGCAACCGGGCCGGACACGGACGGATCGGTCGTCACGAGATCACCTTTCGCTGCTCTGCCGCGCTCTGCTTCGACGAACCGTTGGTGGCGGGTGCCTCGCCGGACGCCGGGGCGGGCCGCCGGGCGACGACGATCGTGCCGATCTGGTTGCGGCGACCCGCCGCCCGCTCGGCCGTCAGCCGCAGGCCGGCGACGGTCGCGCTGGAACCCGGGATCGGAACCCGACCAAGGGCGGTCGCCAGCAGGCCGCCGACGGTGACCGAGTCGTCCGCCCGGGGAAGTTCGTCGACGTCCAGATCGAACATCTCACCGAGATCGTCCACGTCGAGGCGGGCGGTTACCCGAGCGGTGTCGGCGTCGAGCCACTCCACCGGGGCCACCTCGTTGTCGTACTCGTCGGTGATCTCACCGACGATCTCCTCGAGGATGTCCTCGATGGTCACCAGGCCGGCTGTTCCACCGTACTCGTCGATGACGATCGCCATGTGGGTGCGGGAGGCCTGCATCTCACGCAGCAGGTCGTCGGCGGGCTTGCTCTCGGGCACCAGGGCCGGTGCCCGCATGATCTCCGCGACGGCGACCTCGTGTCCCGACACGACCGTGTCGCGTCCCGCGCCGGCGGTGTCGTGCGTCGGGGCGTCCTCGGCGCGCTCGTGGCGGACCATGTCCTTGAGGAACGCGATCCCGACCACGTCGTCCACGCTGTCGCCGATGACCGGGACGCGGGAGAACCCGCTGCGCAGCGCCAGTGAGAGGGCCTGGCGCATAGACTTGGTCGACTCGATGAACACCATGTCCGGGCGGGGCACCATCACCTCACGTACCACGGTGTCGCCGAGCTCGAACACGGACGCGATCATGTCGCGTTCCTCGCGTTCGATGACCTCGTTCTCCTGCGCGAGGTCGACCAGGTCACGCAGTTCCGCCTCGGAGGCGAACGGCCCGTCGCGGTAGCCGGGGCCGGGGGTCACCGCGTTACCGAACGCGATGAGCAGTCGGGGCAGCGGGCCGAGGATGCGGGCCAGCCGCACCGTGATACCGGCGGTGGCCAGGGCCACCCCGGGTGCGTGCTGGCGGCCGACGGTCCGAAACATCACGCCGACGAGGATGTAGGCGATCAGTGTCGCCACCAGCGCGCCCAGTCCGACCGCGGCGAAGCCGGAGCCGTAGGCATGGACGAACAGCACGGTCAGGCAGGCCGCCGCCAGCATCTCGGCGGCGATCCGCAGCAACAGCAGCGGCGCCAGGTAACGGCCGGGGTCGGTGACGATCAGTGACAGGCTCGCCGCGCCGGCCCGACCCGCCCGGGCGAACGTGTCGACGGCGACCCGCGAGACCCGGGTCAGGGCCGCGTCCACGCAGCCGAAGCCGGCGGCGGCCAGGGAACCGACCACGGTCAGGAAGAGCAGTATCAGCGTGCCGGAGCTCATCGTCGACGATCTCCGGTCAGCGTTCGTCGGCCGGACCGGTCTCGCCAGTCCCGCCCGCCGCACCCGTGCCCGCACCCGCGTCGGATGTTCCGCCCGCGGCACCGGACGCGCCCGCCGCGTCCGCCGGCCCGTCCACCGTGGACGTGCCCCCGCGGGTGGCCTCGCCGGTGGTCGTGGCAGGCCGGGTGGGGGTGGCCTTCACCGCGGTGTCCCAGGCGGACAGCAGCCGGTTCTGGATCTTCCACATCTCGCGTTCCTCGTCCGGCTCGGCGTGGTCGAACCCGAGCAGGTGCAGGATGCCGTGGGTGCACAGCAGGTGCAGCTCACGTTCGAACGCGTGCCCGGCCTGCTCGGCCTGGCGATGCGCGACCGACGGGCAGAGCACGACATCGCCGAGCAGCAGCGTCGGATCATCGTCGCCGGACTCCGACCAGGAGGCGTCGAAGGCCTCGTCCTGCGCGAACGACAGGACGTCGGTGGGACCCTCCTCGCCCATGTACCGCACGTGCAGGTCGGTCATGGCCTTTTCCTCGACGAGCAGGACGGACAGCTCCGCGAGCGGGCTGACCTTCATCGCGTCCAGGACGAACCGGGCGAGCGCCGTCAGCAGCACCTCGTCGACCTCGGTGGCGCCGGACTCGTTCGCGACGAACACGGCCATCAGCGGTCCTCTCCGACCGCCGGAACGGTCACCGTCGGTCCCGACGGGCGGATCGACCCGAAGCCGACGACGCACCCGCACCAGCAGCACCCGAGCCCGCGCCCGCTGCGCCCGCGTCCTCGGCGGCGTCCCAGCGGGCGTAGGCGTCGACGATCTCGCCGACCAGCCGGTGACGAACCACATCGGCGCTGGTCAGCGACGCGAAGTGGACGTCGTCCAGCCCGTCGAGGATCTCGCGGACCACCCGCAGGCCACTGCGGGTGCCGCTGGGCAGGTCAACCTGGGTGATGTCGCCCGTGACGACGATCTTGGCACCGAAGCCGAGTCGGGTCAGGAACATCTTCATCTGCTCGGGCGAGGTGTTCTGCGCCTCGTCCAGGATGATGAACGCGTCGTTGAGGGTCCGGCCACGCATGTAGGCCAGTGGCGCGACCTCGATCGTGCCGCTCTGCATCAGCCGGGGAATCGAATCCGGATCGATCATGTCGTGCAACGCGTCGTACAGCGGCCGCAGATACGGGTCGATCTTCTCGTACAGGGTGCCGGGCAGGAAGCCGAGCCGCTCCCCCGCCTCCACCGCCGGACGGGTCAGGATGATCCGGTTGACCTTCTTCGCCTGCAGCGCCTGCACGGCCTTCGCCATCGCCAGATAGGTCTTGCCGGTGCCGGCGGGACCGATACCGAACACGATGGTGTGGGCGTCGATCGCGTCGACGTAACGCTTCTGGTTGAGCGTCTTCGGCCGGATCGTGCGACCACGGTTCGACAGGATGTTGAGGGTGAGGACCTCGGCGGGGCGCTCCTGCGCTCCGCTGCGCAGCATCGCCAGACAATGGTCGACGTGCTGCGGGGTGAGTTCCGTACCGGCGTCGAGCAGTGCGATGAGCTCGACGAACAGTTTCCTGGCGAGCTCGTTGTCGGCCGGCGCACCGGTGATGGTGATCTCGTTGCCGCGGACGTGGATGTCGGCGGCGACGGCCCCTTCGATGGTGCGCAGCAGCTCGTCCTGATGGCCGAGCAGGCTCACCATGCTGTGCGGTCCGGGAACGACGATGCGCGTCGTTCCCGGGGCGGGCGACGCGCCGGAAGGCGTGGCGGATTCGGGCATAGAGAGCGGCCGGTGACGGCCGCGGCACCTCTCGGCTGTGGGGTTACCTGCAGTGTCGAATATCCAGTCTAGCCAACCTCAGCCCGACCCGTCCCAACGACCGAGTTCGGCCAGCACGATCGACGCGGCGACCACTCCGGCGGTCGACGTCCGCAGCACGGTCGGCCCGAGCCGGGCCACCGCCGCACCCGCCGTGCGCAGGTCGTCCACCTCGGCGTCGGTGAGGCCGCCCTCGGGCCCGACGACGAGCAGGATCTCCCCCATCCCACCGTCGCCCGGCCGGTCGTCGCTGCCCGGCCGCTCGCGCAGCAGTCCGACGAGCCCGTGCGTGGCCTGCTCGTGCAGGGTGACGGCGACGGTGGTCGCGGTGGCGGCCCGGCGGGCGAGTTCGGCGAGGCTCGCCAGCGGCGCGACCGTCGGCCAGTGCAGGCGGTGGGACTGTTTGGCCGCCTCCTGCGCGGTGCGGACCCAGCGTTCCCGCGCCCGGGCACCGCGCTCACCCTCCCAGCGGACCACCGAGCGGGCCGCCGCGAACGGCACGATCTCGTCGACGCCGACCTCGGTGAGCATCTCCACGGCGCGTTCCCCGCGATCCCCCTTGACCAGCGCCTGGGCGACGACCAGGCGCACGCCGGGCGCCGCCGCCTCGACCCGCCGTCGCACGGCGCAGTCGATCTCGTCCCGGCGGACGGCGACGACCTCGCATTCCAGCGCCCAGCCGGCGCCGTCGGTGAGATCAACCGGCTCACCGGGGCGCAACCGGCGCACCGTGGCCGCGTGCCGGCCCTCGGGACCGGCCAGGGTGACGACCTCGCCCGCGGGCAGCGGGCGCAGGTGGAACAGGGCGTTGGTCAGCGGGGGTCCTCGGTCCTCAGCGCCCGCGCCGTGAACCTCGGCGGCGGAACAGCCCGCTGGCGCCACCACCGGTCGCCCCGCCGACGATCACCGGGGCTTCCTCGTCGCGCAGCTTGGCGAGCTCGCGCAGCAACCGCTCCTGCTCGGCGTCGAGCTTCGTCGGCGTCTCCACGTTGATGTGGATGTGCAGGTGACCACGGCCGGCGGCGCGCAGGTGCGGCACCCCACGGCCGGCGAGGCGGATGACCTCGCCCGGCTGGGTGCCGGGCTTGAGGGCGATCGTCTCGGTGCCGTCGAGCGTCTCCAAGGTGGCGGACGTGCCCAGCGCCGCCGAGGTCATCGGCAGGGGGAGCTCGCAGTGCAGGTCGTCGCCCTCCCGGGTGAACACCGCGTGCTGCCGCTCGGACACCTCGACGTACAGGTCACCGGAGGGCCCACCGCCCGGGCCGACCTCGCCCTCCCCGGAGAGCCGGATGCGCATCCCGTCCTCCACCCCGGAGGGGATCTTGACGGTGAGGGTGCGGCGCTTACGGACCCGGCCGTCACCGCCGCAGTCCCGACACGGGTGCTCGATCAACGTGCCGGTACCCGAACAGCGCGGGCACGGACGCGAGGTGACCATCTGCCCGAGGAAGGAGCGGGTGACCTGCTGGACCTCGCCGCGACCGGCGCAGGTGGAGCAGGTGGACGGGTGGGTGCCCGGCATCGCGCCGGCACCGGTGCAGGTCGTGCAGACCGAGGCGGTGTCGACGGTGATCTCGCGGGTGGCACCGAAGGCCGTCTCGGCGAGGTCGAGTTCGATGCGCAGCAGCGCGTCGTTGCCGCGGCGCACCCGCGAACGCGGGCCACGGCTGGAACCACCACCGAAGAACGCGTCCATGATGTCGCCGAGGCCACCGAAACCGGCGCCGAACGGCGAGGCACCGCCGCCCCCGCCGGGGGCCAGCGGGTCACCCCCGAGGTCGACGATCTGCCGCTTCTCCGGGTCGGACAGCACCTCGTAGGCGGCGGTCACGCTCCGGAAACGCTGCTGCGCCTCCTGGTCGGGGTTGACGTCGGGATGCAGTTCCCTGGCCAGTTTGCGGTAGGCCCGCTTGATCTCGTCGTTCGACGCGTCTCGACGCACGCCGAGAACAGCGTAGTAGTCCACGGCCATCAGTCTGCACCCAAGAGTTCACCCACGTATTTGGCGACGGCCCGCACGGTCGCCATCGTCCACGGATAGTCCATCCGCATCGGCCCGACCACGCCCATGCCGCCCAGCGCGAAAGGTCCACGACCGTAGCCGGTGGCCACGACCGCCGTCGACCGCAGGGCGTCTACGTCCGTTTCTCGGCCAATGCGTACTGTTACAGTACCGGTCTCCCGCGCCGACCCGATGAGCTTCATCAACACGACCTGTTCCTCGAGCGCCTCGAGGATCGAGCGCAGCGAGTCGGCGAAGTCGACGGTGGCGCGGGTGAGGTTGGCCGTGCCGGCCATGGCGATCCGCTCCTCCTGCGGCTCCACCAGGGTCTCCAGCACCGCCCCGGCCATCGTCGCGACACACGGCCGCAGCTCGGGTCGGGTCAGGTCCGGCAGGACCGAGACGGCCTCGGGGGCATCGGTCAGGCGCTGCCCGGCGAGCGCGCAGTTGAGCGTGTGGCGCAGCTCGCCGACGATCTCCTCGTCCACCGGAGTCAGGCTCTCGATGATCCGCTGCCCGACCCGACCCGTGTCCGTGATGATCACCATGAGCAGCCGCCGTGGGCTGAGCAGCACGACCTCGATGTGGCGCAGGCTGCTGCTGGACATCGTCGGGTACTGCACGACGGCGACCTGCCGGGTGAGCTGGGCGAGCAGCCGCACCGAGCGGTTGACCACGTCGTCGAGGTCGACCGCGCCCTCCAGGAAGCTCTGGATCGCCCGCCGTTCGGCCCGCGACAACGGCTTGACGCCGGAGAGCCGGTCGACGAACAGTCGGTAGCCCTTGTCGGTGGGAATCCGCCCGGCGCTGGTGTGGGGCTGCGTGATGTAGCCCTCTTCCTCCAACGCGGACATGTCGTTGCGCACGGTGGCGGGCGAGACACCGAGGCCGTGCCGCTCCGCCAGCGCCTTGGAACCCACCGGCTCATTGCTCAGGACGAAGTCCTCCACAATGGCACGAAGGACTTCCAGACGCCGATCCTCCAGCACGCGGTCGCACCCCCTTCGGCAGGCGTGACGTGACCGGTTGGCCGGACCTGCACCGACCGGTACCCGGCCTGGCACTCGACTACTGCGAGTGCCAAGTGTAGCCCGCCGCCCCGACTCGAGGCACCCAACATAAGCCGTCACACAACAGACCGACGAGGTTCCTGGCAAGGTTCCCGCCGGATGTGGCGGGACGGCTCAGTCGGCGAGCAGGGCGCGTACCACCGTGTCGGTGAGCAGCCGGCCACGGCGGGTAAGACGCACGACATCCGACTCCAGCCCGCCGGGTTCGACCAGACCCGAGCGGGCCAGGTCCCGCGCCGCGGCCCGGCCAGGCTCGTCCAGCTCGTCGAAGGCGAGTCCCTCGGCGAGACGCACACCGAGCATGATCCGCTCGACCCGTCGGGTGTCGGGGTCAAGCTCCTCGCGGGCGGCCGCCGGACTGCGCCCCGCGCCGAGCCGGGCCGCGTACTCCGCCGGATGGCGCACGTTCCACCAGCGCACGCCGCCGACGTGGCTGTGGGCGCCGGGGCCGAACCCCCACCAGTTGTCCCCACGCCAGTAGCCGAGGTTGTGCTGGCAGCGGGCGGCGGGGTCACGCGCCCAGTTGCTGACCTCGTAGTTGGCCAGGCCGGCCGCGCCGAGCACCTCGTCGGCCAGCACGTACCGGTCGGCGAGCAGGTCGTCGTCGGGTTCGAGCAGTTCACCGCGGCGCACCCGGCGGGCGAGCTTCGTGCCGTCCTCGACGGTGAGCGCGTAGGCGCTGACATGATCCGGGCCGAGGTCGACGGCGGCCCGCAGGCTGGCCAGCCAGTCGGCGTCCGACTCCCCCGGCGCACCGTAGATCAGGTCGAGGCTGACCTGCTCGAAACCGGCCTTGCGGGCCCACCGCATCACCTCGGACACCCGACCCGGGGTGTGCCGGCAGTCGAGCGCGGCGAGCACATGCGGACGATCACTCTGCATGCCGAACGAGATCCGGGTGTAGCCGGCGGCCCGCAGCTGCTCGAGCTGGGCGGGATCGACGGACTCCGGGTTCGCCTCGGTGGTGACCTCCGCGTCCGCGGCGAGCCCGAACTCGTCGGCGATCAGCCGCGGCAGGCGGGCGAGATCAGCGGGTGACAGCAGCGTGGGCGTGCCGCCACCCAGGAAGATCGTCGAAACCGGGCGCCCGACCTCACCCAGCACCCGGCGGGCCAGGCGGATCTCGGCACCGGCGATGTCGACGAAGGTCGTCAGACCCACCGACGAGACCAGGGCGCCGCCGAGATCGGCCGCCGTGTAGGTGTTGAAGTCACAATAGCCGCAGCGGGCCGCGCAGTACGGCACGTGTATGTAGACCCCGAACGGACGCTCGGCCAGTTCGGTCAGCGCGGCCGCGGGCAGCACGCCGTCGTCGGGGGGAGCTGCCCCGTCGGGAGGCTTTTGTGGCATGCCCCCAGTGTGCCCCCGACAGGTGGGTTTACGGCAACGCAATGTTCGTCCGATGTGCCGGACCGCCCGGGAGAGCTACGGGGGGACCACGCGCGGATACCCCGGAACGCGCGCCCGCGCACGCTCGGCGGGGGGTCACGTTTTGCCGTTGTTGTGGGCAGAACGGAGGATTATGGGCGGCGAGTCGTGGATCAGTGGCACCCGATACGAAAAGATCCAGTCATGGACGAGGACACCAGGCCTGTGCTGTCGGAGATCTCCGCGCTGCTCCCACCCCGCACCACCGTGTATCGCTCCAGCGCCGCCGCGAGCGTCATGGGCCAACCCCACGTCCCGCTCGTCCCGGCGCCGGCGCACCCGTTCGTCGAGCCGGTGACCGAACCGATTCCCCTGCGCGCCGCGCCACTGCCCGCCGGGTGATCCGCGGGCGGGTGGACGGCGCCGCACCCGGCACCGTCCACCGAAAGTCCCCGCGGCCGCGCCGCTACTTGCCGGTGGGGCTGGCCTTTCCCGCATCGGTGGACAGCGCCGCGATGAAGGCCTCCTGCGGCACCTCGACCCGTCCGATGGTCTTCATCCGCTTCTTGCCCTCCTTCTGCTTCTCCAGCAGTTTGCGTTTGCGGGTGATGTCACCGCCGTAGCACTTGGCCAACACATCCTTGCGGATCGCCCGGATGTTCTCCCGGGCGATGATCCGGCTGCCGATCGCCGCCTGGATCGGCACCTCGAACTGTTGACGTGGGATGAGTTCGCGCAGCCGGGAGGTCATCGACACGCCGTAGGCGTAGGCCTTCTCGCGATGCACGATCGCGGAGAAGGCGTCAACCGCCTCCCCCTGCAGCAGAATGTCCACCTTGACCAGATCCGCGAGCTGCTCTCCGGCCGGCTCGTAGTCCAGGCTCGCGTACCCGCGGGTCCGCGACTTCAACGAGTCGAAGAAGTCGAAGATGATCTCGCCGAGCGGCAGCGTGTACTTCAGCTCCACCCGGTCGGCGGACAGGTAGTCCATCCCGCCCAGCACGCCGCGCCGGCCCTGGCACAGCTCCATGACCGCGCCGACGAAGTCGGTCGGCAGCAGCAGCATCGCCTGCACGATCGGCTCGTACACCTCGGCGATCTTGCCACCGGGCCAGTCGCTCGGGTTGGTGACGGTCAGCTCGGAGCGGTCCTCCATCACCACCCGGTAGACGACGTTCGGCGCGGTGGAGATGAGCGTGAGGTTGAACTCGCGCTCCAGCCGCTCCCGGACGATCTCCAGGTGCAGCAGGCCGAGGAAACCGCAGCGGAAACCGAAGCCCAGAGCCGCGGACGTCTCCGGCTCGTAGGTCAGGGCGGCGTCGTTGAGCTGCAGCTTGTCGAGGGCCTCCCGCAGCGCCGGGTACTCGCTGCCGTCGATGGGATACAGCCCCGAGTAGACCATCGGCAGCGGGTCCCGGTAGCCGCCGAGCATCTGCGTGGCCGGCCGACGGGAGGTGGTGATCGTGTCGCCGACGCGGGCCTGGCGGACGTCCTTCACCCCCGGGATGACGTACCCGACCTCACCGACCGACAGCGACCCGGTGGGGTGCGGGTCCGGGGAGATCACGCCGACCTCGAGCGTCTCGTGGCTCGCGCCCGTCGACATCATCAGGCAGCGGTCCCGGGTGGTCAGGGTCCCGTCCATCACCCGGACGTAGGTGATCACTCCACGGTAGATGTCGTACACGCTGTCGAAGATCATCGCTCGGGCCGGGCCGTCCGGGTCGCCGACCGGGGCCGGGATCTGGCGGACGATCTCGTTGAGCAGTTCGGGGACGCCTTGGCCGGTCTTGCCCGAGACCCGCAGCACGTCGTCCGGGTCGCAGCCGATGATGGCCGCGATCTCGGCACCGACCTTCTCCGGCTGCGCCGCCGGCAGGTCGATCTTGTTCAGCACCGGGATGATCGTCAGATCGTTCTCGATCGCCAGGTACAGGTTGGCCAGCGTCTGCGCCTCGATGCCCTGCGCCGCGTCGACCAGCAGCACCGCACCCTCGCAGGCGGCGAGCGAGCGGCTGACCTCGTAGCTGAAGTCCACATGCCCGGGCGTGTCGATGAGATGCAGGATGTAGTCACGGTCGTCGTCGGCCCGCCAGGGCAGCCGCACGTTCTGCGCCTTGATCGTGATTCCGCGCTCACGCTCGATGTCCATCCGGTCGAGGTACTGCGCACGCATGTTGCGCGCATCCACGACGCCGGTCACACCGAGCATGCGGTCGGCAAGGGTCGACTTGCCATGGTCGATGTGCGCGATGATGCAGAAGTTGCGAATCATCGCCGGATCGGCGCCGGGTGACAGGTGCGGGGCTGCGGACACGCGGAAGGTTCTCGTTTCGCTCGCGAGGGTCACGGGAGCGCCTCCCGTGCCGGGATTCTGGACGGCCTCACTGTTCATCGTGCCAGGAGCCGGCGACCTGCATCGTGCCAGGAGCCGACGCCGCCGCGCACCGGGCGACATCCGGTTTGATAATCTGCGCACGCGGCCGGTGGCCGTACGATGACTTCCGCACGATCCCGGCCGGGCACCCTCGCGGCCGGGCACCATCCCGACTCGACATTCAGAGGTTCCTCCGCGTGGCCAACATCAAGTCGCAGATCAAGCGCAACCTCACCAACGAGAAGCGGCGGCTGCGCAACAAGGCGGTCAAGTCCGAGCTCAAGACGCACGTCCGGCGCTTCCGTGAGGCTGTGGACGCCGGCGACGTCGAGCGTGCCGAGACCACGCTGCGTGCCGCCAACCGCAAGCTCGACAAGGCCGCGAGCAAGGGTGTCATCCACCTCAACCAGGCCGCGAACCGCAAGTCGGCGCTGGCCCGCGCCCACGCGAAGCTGACCGCCAGCTGACGTCGTCCGGTCAGGCCGGGGTGCCGTCGGCCCCCGGCTTTTCTGCGTACCCGGTCGCACCCGCACCATCGTCACCCGCGCCCACCGTCGGCGGCCGCGGGCGCACCAGCCGTTCGAGTACCTCGTGGTAGCCGACGACAGCGGCGCCGGCCATGGGCAGCACCAGTACGACCCAGGCGCTGGCCAGATCCCCGAGTGCGACGACCACGGTCAGCAGCCCGGTGATCGTGACCAGTGTGCCCCGGGCCCAGCCGGCCGGCAGCACCCGCAGCTCCGTCATTCTCACCCTCCTCGGTGGGATCGGTCCCGCGCGTGCGCGCGGGCCACGGCCACCTCACGCAGCAGCTTCTCCAGGGCGTAGCCCGCGTCGACGGACGCCCCCTTGACGCCGGCATCGGCCCGTGCGGCCGCGCGCAGGGCGTGCCCGAGCCCCGGATCGGACCAAGCCCGGGCGGCCCGGGCCACCTTCTCGACCTTCCAGTCCGGCATCTTCAGCACCCGGGCGAGGTCTGCCTTGTTACCCCCGCCGGCGGCGGAGACCCGAGCGAGTTCCCGCAGTCCGCCGGTGATCGCGCTTGAGATCAGCACCGGCGCGGTCCCGCCCTCCATCGCCTGACGCAGCAGTGTCAGCGCCCGCGGCAGGTCACCACCGATGATCGCGTCGGCGACCGCGAAGCCGGACGCCTCCGCCCGACCCCGGTGGAAGCGGGCCACCGCGACCTCGTCGAGCAGGCCACCCTCGGTGTCGGCCACCAACTGGTCGCACACCGCGGCCAGTTCACGCAGGTCACCGCCGACGGCGTCGAGCAGAGCCCGGGCGGCGCCCTCACTGATCCGCCCGCCGAGCCGGCGTACCTCCGCGACCACGAAGTCATGCCGATCCCGCGGCCGGGTGATCTTCGCCGCGGGCATGACCCGCGCACCGGCGGCCTTCATCGCGTCGGCCAGTTTGCGGTTGCGTACCCCGCCCGAGTGCACCAGGACGAGCACGACGTCGGACGGCATCCGGCCGATGTGGACGAGCAGGGCGTCGCGCAGTTCGTCGCCGAGGTCCTGCCCGCCGCGGACCACCACCACCCGGCCACCGCCGAACATCGACGTGGCGCTCAGGTCGACCAGATCCGCCTCGGTCAGCTCCCCCGCAGCCCGGTCGACGATCTCCACCTCGGGGTCCCGCGCCCGCGCGGCGTCGACCACGGTTCGCACCGCCCGCCCGACCAGGAGATCCTCATCGCCCTGGACGAGGACGAGGGACGCCGACGTGGCGGCGTCCGCGGAGCCGGCTGCGGGGGTCACGCGGCCAGCATGTCACGGTCCGTCCCGCGGGCCGCGGCGCACCACCGAGGCCGCCACCGAGGGTCCCCCGTCCGAGCCGGCGGGTGCCGTGACGGCCAGTGCGCCATCGCGGTCGGTGCGACCGACGGCGGCTCCGGCGGCGCGCAGTGCCCGCAGGGTGGCGGCCGCGGGATGGCCGTAGTCGTTGCCCACGCCCACGCTGATCAGGGCGTAGCGGGCCCGCACGGCCCGTAGGAAATCCGGGTCCTGGTCGGCGGAGCCGTGGTGCGCCACCTTGAGCACGTCGGCGCGCAGGGCCGCCGCCGCGCCCGGCGCCCCCAGCGCCGCCTGTTGGCCGACGGCCTCGACATCACCGGTGAGCAGCACCCGCACGCCGTGGACCCGCGCGAGGATGACCAGGCTGTCGTTGTTGGCGTCGCTGTCCGTACCGTGCAGCAGCGTGCGCGGGGCGAGCACCGTCCAGCGCAGGGCGCCGACGTGGCCCTGGCTGTCGGCCGTGATGGTGCGAACGGGCACGGCGGCCTGACCCGCCCACCGGCGCACCAGCCGCCACTGGCCGGCCGGTTCCCGCAACTCCCCGACGAGCACCTCACCCACCCGCCGTCCGCCCAGCACCCCGGGCAGACCGTTCACATGATCGGCGTGCAGGTGACTGAGGATGATCGCCGGTAGTTCCCGTACGCCGAGGTCGTCCAGGCAGCGGGTCAGCCGGGCCGGGTCGGGCCCGGCGTCGACCAGGACCGCCTGCCCCGGCCCGGTCCGCAGGACCAGCGCGTCGCCCTGCCCGACCTCGCAGGCCACCACCTGCCAGTCCGGCGGCGGCCAGGCCGCGACGCGCTCGATCACCGTGCACCGGGCCGCCAGCAGCCCCGCCAGTGCCGCGGCCACGATCCGGCGGGCGCCCCGACGACGCAGCAGGGCCAGCGCGGCCACGGCGACGACGAGC
>NZ_CADCWS010000022.1 GCF_902806475.1 Candidatus Frankia nodulisporulans
CGGCGGTGGGGGCGACGACGGGGGAGCGCTGGTCGCGGGGGTGGACGGGCAGGTGCGGCTTGGCCCGTCCCGGCTCGCCCGCGAAGTCGCCGATCTGGCCGGCCGGCATCCGCTGCGGCCGGGAGAGACAGTCGTGGTGGACGCGCCGGCGGACACCGACCTGGCCGCCGTCGGCCTGTGGTGGACGCTGGCCGGCGGCGCCTGCCTGCGCGGCTCGAGGTCCGCGGCCGACGCCGACGTCCTGGTCACCTGGCCGGACGCCGCCGGGTCGCTGCTGGCGAAGCTCGGTGCCGCCCGCCGGAGACCGCGTCTGGTCGTGGTGTACGGCGGGCCGCTGGCCGACGACGCGGCGACGGGCCTGCGGCAGTGGGCCGCCGGCGGGACACCCGTGACGGTCGTGCACCGCTACGCCACACCCGAGGCGGGCGGCAGCGTCATCGAGACGGTTCTCGCCGACGCCGGTGCGGCCGGCCATCCGGACGGATCGGCGGCGGGTGTGCCGGTGTCACGGCCGGTGCTCGTGGTCGACGAGGACGGTCGGTCCCTGCCGCACACCGCGGTCGGCCACCTCGCCGTCGTGGGCGGGGCCGAGACCGGGCCTCCCGGCGATCCCGCTCTTCCCCCGGGAGAGGCCGAACCCGTTCTTCCCACCGGTGACCTGGGCCGGATCACCGGGGACGGGCGGGTACGCGTGTTCGCGGCCGTCGCGACGCCCGGTGGGCTGCGGGCCGCCACCGGTGTGGCGGCCACCCGCGACCCGCGTCCCCCCGAGCTGCTGTGGGCCGGCGCCTACCGGGTCCGGGTGGGGATCCTCGAACGGGCGATCGTCGCCGACGGCGCGGTCGCGCATGCCCGGGTCGTGGCGCGGGCCACCGTCTCCGGCGGTATCCGTCGCATCGCGTACGTGGTGCCCTCCACCCGGCTGTCGGTCGAGGCGCTGGGGCGGCGGCTGCGCACCGTCCTGCCGGCCGCGCTCCTGCCGGACGTGATCGTCGCCGTGTCGGCCCTGCCGCTCACCGCCGACGGGCTGGTCGACCTCGGCGCCCTGCTGCGCCTGCCGGTGCTCGACGAGGCCACATCCCGGGCCTGGCGGGACCGGGTCGCGCAGGTGCCGGGGGCGAGTGACGTCCAGGTGCGGATCGAGTCGGTGCCGCTACCCACGCCCCCCCGTCGCCACCTGGACGAGTTCACGCCCCCCGCGACCGAGAGCGCACCGACCGGGACCACGTCGGCCGAGAGCGCACCGGCCGGGACCACCGCGGTTCCGGCCCCGCCGGACGGGCCGGCCGGGACCGCACCGGACGTCCCACCGGCGGTGCTGGACATCCCACCGGCGGTGCTGGACGGCGGGCCGCGAGCACCGTTCGACCTGGCGGATCTGGGGATGGCGGTGCGGCGGGCGGCGGCGTCGGCGGCGTGGATCGTCCACGTCGGCGCGGACGGCACCGAGACCCGGCGTTCCTGCGCCGAGATCGCGGGGGAGGCGGAACGCATCCTCTCCGGACTGCGCGCCCGGGGCGTGTCGGCCGGTGAACCGGTGGTGTTCCAGTGCGCGCGGACGGCCGACTTCGTCCCGCTGCTGTGGGCGTGCCTGCTCGGTGGGTTCGTCGCCGTGCCGCTGGCACCGGTCCGTGACGCGGCCGGACCCGGGGACGCCCTGCGCCGCCTCGACGGTGCCCGCCGGATGCTCGGTGATCCGCCGGTGGCCGTCTCCACCGAACTGGCCGGGATACTGGCCGAGGCCGCCGCGACCGCGGGGATCGCCCCGCTGCGGCTGTTCGACCTCGACGCGCTGCGCGGCCATCCGGGTGATGACCGCACGCACGCCAGCGGACCGGACGCCCCGGCACTGCTGCTGTTCACCTCCGGCAGCACCGGGGTGCCCAAGGCCGTCCCGCTGACCCACGGCAACGTGCTGGCCAGCGCCGCCGCCGGGCGGCGCAACAACCTGGGCCCGGACACCATCTCGGTGAACTGGATGCCGCTGGAGCACGTCGGCGGCGTCGTCATGTTCCATCTGCGCGACGTTCACCTGTGCGCCTCCCAGGTGCTGGTCGAGACGTCCCGGGTGCTCGCCGACCCGCCGCGCTGGCTGGAGCTGGCCAGCCGGCACCGGGCGAGCGCCACCTGGGCGCCGAACTTCGCCTACGGCCTGGTCAACGACGCGGCCGAGGCACTGGCCGGACGCAAGCTGGACCTGTCGCGGCTCGCGTTCGTCCTCAACGGCGGCGAGGCGATCGTGGCCCGCACCGCCCGGACGTTCCTGCGCACCCTCGCCCCGTTCGGGCTGCCCGCCGACGCGATGCGGCCCGCCTGGGGCATGTCGGAGACGTCGTCCGGGGTGCTCTACAGCGACCGGTTCCGCTTCGACACCACCTCGGACGGGGACGCCCACGTCGAGGTCGGCGCGCCGCTGGCTGGCTGCGCGGTGCGGGTCGTCGGCCCGGACGGTCAGCCGGTGCGGGTCGGGCAGACCGGTCGGCTGCAGGTGCGCGGCGCGATGGTGACCGGCGGCTACCACGCCCACCCGGAGCTCGACGCCGAGGTTTTCACCGCCGACGGCTGGTTCGACACCGGCGACCTCGCGGTCATCCGCGACGGCCAGGTGGCGGTGACCGGACGGGCCAAGGACGTGGTCGTGCTCAACGGCGCGAACCACCACAGCCACGAGATCGAGGCGTTCGTCGACGTCCTAGACTGTGTCGAGACCTCGTTCACCGCCGCCTGCCCGGCCCGCGGCCCACGCGACGACACCGACCGGCTCGCCGTGTTCGTCTGCCTGGCCCCGGGGGTCGACCGGGTGGACGCGCTGCGCCGGGTGCGGGCCGCCGTGCGTGACGGCATCGGGGTGGGCCCGGACTACCTGGTTCCGGTGTCCCGCGGGGACATTCCCAAAAGTGACATCGGCAAGATCCAGCGTTCCCTGCTGACCCGCCGCTTCGCCGACGGGGTCTACGCCGGGATCGTCCGCGAGGTCCAGATCGCCCTCGGCGGCGTCGACACGCTGCCCGACTGGTTCCACCGCCCGGTGTGGGTGCCCCGAGCCCTCGCCGACCTGGGCGGACCCACCCCGGGTCTCCCGCCCGTCCACGCCACCGACCCCACTGCCCTGACCGATCCCACCGACCTGGCCGGCGCCGGGGATGTCCTGCTGATCGCCGACCGGGGCGGTCTCGCCGGACGCCTCGCCGAGCGCACGGCCGGTGGACGCCGTCCGTCCGCCGTCGTCCATCTGCTCGGCGTGGACGGACCGGCGCCGGACGGCATCCGGTCGGACGGTGTCCTGCCCGACGGCGAGCGGCTCGCCGCCGCCATCCGGGACGGGGTCGAGAGCCTGCTGCACCTGCTGCACGCGCTCGCCCCGCGGGTCGCGGTCGGCGGGCCCGCGGCCGGGCCGCCGGTCCAGCTCCTGGTGGTCACCGCCGGTGCCACAGTGGGGTCCACCGACACGCCCGCACCCGAACGGGCCATGATCACCGGACTGTTGGCCTCGGCCGCCCGGGAGTACCCCGACCTGCACATCCGCCACGTCGACTTGGAGCCCCTACGGCTGCCGGGGCGGACGCGCTGGGGGAGCACGGTCGGACACCGGTCGACGAGGCCCGGATCCTGGCCGAGGAGCTCGACAGCGCCCAGAACGAGCCGACGGTCGCCTACCGCGGCGGGCGGCGCCACGTCTCCCGGCTCGCCGGCGGCCTGACCGTCCCCACCGGCGCGGCGGCGCCCGCCGCCCCGGCCAATCCGGGCGGCCTGTATGTGCTCAGCGGTGGTCTCGGTGGTCTCGGGCGGCTGGTCGCCCGCCAGCTGCTCACCGAACACGACGCCCAGCTGCTGATCGTCGGACGTCGCCCCGGCCCGTGGCGGGCCGCCACCGTCGGTTCCGTCGGTTCCGACGGTGGGGAAGTGGGCGCGGCACTGTCCGCGCTGGCCCGCCACGGTGCGGTCCGCTACCTCGCGCTCGATCTCGCCGCCGATCCCGCGACGGTGGACGCGGCGCTGCGCCAGGCCGTCACCGCCGCGCGCCAGGAACTGGGCACGCACCTCGCAGGCGTCGTGCATCTGGCCGGCACCGTCGACCAGCGCCCGCTGGCCGAGCACACCCCACACAGCCTCGATGTCGCGATCGCCGCCAAGACCCGAGGGGCGCTCGCCCTGCACCGGCTGCTCGCCGACACCGACGGGTCGGCCGCGACCTTCGTCTCGTTCTCCTCCCTGAACGGCTACTTCGGTGGGGCGACGGTCGGTGCGTACGCGGCGGCCAACGCCTTCCTCGACGCCCTCGCGCACACCCAGCGGGCGCTCGGCCGGCGGGCCACCAGCCTGGCCTGGAGCGGCTGGGACCGCCTGGGCATGACCGCGGACGGTGTGACCGGCGAGCTGAGCGCGGCCCGCGGCTACCAGACGATCGGGCAGCGCGAGGGCATCGCGAGCCTGCGGGCGGCGCTCGCGCTCGACCTGCCGCACATCCTGATCGGGTTGGACATGACCCGGCCGTGGCCGGCCAGTCGGCTCACCGGGCCGACGCGTGCCCTGGCGCACCTGGTCGTCCGCGCCGCCCCCCACGATCCGTCCGGGCCGGGCGGACCGGCCCGCCGCGACGCGCTGCGTGAGGCCCTGGACGATCTGGAACCGACGATGGCGGACCGGTTCGGCACCGACACACCCGCCGCACGCCAGGTGTCGGCGTCACCGTCCGACGCCGACGCGCAGGCGGCGGATGGTCTCGTCGAGGGAGCAGGCGACACCCAGGGCGATGCCGGCGCCGGGAACAGCAGCGTCGGGGGCGGTGGGTCGGGGTCGGCCGACGGGACGGGCACGCAGGCCCGGACGGCCCGGGTGCGGCTCGAGCGGATCATCGCCGCGGCCTGGTGCGAGGTGCTGGGAATCGGCCAGGTCGGGGTGCACGACAACTTCTTCGACATCGGCGGGAACTCGGTGGCCGCCACCCGGCTGCACAGCCTGCTGGAGTCCCGCCTGCCCCAGCCGCCGTCGATGGTCGACCTGTTCCGCTGCCCGTCCGTGCGCACGCTGGCCAACCATCTGAGCGCTGTGGCCACGGCACGCGCCGTCACCGCGGGCGGACCCGCCACCGGTGCGTCCGCGGCGGACGGCACCCCCACCGCGGATGCCACCGAGGCCGAACCCGCTCCCACCGCGGCCGGAGAGCGGGGACGTCAGCGGGCCGAACGCCGCCTCGCAGCCCGTCGAGGAACACGGCCCTGACCGGTTCCACCTGGTCCGGTCACAGCGATCCATCCGCCGATCGTCTCCGGATGATCCCGACGAAAGGTTCGAGACATGCCGCCGTCACCGGCAGCCGCCACCGTCGCGCCACCCGAGCGGACCAGTCCGCGTGCCCCCGCGATCGTGGTCGAGGGACTGCGCCGGACCTTCGGGTCGGTGGTGGCCCTGGACGGGCTGAGTCTCACCGTCGACCACGGCGAGATCCTCGGTCTGCTCGGGCCGAACGGCGCCGGCAAGACGACCTGCGTCGACATCCTCTCGACCCTGATCCCGCCCAGCGGGGGGCGGGCCGTCGTCGCCGGCCACGACGTCGTCCGCGACCCGGCCGGGGTGCGCGCCGCCATCGCGCTCACCGGGCAGTTCGCCGCCCTGGACGAGCAGCTCACCGGAACCGAGAACCTGGTGCTGTTCGGTCGTCTGCTGGGCCTGCGCCGCCGGGCCGCCCGTGAACGGGCCCGCGAGCTGCTCGTCGAGTTCGACCTGGTGGACGCCGCCGACCGGCGGGTCGCCACCTACTCCGGGGGCATGCGCCGACGCCTCGACGTCGCCGCGAGTCTCGTCGCCGAACCGCGGGTGCTGTTCCTCGACGAGCCGACGACCGGGATGGACCCGCGGGCCCGCCAGTCGCTGTGGACGGCCGTGGCCGCCCTGCGCGAACGCGACATCGCGGTCGTACTCACCACCCAGTACCTGGAGGAGGCGGACGCGCTCGCCGACCGCATCCTGGTCATCGACCATGGCCGTCAGGTCGCCGAGGGCACCGCCGCACAGCTCAAGAGCCGGATCGGCACGACGGTCTGCGAGGTCGTGCTCGCAGACCCGGCGCAGCTACCCGCGGCCACCCGGGCCCTCGCCGACCTGTCCGCCTCCCCGGTCGCGGCCCGCTGTCCCTGCCCGCTCCCGACGGGGTGGACACCCTCGGCCGGGTCCTCGCCCGGATGGCCGACGCGGGCATCGCCCTCACCGACGCGGCGCTGCGCCGGCCGTCCCTCGACGACGTGTTCCTCGCCCTCACCGGCCATCCGGCCGCTGGGGCGACTCCGGACGATCCGGCCACACCGGGCGATCCTGGTGGTCCGGCGGCTTCTGGCGACCCGGCGATCCCCGGCGACGGTGGCCGGTGAGCGCCGCGCAGGTCTCCCGGCAGGCCTGGGTGCTGGCCGGGCGCAACGTGACGCTGCTGGGACGGGACTCGGCCGAGCTGTCCGGGGCGCTGGTCAGCCCGGTGGTGTTCTTCGTCGGCTTCTACGTCCCGCTGCGCGGAGTGATGTCCGACCTCGGCATCGACTACGCGCAGCACCTGCTGCCGGTGGTCATCCTCCAGGCGATGATCTTCGTGGCGATCAGTTCGGCGGAGGCGCTCGCCGGTGACGTGGACGCCGGCATGTACCGGCGGGTCCGCTCGATGGCGGTCGCCCGCCTCGCACCGGTGCTGGGGCGACTCGCCGCCGACCTGATCCGGGCGCTGCTCGCCGTCGCCGTGGGCATCGCCGTCGGCAGTGCCTTCGGGTTCCGCTTCCACGCGGGGGTGGCGGCGGCGTTCGGGTTCGTGGGGCTTGCGCTGCTGTTCGCCGTCGGTCTCGCGCTCGGCGCCGACGCGCTGGCGATCCGCACCGGTGCCAAGGAGTCCGTCGCGCAGACCCTGATGGTGCCGCAACTGCTGCTCATCATGATCTCCACCGGGTTCGTGCCGCTGTCCGGGCTGCCGTCGTGGCTGCGGGGAATCGCCGGGCAGCAGCCGGTGTCCCGCTTCGCCGACGCGATGCGGGCGCTGGCCAGCGGCGGTCCCACCGCCCGTCCGGTGCTGCTCGCGCTGGCCTGGGGAGTGGGAATCACCGTGGTGTTCGGTCTGCTGCTCGTGCGGGTGCTCGCTCGTCCGGCGGGAGAACGCCGATGAGCGCCGAGGTGCTGTCCCGGCCGTCCCCGCCGCCCCCGCGCCCGTCCTCGTCCTCGGCGGCCGCGGCTGACCGGGTGGCGGCCACGGGTGAACATGGCCTGGCCGCGGCGCTGCGCTGCGCCGGCCTGCAGGCCGGATGGCTGCTGCGGCGCTGGTCACGTGACCCGCTGGTGCTCGCCCAGACCCTGGTCTTCCCCGCCTTCCTGCTGCTGGTGTTCCGGGCGGTGCTGGGTGACTCGATCACCGCGGCCACCGGACGCGACAGCATCTACGGCACCGTGCCCCTCACCGTGCTTGTCGGGACGGCCTTCGGCGCGCTGGGCACCGGCGCGTCCCTGATCACCGAACGCGACCAGGGACTGCTCGCCCGGTTCCACGTCCTGCCCATCCACCGGGCCGGCGGGCCGGCCGGCCGGCTGCTCGCGGAGCTCGCCCGGTCGCTGGCCGCCTCGGTCGTGCTGACCCTGGTCGGCCTGGCCGTGGGTCTGCGCTTCCACCACGGGGTGCCCGCGGCGCTCGGGTTCGTCGTCGTGCCCTGCGTGCTCGCGGTGGGCATCGCGGCCCTCGTCACCGCGGTCGCGGTGCGGGCGCGCAACCAGGCGTCGCTGTCGCTGCTGATGCTGTTCTTCAACTCCGGGTTCGTACCCGCCGGGGACTATCCCGGCTGGTTGCAGCCGGTGGTGCGGGCCGTGCCGTTCAGCCCGGCGGTGGAGACGATGCGCGCGCTGGCCGACGACGGGCCCGTCCTCGTGCCGTTCCTGCAGACCCTCGCCTGGGGTGGCGGGCTGGTCGTCGTGTTCGGTGTGGTCGCCCTGCGTGGGTACCGCCTGGCCGCGGCGCGGCGCGGATGAGCCACCGGATGAGCGGTGGACGGAATGCACCCATTATATCTTGTCCCGTTCATGATCGTAGGTTAGCCTAACCTACATTCCTGACCAGGGGAGACGTTCGCCCTGCTCAGCGTGGGAGGAACACCCGGGTCATCCGGTCAGGGTCGGTGTTCGCAGCGGCGACAGTACTGAAGGGCAGGGGAGCATGACGGAAGGGGATGACCTGAGCGCAGCCATCCCGTCGGCTCCGTTGTCCGCCGCCGCGGTCACCTCCGCCGCTGCCGCGTCGAGGTCCGTGGGGTGGGGCGAGGCGCCCTGGTGTGTGCGGTGGATCCGGGATCATGCGGTGCGTCGTCCGACCGCGGTCTCCGTGGTGGACGATCCGGCCGCTGCGGCCACCACCTACGGTGAGCTGTGGGCGGGGGCCGCGCGGGTGGCCGCGGCGCTACGGGAACTCGGCCCGCGGGCGGGCGTCTCGTCGGCGGGCGTCTCGTCGGCGGGCACGGTGGTCGCCGTCGCCGCCGACCGGGGGACGCCGTTCATCACCGCCGCGCTCGGCTGCTGGCTGGCCGGCGTCGCCTACCTGCCGCTGGACCCGGCCCATCCACGGGCACGGCTGCGGCGGGTGTGCGCGGACGCCGCCGCCGTGGCCGTCCTGTGTTCGGCGAGCCAGGTGGGGCTCGGTGCCGACCTCGGCCTGCCCGAGATCGGCCCGGCGCAGCTGGCCGCGGCGCGCACCGAGCCCGACATGCCGGCGCCCAGCGCCCCGGATGGCTGCGCGAACGTCATCTACACCTCTGGTACCACCGGCGTCCCCAAAGGCGTCGAGGTCGGGCATGCGGGGCTCGCGAACCTGGTGCGCTGGCACCAGCGGGCCTACCCGATCCGCCCGGGCGACCGGTACCTGCACACGCTCAGTCTCGGGTTCGACGCGGCCGGCTTCGAGATCTGGCCGACGCTCGCCGCCGGCGCGACCCTGCTGGCCTGCCCGGACGACGTGCGGATGGTCAGCGGGCGCATCGTCGAGACGCTGCGGGCGTGGCGGGCGAGTCTCACGACGCTGGCCACGCCGATCGCCGAGCAGGTCCTGGCCGGGCCGGGCCTGGTCGACCTGCCGGACCTGCGCCGGATGTTCACCGGTGGCGCGCAGCTGCGGCTGCCCGCACCCGCCCCTGCCGGTGGCCGGCTGGTCAACGTGTACGGGCCGACCGAGACGTCCATCGTCGCGACGACGCACCCGGTGCTCGCCGGTGGCGCGGGGGACCGTCCAGCGATCGGCCGCCCGATCGACGGCTTCGAGATCCTGCTGCTCGACGACGCCGGCGTCGAGGTACCCGCCGGGGAACCCGGGGCATCGGGGGAGGTGTACATCGGCGGGGCCGGGGTGGCCCTCGGCTACCGCGGGGACCCGGCCACCACCGCCGCCCGGTTCGTCACCGTGTCCGGGCGCGCGGGGCGCTGGTACCGCAGCGGTGACCTGGCCCGCTGGCAGGACGGCGAGCTGCACTACCTGGGCCGCCGCGACGGCGAGCAGCTCAAGGTGCGGGGCATGCGGGTCGAGGCGGGTGAGATCGAGGCGGCGCTGATGGCCCTGCCCGGCATCACCGCCGCCGCGGTGGCCGTCGTCGGCCACGGCGCCGACTCCGACCTCGTCGCGCTCACCGTCCCCGCTGTCACCGTCCCCGCTGTCACCGTCCCCGCTGTCACCGGCACCGGGCCGGGGGGCGGCTGGGACACGGCGCGGCTGCGCGGCGCGCTCGCCGGGGTGCTGCCGGCGGGGCTCATCCCGACCGTCTGCGCGCCGGTGGCGGCACTGCCGCTGACCACGAACGGCAAGCTCGACCGCGCCCGGGTGGCCGAACTCGCCGCCGCCACCCCGCGCGGGGCGGAATCGTCCGGACGCACACCGTCCGGACCAGTGACCGTCGGCGTGCCCCGACAGGGCACGCCGGTGGGCTCGCGTGCGGCGCTGCTGTACGCGGAGCCGATCACCGAGTGGTGACAGATCCAACAACCGGGGGGCGACGCGCAGGCCGCGGCGTCACACCTGCGCCGGCCCCGCCGGACAGGGAACAGAGAAGAAGGGCACGACTCAGATAATGCACGCCACTGCTGACCGCCTGGAGGTCACACCGACCTGGCGACGGCGCCTGGGCTCCCGTCTTGCCCTGAGCGCCCTGCTGGTGGGGACGGCCGTCGGGCTCGTCGCCTGCGGATCCGACGGCTCGGACGAGGCGGCCCCGGCCGTGCCGGCCGGCACGTCCGCCGCGGCGTTCCCGGTCACCATCACCCACAAGCTCGGCACGGCGCGGATCACAACGGCACCGAAGCGGGTCGTGGCACTGGGCATCCCCGAGGCGGAGATCGCGCTGTCGCTGGGCGTCACCCCGGTCGGCATTCCCAAATCGCCGTTCAACGCCGACGGCCTCTACCCGTGGCTGGCCGGCAAGGTCGACCCGAAGACGACGACCCTGCTCACCCAGGGCGCTGACGCGAGCTTCAACACCGAGCAGATCGCCGCGCTGCGCCCCGACCTGATCCTCGCCGCGACCGACTTCAGCATCGACAAGGCCTACGCCAACCTGTCGAAGCTCGCCCCGACCGTCGCCTACGACAAGGGCCTGCTGCAGGACAGCTGGGACGACGTGACCCGCACCGTCGGCAAGGCGCTGGGCCGGCCGACCGAAGCCGACGCGCTGGTCACGAAGACCGACAACGCGATCGCCAAGGCGAAGACGGACAATCCCGGCGCGCAGGGGAAGACCTACGCGTTCGCGCTGGGCAGCACCGCACCGGGGCTCGTCGTCACCGTCTCCCCGCAGGACTTCTCCGACAAGCTGTTCACCCAGGTCGGTCTCACCATGTCGCCGACCGTGCGCGCGCTGCCCCCGGCCGCCGGCACCGGCGGGGCGCTGCTGAGCTTCGAGCAGCTCGACAAGCTCTCCGACGCCGACCTGCTCCTGGTCACCTACCTGGTGCCCACCGCGCAGGCCACCGTCGAGGGGCTGGCCGGCTACAAGGCGCTGCCCGCGGTCGCCGGCAAGCACGTCCAGGTGCTGCCCCCGGCCACCGCGACGGCGCTGCGCAACCCGGGGCCGCTGAGCATCGAGTGGGCCCTGGAGCAGATCACCCCGGCACTGGCGAGCTTCACCCGCTGACCAGCCCGGACCCAGGCACGGACCGATGACAAGGAGCCCGATGATCACGACCACATCGCCGCGGCAGACCAGCGGTGCCGAAATCGCGGTCATCGGGATGGCCGGCCGCTTCCCCGGCGCCGCGGACCTGGACGCCTTCTGGGCGAACCTGTGCGCGGGCCGGGAGGCGGCCAGCGAGTTCAGCGACGACGACCTGCTGCGCGCGGGGCTCCCCCCGCAGGCGCTGACCGAGCCACGGCTGGTGCGCCGCCGACCGATCCTCGACGGCATCGAGGACTTCGACGCCCCGTTCTTCGGCTACACCCCCCGCGAGGCCGAGACCATCGACCCGCAGCAGCGGGTGTTCCTCGAATGCGCCTGGGAGGCGCTGGAATCCGCCGGCTACGACGTGCGCCGCCTCGACGGGGCGGTCGGCGTGTTCGGCGGCGGCGGGCCGGACCTCTACTACACCACCCACATCCTGCCCAACCAGCCGGTGCTGGCCCGCATCGGCCAGTTCGCGGCGACCCTCGGCAACGAGAAGGACTTCCTCGCCCCGCGGGTGTCGTACAAGCTGAACCTGCGCGGGCCGCGCATCAGCGTGCTCACCGGCTGCTCGTCGTCGCTGGTCGCCCTGCACCTGGCCAGCCAGAGCCTGCTCTCCGGCGAATCCGACTACGCCCTCGCCGGTGGCGTCACCATCTTCCTGCCGCAGCGCGCCGGCTACCTGCACACCCCGGGCGGGGTGAACTCACCCGACGGCCGCTGCCGCACGTTCGACGCGGACGCCAACGGCACCGTCCCCGGGGACGCGGCGGCCGTCGTCGTGCTGCGCCGGCTCTCCGACGCGCTCGCCGACGGCGACCCGATCCTCGGCGTGGTGCTCGGCAGCGCGGTGAACAACGACGGCGCCGACAAGGTCGGCTTCACCGCCCCCAGCGTGGACGGCCAGGCCGACGTGATCGCCGAGGCACTCGCCGTCGCCGACGTCGAGGCCGACTCGATCGGCTACCTCGAGGCCCACGGGACGGGCACCCGCCTCGGCGACGCCATCGAGATCGCTGCGCTCACCCAGGCGTTCGACACCCCCACCCGCCAGTTCTGCCGGATCGGCACCGTCAAGCCGAACATCGGGCACACCGACACCGCCGCCGGGGTCACCGGTCTGATCAAGATCCTGCTGTCGCTGCGGGCGGGCCAGATCCCGCCGAACCTGCACTGCCCGCGGCCCAACCCGGAGATCGGGTTCGAGAACACCCCGTTCCGGGTGAACACCGAGCTGTCGGCCTGGCCGCGGGGCCCGCTGCCGCGCCGCGCCGGGGTCAGCTCGTTCAGCGTCGGCGGGACCAACGCCCATGTCGTCGTCGAGGAACCCCCCGTGCCCGCCCCGCCGGACGCCCCGGCCCGTCCCGCCGCGCTGCTGCTGGTCAGCGGACGCACACCGGACGCCCTCGACGCCGCCCGCCACCGGCTCGCCGCCCATCTGCGTGCCACCGACCCGGACCCGGCCCTGCTCGCCGACGTCGCCTTCACGACCCAGACCGGACGGGCCGAGTTCCGCCACCGCCACGCCGTGGTCGCCGCGACCGCGCCGGCCGCGGCCGACCTGCTCGAGGCATCCGGCCCGCCCTCGCGCCTGGGCACCGCCGCCGGCAGCACCCGGGGCAGCGCCGGCACGGCCGGTTCCGCCGGCACCGACGGACCGGACGTGGCGTTCCTGTTCCCCGGCCAGGGCAGCCAGTTCACCGGGATGGCCCGCGACCTGTACGACACCGAACCGGGTGTCCGGGCGACCATCGACGAGTGCGCCGCGCTGCTGGCCCCGCGGCTCGGACTCGACGTGCGCGAGGTGCTGTTCCCCGCCGACCCCACCGGCACCGCCGCCGCGGCCCTGGCCCTGGACCGCACCGATCTCACCCAGCCGGCGCTGTTCACCGTCGAGTACGCCCTCGCCCGCCAGCTCGTCGACTGGGGTATCACCCCGGCGGCGATGCTCGGCCACAGCATCGGCGAGTTCGTCGCGGCCACCCTCGCCGGCGTGTTCACCCTGCCGGCCGCGTTGGAACTGGTCGCCGCCCGCGGCCGGCTGATGGCCGCCGCGGACGGCGGGATGATGGCCGCCGTCGCGCTGTCCCAGGTGGCGCTCGCCCGCCACCTGGACGCCACCCCGGTCGGCCTGGCCGCGGTGAACGGCCCGGAGCAGACCGTCGTGTCCGGACCCGCCCCGGACGTCCTCGCCCTGCTCGCCCGGCTGCGGGCCGCCGGTGTCGCCGCCACCGCGCTGCGCACCAGCCACGCCTTCCACTCGGCGATGATGGACGGCGCCGTCGACCCGTTCACCGAACTGGTCCGCGCGGTCGGCCGGGCCGCGCCGACCAGCGCGTTCGTCTCCTGCGTCACCGGCACCTGGATCACCCGCGAGCAGGCCACCGACCCGGCCTACTGGGGCCGTCAGCTACGTGAACCGGTGCGTTTCGCCGCCGGGGTGGCCACCCTCGCCGCCGACGACCTCGTGCTCGTCGAGGTCGGGCCCGGCACCACCCTCGCCCGCGCACTCGGCCCCGCCGCCGGGGCGAACGTGCTGGCCAGCCTGGGCGCGGCCCGCGACGCCACCGCCGTGCCCGGCGCCGCCCTGATGACGCTGCTCGGCGCCCTGTGGACCCAGGGTGCGCGCGCGGACTGGGCAGCCGTGCAGGGCCGGACCGTCCGCCGGCGCCGACTCCTGCCGACCTACCCGTTCCAGCGTTCCCGCCACTGGATCGACCCCCCACGCGCCGCCGCCGTGCCGAACCCCGGCGCACCGACCACCACCCCGGCCTCCGCCTCCATCGGCCCGCTCGACGCCACCACCCTGGCCGGTGTGGACGGGCTGGACGATGCTGGCGCCCCCGACGGTGCCGGGACGGCCCACGGTTCGGCCGCGCCCGGTGCCACCGGGGCCGGCGACGGCCCGCCGTCCCCGCCCCGACCGGAGGATCCCGACGATCCGGTGCAGGCGGAGGTGCTGCGGATCTGGCGGGACGTCATGGGTCTCGACGACATCGCCGTCGACGACAACTTCTTCGACCTCGGCGGCCATTCGCTGCTCGCCGCCCAGGTGGTGGCGCGCATCGAGAGCGCCTTCCCGATCCAGGTGTCGGTCGCGGAGATCCTCGGGCCGGCGCCGACCGTGGCCACCATGGCGGCCGTCGTCGACAGCCGGCTGGAGGAACGGCTGGCCGAGCTCACCGACGAGGAGGCGGCCCTGCTGCTGGGCCAGAACGCGGAGCTCGCGGGCCCGACCGGCCAGGACGCCGCCCGATGAGCGCCCCGTCGCAGAGCCCGGCGACCCCGCCGTCCGACCAGAGCACCCCGCCGCCCCCGGCGGGGACGTCCGCCTCGGCGGCGAAGCAGGCGCTGCTCGCCCGTTGGCGTTCCGGCGGCGCGCCGCGCCGCAGCGAGATCGCCCGGCGGACATCCCCGGGCCCGGCACCCGCCTCCTACACCCAGGAGGCACTGTGGTTCCTGGTGCGGCTACGCGAGGGCAACCCGTTCTACAACATGGCGCTGCCGGTCCGGCTGTCCGGCCCGCTGGACGCCGACGCCCTGCGCACCGCGGTCGCCGGCCTGCTGGCCCGCCACGACGTGCTGCGCACCGGGTTCGAGTCGGTCGAGGGCCGTCCGGTGCAGGTCGTGGCGCCGGTGGCGGCGATCGCGGTGCCACTGGTCCTCCACGATGCGGGTGAGCTCGGCGTCGCCGACGATCCCGACGAGATCGACGCGTGGATTCGGACCCGGGCCCACCAGCCGTTCGACATCACCCGCCCGCCGCTGGTCGGCTTCGACGTGCTGCGCCTCGGTGCCGACGACCACGTGCTGACGGTGCGGATGCACCATCTGATCGGCGACGGCCTGTCGATGGGCATCCTCGCCCACGAACTCGGCGACCTCTACGCGGCGGCGCGGCACGGGCAGGCCCCGGCGCTGCCGGCGCTGCCGATCCAGTTCGCCGATTTCGCCGCCTGGCAGCGCGGCGACGCCCAGTCCGCGGTGATCGCCGCCGACCTGGCGTACTGGCGGGTCCGACTGGCCGACCGGCCCGCCACCCCCGCCGCCCTGCCGGCCGACCATGCCCGCCCGGCCGTCCCCAGCCATCTGGCCGAAAGCCACCCCTTCGGCGTGGCACCGGACGTCTCCGTCCGGCTGCGTGAACTCGCCCGCGCCCAGGGCGCCACCCCGTACATGCTGATGCTGACGGCATTCAAGGTCCTGCTGCACCGTTACAGCGGCGAGACCGACCTGATCGTCGGTTCGGCGGCCCACGGCCGCGACCGCCCCGAAACCGCCGGGCTGATCGGCTACTTCGCGAACACGCTGGTCATGCGCACCGATCTGAGCGCCGACCCGACGTTCGCCGCGGCACTCGCCCGGGTCCGCGACACCTGTCTGGACGCGTTGCGCCACCGCAGCGCCCCGTTCGAGTCGGTCGTCGCCGACCTCGCCCCCGGCCGCGACGCCGCCGAGAACCCGGTGTTCGCCGTGTCCCTCGTGCAGCAGCGCCTGCCCGAGGACGCCCGGATGGGCGACCTGTCCGTGACCCTCGCCGGGCGCCGCATCGGCGTCACCCAGTCCGACATCGTCGTCCACGTGTGGGAACGCGGCGATCTGATCGAGGGCATGATCGTCGGTGCCCGCGACCTGTTCCGCTCCGAGACCGTCGCACGGATGGCCGGCCACCTGGAGACTTTGCTGACCGCGGCGGCGCAGGACCCCGAACGCCGGCTGTCCGCGCTGCCGCTGCTGACCGCCGCCGAAACCGACGACGCGTTCGCCCAGGAACACGCCACCGACGTGCCCACGCCGAGCACCGCCCTCGGCGAGGGCGCCGACACCGTCCTGGCCCGGCTCACCGCGCTGGCCGGGCACGGCGCCGACCTGCCGGCCCTGCGGCTACCCGGCGCAGCCCCGATGTCCCGGCGCACCCTGCTCGCCGAGGTCACCGCCCTGCGCGACCGGCTGGCCGCCGCCGGAGCCACCCACGGCACCCGCATCGGCGTGGCCGTCCACCCCGCCGGCCGGCGCGCCGTCGCCCTGCTCGCCGCCGCGGCCACGGACGGCAGCTGCGTCCCCCTGCCGCCCCCCGCCGCCGGCCCCGCGGAGCCGGTCGGCACCGACATGGGCGACACGCTGCTGGTCGTGGACGGTCCCGCGGACGGCGAACCCTTCCGCGTGCTCCGGACGTCCACGCCGGGATGGGAACCCGCATCGTCCCCGCTGGACGCCGTGGAAGGCGCGCGGCTGGTCCGCCTTGCCGACTGGCTGTGGCCCCGACTGGCCCCGTCCGGCAGTACCGGCGGGAGCGCTCCCGGTGTCGGCGCGCGACCATCGGAGCCGGCGGGGACCGTGCGCTGGACCGGAGGCCTGGGAACGGTCGGGGACGTCCACGAGACGATGGTGCCGCTGCTGGCCGGAGCGACCCTGCTGGCCTACCCGACCGATCCGGCTGCGCCCGCGGGTGGCGCTGTACCCGCCGGTGGCGTCGCGGGCGGGTGGGTGGTCGGGTTCAGCGCGGCCGGGCCGGTCGAACCCGCCGCGGCGGCCGATCCCGGTACCGGCCAGGTGACCGTCGTCGTGGACGACGTGCTGCCCCGCCGGGCCGCCGAGGCGTACCTGGCGTCGACGTCAGGCCCGGTGCACTTCCTGTTCGCGCCGCACGTGTCGGGGGGACCGGTCAGCCTCACCCGGGTCGAGGCCACGGGCGGGAGCCCGGCTGCGCCCCCAGCTGAGGCGGTGAGTCCGGGTCGGGCAGGGAATCCGGGTGAGAACGTACCGGTCGGGACCGACCGGCTCGGTGCGCTGCGGGTCGTCGACGACGCGGCCGGGCTCGCCCCGATCGGGGTCACCGGGCCGCTGCTGACCCTGCCCGCCCTGGCGCACACCGGTCTGCGCGGCCGGCGACTCGCCGACGGGCGCATCGACCTGGTCACCCCACGGCTGGGCCGGGTCACCGTCGCCGGGTATCGCCTTGACCTGGACCGGCTGGCCGGCCGGCTGCGCGGCGAGCTGCCGTCCCTCACGGACGTGGCCTTCAGCGTGGCCCGGGACAGCACCGGCCGGGCCCATCTGACGGTGCACGTCGTCCCGGCGGCCCACTATGACGGTCCGGCGGTGCTGGCCGCCGTGCGCGCCGTGCTGCCCGGCGGCGGTCGCGGTGTTCCTGGCCTGGTCGTCCCGGTCACGGCGATCCCGCGCCGCCTCGACGGGACCCCCGACCTGGACCTGCTCGACCGCCTGCCCCTCGTCGACCGTGATCTCCTGCGCCGCTGGCAGGACACGCTCGCCGCGCTGCCCGGCGTGACCGGCGCCGCCGTCATGGTCCTCGCCGAGACGGGGGCCGGGGCCGGGACCGAGGCGGTGGCCGGGGCCGGGGCCGAGGTGGCGACCGGGACTGAGGCGGTGGCCGGGGCCGGGGCCCAGCGGGTGTGTGGGCTGCTGACGGTGCACGGGTTCGTCACGGTGGACGATCCGGCCTCCACCACGCCGCCGGGATGGGCCTCGTCGCGCGTGTCGGACCGCCGCGGAACGCCGACGACCTGCACGGTCACCGTGGTCGACGGCGAGCTGCCGCGTACCGACGAGGGCCCCGACCTCGCCGCGCTGGCCCGTCTGCTCGAGGCCGGGAGCGCGGCCGCGACGACGGCGGCGGTGGGGACGACCGGAACGGGCCGGTCCACCACGCCGGCGTCCGGGACCGAGGCGGAGATCGCCGCGATCTGGCAGGCGGTGCTTCGCCTGGACACCATCGGGGTGGACGACGACTTCTTCGACCTCGGCGGGCATTCGCTGCGGGCCGCCGAGGTGATCATCACGTTGGGGGAGCGGCTCGGCGTGCGGCTCCCGATGACGGCGATGTTCGAGACACCGACGGTGGCCGGGCTCGCCGCCGCCGTCGAACGCCACCGGGCGACACCGCTGGCGTCCGTCGATCCTGTGTCCGGGGCGCGCCGGGACGCGGTGCTCGCCTCGGACATCACCGCCGACGGCACCCGGCCCTACGACGAGACCACCCGGGGCGCGCCGCGGGAGGTGCTGCTGACCGGGGCGACCGGGTTCCTCGGCGCGTTCCTGCTCGCCGAACTGCTGCGGCGCACCGACGCCCGGGTGCACTGCCTGGTGCGGGCCACCGACCCCACGGCCGGCCTCGACCGGCTGCGCGCCACCCTGACCCGCTACCGCCACTGGGACGAGGCGTTCGCAGCGCGGATCGTCGCCGTCCCCGGCGATCTGGGCCGCCCCGGGTTCGGCCTGCGCCCCGCCGACCTGGACGAGCTGGCCGCCACCCTCGACCTGATCGTGCACAACGGCGCGTCCGTCAGCATGATCGCGCCGTACGAGTCGCTGCGGGCGGCGAACGTGGACGCGACCACCGAGGTGCTGCGTCTGGCCGCCCGGGTGCGGGTGAAGCCGGTGCACTACGTGTCGACGGTCGGGGTGGCCATCGCCGCCCACGGCAACCCGCCGCTGCTCACCGAGGACCGCCGGGTCGACCCCGGGCAGCTCGAACCGGGCGGCTACCCGCTGTCGAAATGGGTGGCCGAGGAACTGGCCGCCCAGGCGGCGGCGCGGGGGCTGCCGGTCGCCGTCTACCGGCCGGGACGGGTCAGCGGGGACAGCCGCACTGGTGTCGGCACGACCGACGACGTGCTGTGGAGCTACGTCCAGGCGGTCGTCCAGACCGGCGTGGTACCCGACGACGCGTCGCTGCGCGGCCTCGACCTGGGCCTGGTCCCCGTGGACTACGTCGTCGCCGCCCTGGTCGAACTCGCCCTCACCCGGCCGGCGACCGGCACCGTCTACCACCTGACGAACCCACGTCCGACCCTGCTCGGGAACCTGCTCGACCGGCTGGGTGCGCTCGGCTACCCGTCCACGGTCGTGTCCGAGCAGGCCTGGCGCGAGGCGCTGCGGGTAGCCGCGGCCACCGCGCGGAGCCCCGCGATCGCGACCGTGCGGGCGCTGGAGGCCGCGGGTCCGCGGGGCGACGAGGCGTCCGGCCGGTACCGGTTCGACGACCACAACACCCGCACCGCGCTGGACCGGTCCGGGCTGCGCTGTCCGACCGTCGACGACACCGTCGTCGACCGCTACCTGACGGCGGCCGTGGACTCGGGCTTCCTGCCCGACCCCGGACGGCGCGCCCCCTGACGACGCACCTGATGACGACGCGCACCCGATGACGACGCCCGACCCGACGACCCGACTGGAGAACCATGCCGTCCATGCCCGTCCCGATCGCGGACTTCACCGAGCGGAAGTTCGGCATCGCGGGCACGATCAGCGCGATCACCCGGCTCTCACCCGGCCTGCTCCGGCTGGAGGTGACCTGCCCGCAGCCGAAACGCAAGCCGTGGCAGCCGGGACACGAGATCGAGTTCCGGGTCGGCGAACGCGCGTTCCGTCACTACAGCGTCATGGACTACACCCCTGCCCCTGCCCCTGCCCCTGATGCTGATGCTGATGGTGGTGCTGGCGGCGGCGTGATGACCGTCCTCGTCCATCTGCACGGCGACGCCCCCGGCACCAGGTGGCTGCTCGGGCGGGCCGTCGGCGACGAGGTCGCCGTGCTCGGCCCCGGGCACGCCCTCGACCGGGGGCCGGGCGGGCGGCGGCTGCTGCTGGGTGACACCAGCACGATCAGCACCTTCGCGGCGATGCTGACCGCGGACGGCGTCGGGCCGGCCGGCGACCACGACGCGCCGGCCGCCACCAGCGCCGCGGTCGCCGGGAATGTCCGCTACCTCGGGGCGGTGGAGGTGGCCGAGGCGGACGCGGCGGCGGCGGCCGAGCTGCTGCCCGGGATCGACGTGGTCGTCGCACAGGAGGCGCCGGGGGAGGCCCTGGCCGGCTGGCTGGGCAAGGCGGTCGCCGAGACCGGCGGTGACCTCGCCGACCGCGCCCATCTGATCGGCCACGCCGGCACCATCCAGTCCCTGCGTACGACGCTGCGGGCCACCACGACACTGGACCGCCGCGCCATCGTCACCAAGCCGTACTGGGCCACCGGCAAGGTCGGCCTGTGAGCCCCCGGCGGGGACGGGCACCCCGACCGAAGCCGTCCGCGGCGTTCCGGGAACTGTCGGAACCGGTGGGCGGCGCCCTGCGGGTGGCGACACTGCTGCGGGCACTGGCATCCCTGGCCGGGCTGGTGCCGCTGGCCGCCGGCTACCTGCTCGCGAAGGAGGCACTCGACCCGGACGGCGCGGCACCCGCACGCGGCACCCTGTGGACGATCACCATCGTGGCGGTCGTCGGAGCACTCGTGCACTTCGCTTTGGCCTCGGCGGCGGTCGCGATCAGCCACCACGCGGACGCCACGCTGCAGCTGCTGCTGCGCCGACGCATCGCCGACCATCTGAGCCGGGTGCCGCTGGGCTGGTTCACCGAGACCAACAGCGGCACCGTCCACCGCGCACTGCACGACGACATCGACGAGATGCACTACGTCGTCGCCCACGCCCGGCTCGACCTGACCGCCGCGCTCGTCTCCCCGCTGGCCGCGCTGGTCTGGCTGTTCACCGTCAACTGGGCGCTGGCGCTGGCGCTGATCACGCTGGTGCCGATCATCGGTTTCCTGGTCGCGCAGCGCCGGCTGATCGGCGGGGCCCGGGCGCAGATGGGCGCGGTCGCGGCGGCGATGGCCGCGGTCAACGCCGCCGTCGTCGAGTTCGTGCGCGGCGCCGCGGTGCTGAAGGTCTTCGGTCGCGGCGCGGGCGCCCAGCAGCGGTACGCGACCGCGGTCGACGAGTACCACCGGGTGTTCACCGCCGGCAACGGCCCGATCCTGCGTACCGTGTCGCGCAGCACCAGCCTGGTCTCCCCGGTGGCGATGCTGATCGTCATCCTCACCGGCGGCCTGCTGCTCGTCGAGGCCGACCAAGACGACCCCGCTGGACGTCCTGCCGTTCGTCCTGCTCGGCCTGGGTCTGGCCGCGCCGGTGCTGAACGCGGGACAGGCCACCGCCGCCCTGCACACCGCGTCCGCCGCCGCTGACCGCGTCCGTGACCTGCTCGCCACCCCCGTCCTGCCCGACCCGGCGGCCGCCCCTGTCTCTGCCGGCGCCCCTGTCTCTGCCGGCGCCCCTGTCTCTGCCGGCGCCCCTGTCTCTGCCGGCGCCCCTGTCTCTGCCGGCGCCACGGTTCCCACCGACGCCACCCGGCCCACCGACGTCACCGGTCCGGCGCCGGTGGGGATCACGGTGGCGTCGGTGGAGTTCCACGGCGTGGAGTTCGGCTACCGCGACGACGCCCAGGTGCTGCGCGGCATCGACCTGACGCTGACCCCGGGGACACTCACCGCACTCGTCGGACCGTCCGGCGCCGGGAAGTCGACGCTCGCGTCACTGGTACCGCGCTTCTACGACGTGGGTGCCGGACGGATCACGGTCGGCGGGCGAGACGTGCGGGAGTTCCCGTTCGACGAGCTGTACCGGCTGGTCGGCTTCGTCTTCCAGGACACGTCCCTGGTGCGCACCAGCATCGCCGACAACATCCGCCTCGCCCGCCCGGACGCGGACCGCGCGGCCGTCGAACGGGTGGCGCGGGCCGCGCACATCCACGACCGGATCGTCGCGCTGCCCCGCGGCTACGACTCGATCGTCGGCGTGGACGCCGACCTCTCCGGCGGGGAACGTCAGCGGGTCGCGATCGCCCGGGCGCTGCTCGCCGACGCCCCGATCCTCATCCTCGACGAGGCGACGGCGTTCGCCGACCCGGACTCCGAAGCGCTCGTCCAGGAGTCCCTGTCCCAGCTCGCCGCCGGACGCACCGTGCTGGTCATCGCCCACCGGCTGGCCACCGTCGTCGGCGCCGACCAGATCGTCGTGCTCGACGCCGGCCGGATCGTCGAACGCGGCCGGCACGCGGAACTGCTCGCCGCGGGCGGCCTCTACCGCGCGCTGTGGAACGCCGGTGGATCCGGTGACATCCCGGTCCCGACGCCGCGTCCACCAGTACCAGCCCATGCCGGTCAGGAGGCACAGTCATGATCCGAGCGCTGTTGCGGGTGGTCGGCGCCGGCACCCGGGTCGGCCTGCGGCGTCACATGCTGCTCGTCGCCGCCTACGCCGCCGGCGAAGGGGTCTGCTTCGTGCTGCTGCTGCCGCTGCTACGGGCGATGCTGTCCGAAGGTGGCCGCTCGGGGGAGCTGGGCACGGCCTGGGGGTGGCTCGCCGGACTCGCCGGCGTCGCGGTGCTCACCCTCGTGCTGCGCTACCGCGCGCAGCTCAGCGGCTTCCGGATCGGCATCGCCACGATCAACGCGTTGCACCACCGCCTGGGCGAGCATCTGATGACCCTGCCGGTCGGCTGGTTCACCCCGGCCCGCACCGGACGTCTCGCCCGCGTCGTCGGCCAGGGCACCAAGGACGCCGCCGGCATCATCGCCCACCTGCTCGAGCCGCTGCTCGTCGCGACCGTAGTGCCCGTCGTGGTCATCGTCGGGGTGCTCGTCGTCGACTGGCGGATCGGGCTCGTCCTGGTCGTCGCCATCCCGGTGGTGTACCTGGTGTACCGGGTGAGCACCACCCGGGTGGACGCGGCGGTGCGCGCCGCGGACGTCGCCGCCGTCGAGGCCACCAACCGGGTCGTCGAGTTCGCCCGCGCCCAGGCCGTGCTGCGTTCCAGCGGCAGCACCGGCCTCGGCCGCCGCCTGCTCGACGACGCGCTCGTCGCCCAGAACGACACCGTGCGTCGGCGCAACCGGGTCGAGGTGCCCGCCCGCGCCGCGTTCGCCACGGTGATCCAGCTCGTCGTCGGCGTGGTGCTGACCGTCGTCACCGCGATCCTGCTCGGCGACGACGCGCATCCCGCCGAGCTCATCGCGATCGTCGTGCTCGTCGTGCGGGTCGCCGAACCTGTCGCGGCGCTGGCCGGCCTCGGCTCGGCGATGCGGGTCTCCCGCGACCAGCTCGGCCACATCGACGACCTGCTCGCCACCCCGTCCCTGCCCGAACCGGCCACCGCGACCGTCGACACCGCCGCGACCAACGGGTCCGCCGGTGCCGTCGACGGCGGGCCGGCGCTGGCGATGGCGCGGGGTCAGGGCGTCGACGTCGAGTTCGACCGGGTCGGTTTCGGCTACCCGGGGCGGCGCAGCCGCCGCCCCGGCGCTCGCCGACATCAGCCTGCACTGCCCGGCCGGGACGATGACCGCGATCGTCGGTACGTCCGGCGCCGGCAAGAGCACCCTGATCCGCCTCGCCGCCCGCTTCTTCGACACCGACACCGGCGCTGTGCGGATCGCCGGTGCGGACGTGCGTGAACTGGCCGCCGCCCAGCTCGCCGGCCTGTTCACGATGGTCATGCAGGACGTGCACCTGTTCGACGGCACCATCGGTGAGAACATCGCGCTCGGACGTCCCGACGCCGACGACGACGCGCTGCGCGAGGCGGCCCGGCGCGCCCGCGTCAACGAGATCGTCGACCGGCTGCCCGACGGTTTCGACACCCGCGTCGGCGAGGGCGGTACGGCCCTGTCCGGCGGTGAACGCCAGCGGGTCTCTCTGGCCCGGGCCCTGCTCGCCGACGCGCCGCTGCTGCTGCTCGACGAGGCGACCGCCGCCGTCGACGCGGCCAACGAGGCCGCCATCAGCACCGCGATCGACGAGCTGCGCGGCTCGCACACCCTGATCGTCGTCGCCCACCGGCTGCGCACGATCGCCGCCGCCGACCGGATCGTCGTCCTCGACGGCGGACACATCCACGAGACCGGTACCCACGCCGAGCTGCTCGCCCTGGACGGCCGCTACGCCCGCCTGTGGGAACGCACCGTACGTACCACCGGCTGGCACCTGCGCCCCGCGCCCGCGCCTTCACCCGCACCCGACCCGGTGCCCGCCGCCCGCCGATGACGCCCGTGTCACACCCTCCTCGGACGTCCGCGGCGACCGGCCTCGCACCCGTCCCCACCATCCCGGCGGGCACCGCTGCGCCGGGGGGCACTGCCGTTCCGGCTGGCACGGCCGCTCCTGCGGGTATGGCTGCCTCAGCCGACCTGGGTCGTCCCGCTCGGGGGCGGGGTGGCCGGCACGCCGTCTGTCTGGCGGTCGGCTTCGCGGTGCTGCTGGTCGCCGTCGCGCTCAGCATCGCCGTCGGCGCCCGGATACTGCCCCTGCACACCGTCCTCGGGGCGGTGTTCGACTACGACGGCAGTGCCGACGAGTCCATCGTGCGCCAGCTGCGGCTGCCGCGAACCCTGCTGGGTCTGGCCGCCGGCGTCGCGCTCGGCCTCGCCGGGGCGCTGATGCAGACGCTCACCCGTAACCCGCTCGCCGACCCCGGGATCCTCGGCGTCAACGCCGGCGCCGCCTTCGCGATCGTGCTCGCCGCCGCGTTCGCCGGTGTGACCTCGCCCGCCGGCTACGTCTGGTTCGCCTTCGCCGGCGCCGGCGCGCTCGCCGGGCTGTCCTACCGGCTCGGTTCCGCCGGCCGCGCCGGGTCGTCACCGGACCGGCTGGTGCTCGCCGAGGGTGGCGCTGAGCGCCACCCTCGGCGGCATCACCACCTGCATCATCCTGCTGCGGCCCACCGCGTTCGACCAGTTCCGCGCCTGGAACGTCGGCGCGCTCGCCGGGCGCGACCTGTCGGTGCTGTGGCCGATCCTGCCGTTCGTCGTCCTGGGCACCGCCCTCGCGTTCGGTCTGGCCCGGCCGCTGGGCGCCCTCGTCCTCGGCGACGACCTCGGACGGGCGATGGGAGCCCACTCCGGGCGTACCCGGGCCCTGGCCGGACTGTCGATCACCCTGCTGTGCGGGGCGGCGACGGCGGCCGTCGGACCGATCAGCTTCGTCGGACTGATCATCCCGCACATCGTCCGCCCCTTCACCGGCGCCGACATCCGCTGGCTGTTCGTCTACTCGACGATCCTGGCCCCCGCCCTGGTGCTGCTCGCGGACGTGCTCGGCCGGGTCGTGGTCAGCCCCGCCGAACTCGAGACCGGCGTCGTCACCGCCTTCGTCGGCGCCCCCGTCTTCCTCCTGCTCGCCGGTCGCCGCAAGGCCAGCCGCACGTGAACACCCGGTTCACCGTCGACCGGCGGTCCGCGACGTGCTGCGTGGTGCTGCTCGCCGTGGCCCTCGCGGTCGGGGCGTACACGCTCACCGTCGGGGAGCTGCGCATCCCGCTGGTGGACGTGCTGCGCTCCCTCGCCGGTGGCGGTCCGCCCGCCGACGCGTTCATCGTCCGGGACCTGCGCCTGCCGCGGGTGCTGTGCGCGCTGCTCGCCGGTGCCGCGTTCGGGGCCAGCGGTGCCCTGTTCCAGAGCCTCACCCGCAACTCGCTGGGCAGCCCGGACGTCATCGGCTTCGAGACCGGTGCCGCCGCCGGCGCGCTCACCGTCGTCGTCCTGCTGCACGGCGGCGCCGCGCAGGCGACCCTCGGCGCCGTCGCCGGTGGCCTGGCCACCGCCGTCGCGGTCTACCTGCTGGCCCTGCGCGGCGGGGCGACGCCCCACCGTCTGATCCTCATGGGCATCGGCATGAACACGATGCTCGTCTCCTTCACCGCCTGGATCGTCGCGCACGCCGACCAGCAGGACGCCCTCGCCGCCCAGGCCTGGCGGATCGGCAGCCTCGGGGAACGTGCCTGGTCGGACGTCTACGCCGTCGCCCTGCCCCTCGCCGTCGCCCTGCCGGCGGCCCTGCTGCTCAGCCGCTCCCTGAACCTGCTCGCGATGGGTGACGACCTGGCCGCCTCCCTCGGCGTCCCGGTGGCCCGCCGCCGCCTCCTGCTGATCGCGGTGGGTGTCCTCCTGGCCGCCGCCGGCACCGCCGCGGCCGGCCCCGTCGCGTTCGTCGCCCTCCGCCGCACCCCAGCTGACCCGCCGCCTGACCCGCTCACCCGGCGCCGGCGTGCTCGTCTCGGCCTGCGGGGGAGCACTGCTGCTGGTCGCCGCGGACCTCGCCGCCCAGCGCCTGTTCGCCCCCACCCAGATCCCCGTCGGCGCCGCCACCGGTGCCCTCGGTGGCCTCTACCTCGTCTGGCTCCTCGCCCACGAATCCACCTCCCGCCGCCTGCGCCTCACCCTCCGCCCCCTCCGCGCCCGCCGCGCCTGACCCGCGCTTTCCGTGCTTCCCCGTGCTTCCCCAGGTTCCCTGCGCTTCCCCAGGTTCTCCGCGCTTCCCCGTGATCGGGGTCATCGTTGTCGGCGGTGGAGGCCGTGATTGGCGCGCATGCCGAGGGTTAGTCGGTCGCACGCCGAGGGTTGTTCCGGATTCTGGGCTCGATTTCCCGAACAAGCCTCGGCATGAGGCTGGAAGCGTGGGTTTTTGGCCTCGCCGGTCGCCGGTCGCCGGTCGCCGGTCGGTCCAGGGGCTGGGGTCAGGTGGCGAACGCGGCCAGGTGGGGGCGTAGGACGTCGACCCAGGCCTGGTAGCCGTCGCCGGTGAGGTGCAGGCCGTCGAGGGTGCAGGTGCGGCGCAGGGCGCCGTTGGTGTCGGCGAGCGCGGGCCACAGATCCACGTAGACGCCGCCGACCTGGGCGGTGATCCGGCGGTAGTGGTCGTTGAGCCGGCCGATGCGCTCGGCGAAGGTGGCGCCGCGGGGCATGACACTGTTGACGATCAGGGGTGCGGTGGGCGCCCGCCTGCGCAGCGCCAGCACCAGGTCGAGCATCCGGGCGGCGATGTCGCCGACCGAGGCCGATCGTCGGGTGCCACTGAGGTCGTTCGTGCCGATCAGCAGACAGATCGCCCGGGGGTCGTGGATGGAGCTGTCGAGGCGGGCGAGCACATCGGCGATCGTGTTGCTGGCGATGCCGCGATTGGCGGTCGGCAGGTCCGGGAACCACTCGTCCCACAGACCCCACTCGGTGATGCTGTCTCCGAGGAAGACCACGCGGTCCGGTGTCGGGGGCAGGGCCGCGAACTGGGACCGACGCGACTCCATGATGGTTGCCGTCGCCCGGCGGACCAGCGGGCCGAACGGTGATGTCAGACGATCGTTGTTCACGTGAGGATTCTCCGCACACAGCGGTTCCCGGCGCAGCCATAACGACCACGCCGGGAACCGTCCTACCAGTGCTGTGCGACCCGAGCCGCGGGGCGAGCTGACCCGCGGTGGAACCTAACCCGCGGCGGACGGTGCCGTGGTACCCGACGGGGCCCCGGCCGAGGTGCGGTCGGTGGCCGCCGCCCCGGTGACGGCGCGCGGGGTGCGTACCCGGGCGGGGGCGCCGGCGAGACGTTCGGCGAGCGCGCCGAAACCGAAACCGAGCGTCAGCCACAGAAGCAGCTGGCTGATCACCGAGTAGAACCGGAACCGGAACAGCAGGTCGGCGTCGAAACCGGGATACACGATCGCACCCCTGGCATCGCGCAGCGGTTGCGGTGTCTCCGTGGCGAGGGTGCCGTACTCGGCCTTGTTCGACGCGAGATGCCCCAGCGGTGGCAGCAGTCCCATCGCCACGCCGACGAGCACGAAGAACACGACCGCGCCGAGCAGGCTCGCGTTCCAGGTGCCGACCCGTCCGGCCAGCCATCGCCCGGCGAACACGGCCAGCACCAGCGAGACCACCGACACCGCGACCATGGTCACGTACAGGATGCTGCGGTCGCCGATCGTCTCCTCGTGGCCGACCGCCGGCGGGTTCGCCGGGTACTTGGCGAACGGCACCAGGTACAGGCTCACGAAGCCCGCCCCGGCGAGCAGCCCCGCCAGCACCCGCGGCCGAATGCCCGGGTAGCGCCGCGAGACCAGCAGATAGGCGACGACGAACAGCCCGCCCATCGCGAGCCCGAACGCGGCCATGCCCACCCCGATGCCGATGTTGCTCTGCACCGAGCGGCTGAAGACCTCGGCCTCCTCATGCCCACCGCCCGCGTGCCCGAGCCCGGCGGCGTGGCTGAGTGCCTCCTGGGCGGCGTCCCGGCCACCCTCGTAGTCGATCGCGTCCTGGATGAAAGGCTCGGCGAAGATGCGGGCGAACACGAACGCCAGCAGCCCGCCGACCAGCCCCACACCCAGGCCGCGGTAGATGTAGCGAAGTTCCATCGCGGCAGCCCTCCCGCTCAGTGGCAGGGGAAGCCGATGAAGTGGCGCGCGTCGTGCACGAACTCGTGGATGTGGGTGTCCGACCCGAACAGCGAGGTCGCGCCCTGGTCGACGCCGATGAAGTACAGCAGCGCCAGCGACAGCAGCGCGGTGAGCCCCAGCGCCACCCGGCAGGCGGTCAGCGGGAGTGTGACGGAATGCTGCCGTGGTTCGGCGACAGGCGTGGTCATGAAGGATCCTCCTGGGGGATCGTGCGTCCCGGATGTTCGGACTCACCTGCGTTCGGGTCTGGCTCGCGACCCCTCCGCGGACGTGCGGACAGGCCGGTCACAGTGGCGCGACCGCGCCGGATTTCCACCGGCTTCCTCACACAGGCGATCGAAGTATGTGGTTAGCCCAGATCATTGTCAATGCAGCCAGCGGATACGGACTGTTTACGCCCTGTTCGTCCATGCGGCCGCGGGTCGCGGCCCTCCACGCGGTCACCCAGGTCGAGACCGCCACCGTGCTGCGCCAGATCGAGCAGCTCCGGTGGACCGACCGCGGGCCGCCGCCTCCGGCCCGTCCGATCATCGTGTGACGAGGGCTGTCCGTGCTGGCCACGCAGGTTGGATCCCGCCAGCTTCGATCGGCGTCAGACCGAGCGTGCCAGGCGCTGGCGGACCTTGCGGCTGATGTCCGTGGCCAGGACGTCGGCGACGTCGCCGAGGTCGGGCAGGAGCTCGGGCTCGGTGGTCAGGGCGCGAAAGACCAGGCCGACGGTGATGTCGTGGTCGGGTCGGTGCACGACGGTGATCGGGTCGCCCGCGGTGATCTCACCCGGCGTCCGCACACGCAGATAGGCGCCCGGGGTGGCGCGCCGGGTGAAGCGGGCGATGAGGTCGGGGACGTCCCAGAAGCCGGCGAACACCCGGCAGGGCACCCGCGGCGCGCAGACCTCGAACACCGCCGACCCGATCGCCCAGAGTTCGCCGATGCGGGCGCCGGTGACATCCAGGTCCACCGTGGTCAGGTTCTCGCCGAAGTTGTCCGGAAGGATCGGCCGGCCCAGCGTCTCGATCCACCAGGCGTAGTCCTCGTGGGCGAAGGCGTAACCAGCCCGGTCGACGCCGCCGTGGAAGCGCCGGTCGCAGATCGTGTCGCTGCCGAGACCTTCGGGTCCGGCCCGCACCGGCCCGCACCGGCCCGCACCGGGCCGCTGACCGGCCGCTTGTCGATACCGCTGCGGCCCATCTTCCCCGTCCACGCCCCGTCGCGAACGACGGCCAGATTGACCGTCAACAGACATCCCATGCGGTCAGCCCATCCGTCCAGCACCTGGTGTGGAGGCACGGTTCTCTCCACCCGCAGCGAACGTACCATCGTCGGTCGTGACCGAGGGTGCAGGTGTGGCCTGGCTCGGCGGTGAGTTCGTCGGCGGTGGCCCTCGTGTCAGGATGGTTCTCGCCGAGCAGCCGGCGGCGGCCCAGGGCATCCTCGAACAGGTCCCGCGCCTGCTCGTGCCTTCCCCGCTGGTCCAGGAGTTCGGCGAGCTCGTAGGCGGTGGACAGCACATCGCGATGATCCTCACCGAAGACGCGTTCGCGCTGGATGAGCAGGTCGTGCTGCGCGCCGAGCGCATCCCACGTGAAGGCCAGTGCCCTCGCGACCCGCGTGACCATCAAGGAAAGGACGAGCAGCGACTTCGAGCATTGCGGGCTCTGCTTTTTCCTGTTCGCAGGGTATCCGCGGTTCTTCGGCCTCTCGGATGAGCTGTACGTTTTCGAACCCGCTGCTCTGTGCGTATACCTGGAGTGAGTGGTGCTGCTTGACAAGGCGGTCGTGGTCGTTGCGGATCCGGTAGTCTCCCTGGATCGTTCATCAGTCTCTGCGGCATGAACCCGACGCGTTTTCTCAAGGTCCTCCGTCTGGATTTTGACGTTTTTCTGTATGGCGGTCCGGGTCTGCACGGTCATGGCCATATGCCGCTGGTGTCTGGCTCTGAGGTCGCGTCGCGGATAATCGGCGCCGGTGGCGGATGTGAAGCTTCCGGCCCACGCGAGCGGGCCGTCGAGGTTGTGGATCCCGGCGTTCGCCGACAGGTCGACCCGGGCGGCGGGGTCCGGGGAGTTGGTGTGGGCCCTGACCACGTTTGCGACGGTGATGAGGCGGGGTGCGCTGGGAGTGTGGGCGGGGCCGGTGACGGCGAGAAGGGTCGAGCCGACGTCCAGCAAGGCGATGATCAGGCGGGTGAGCTCCTCCTCGATCCCGTGAGAGCGGGCCGTGACGTGTCGCCGGTGTAGCAGTGGGTGCGCCTGGTCAGGTAGATGTTCGCGGTCGGGGGCCGCAGGTCGGGTGGGATTCTGTCGCACCACCAGGACAGCCGTTCGAAGGCCAGCCCGAGTGCCATCCCGGCGAGCACGTGATCACCGATCAGGATGTGCGCGGGAGCGCGGATACAGCCGGAGCTGGCATCGGGAAAGCGGTGCAGGACCATACCGCGACCATCCGGTGCCGTGGTGAGGCAGAAGTTCGGGAACGCCTGCGCGTCCTGGTTACGGCGAGGCGTCAGTGAGCGGGGAGAATCGAGAGCTGGCGAACAGGCGGTCATGTCAGGTCGCCACGTGAAATCTCCAGCGACCGGGGCCTGGCCCGGGCTTGGCCGGGGCTGCTCGCCTGGGCGCGGGCCTTCGTGCCGGGCCAACCATCAGGCGTGCGTTGCGGTGGGTCCTGGAAACGTGCGGGTTGGGGTAGAGCGGGGTGGAGTATCCTGCTGAGGCGGTGCCGTTACGGGGGATGCGGTGCGTGGGGGAGTCAGCTATGCGGGGGTTCGGGACGGGATACCGCGGGATGCCGGGTGCGGTCGGTGGGTTCGTCCGCTCGCCGGTCCACGGTATGGGGCAGTTCATGCT
>NZ_CADCWS010000023.1 GCF_902806475.1 Candidatus Frankia nodulisporulans
GGCTGGATCTGCGTTACGGCCTGCCCTATACCGGGCTCTCGCTTCTCATCGCCGTCAGCGCGTCCGCGTTGGGGCTCACCCTGGTCGCCCGGCATCCGCACAGCCTGGGCTGGCTGGGTGCCAGTGGGCTGGTCGCCGGGCTTGGCGTCGCGGCCATGCACTACACCGGGATGGCGGCGATGCACACCGGCGGCGAGGTGACCTACCGGGTGCCGGTCGTCGCGCTCTCGGTGGCCATCGCGGTCGCGGCCGCCACCGCCGCGTTGTGGATCGCGTTCCGGGTGCGGACCGGCCGCCATGTCGTCGTCGCCTCGATGGTCATGGCGGCGGCGGTCTGCGGCATGCATTTACACGGCGATGGCCGCCACCCGCGTCTCGGTCGACCCGGACCTGCTCACGGGCGACGACCTGCGCATTGACGGTGCGGACCCGATCGCCCTCGCCCCGATCGTCTGCGTGATCGCCTTCTCGGTGCTGGCCGTGGTCATCTTCTCCGCGATGGGCGGTGTGACCGAGTCCGGTGCGCTGTCGATGGCCCGGACCAGGCAGGTACGACGGGTCGTCCCGGTCACCCCGGTCATCCCGGTGCCCACCTACAGCGACGAGTACCTGCCGCCCGCGCCGGTGCCGGTGTGGCGGGGCAGCTTCTCCGAGCCGCCGAGCTCGCACTGATCGCACGGTCGCGGTCATCGGTCCGGCCCGACGTACCGTGAGTCGGTGAGCCTGTTCGACCCGGCCGACCTGTTCGACGTGGCGGCGGCGTCCCGACCCGCCCGGCCGGGCAGGTCCACGCCCGCCACCTCGGACGCCGCCGCGTCCACCTCCGCTGGGGCCTCGTCCGCTGGGAGCCTGGCCGCGGAGCCGCTCGCCTCTCGGCTGCGACCGGCGACGCTGGACGAGATCGTCGGCCAGCGTCATCTGCTGGGCGCGGGCAGCCCGCTGCGGCGCCTGGTCGAGGGCGGCGGCACGACCTCGGTGATCCTCTGGGGGCCGCCCGGCACGGGCAAGACGACGCTGGCCCACATCGTGTCGAAGGCGACCGGGCGGCGTTTTCGGGAACTGTCCGCCGTCACGGCCGGGGTGCGTGACGTCCGGGCGATCATCGACGAGGCCAGGGCCGCGCGGGGCGGCTCGGGCGCCCGCACGGTGCTGTTCATCGACGAGGTGCACCGCTTCACCCGCACCCAGCAGGACGCCCTGTTGCCGTCGGTGGAACACGGCTGGGTGACACTCGTCGCCGCGACCACCGAGAACCCGTTCTTCTCGGTGGTGAGTCCGTTGCTGTCCCGCTCGCTGCTGCTCACTCTCGAGCCACTGACCGAGGACGACATCCGTGGCGTGCTCGACCGTGCCCTGCGCGACCCGAGGGGTTACGGCGGCCGGATCGAGCTGACCACCCCGGCGCGCGAGCACGTCGTCCGGCTCGCCGGAGGGGACGCCCGCCGGGCCCTGACCATCCTGGAAGCCGGTGCGGAGGCCGTGCTCGCCGAGGCGGCGGGCGAGGGTGCGGCGGCGGTGGCCGTCCAGCTGGATGTGCGGGTGCTGGAGCAGGCGGTCAACCGGGCGGCGGTGCGTTACGACCGGTCCGGGGACCAGCACTACGACGTGGTCAGCGCGTTCATCAAGTCGATGCGCGGCGGGGATCCGGATGCCGCCCTGCACTACCTGGCCCGGATGCTGGCCGCTGGCGAGGACCCGCGGTTCGTCGCCCGGCGCATGATCATCCTGGCCAGTGAGGACGTGGGGATGGCCGACCCGGGGGCGCTCGGAGTCGCGGTCGCGGCGGCGCAGGCCCTGGACCTGGTCGGACTGCCCGAGGCCCGCCTCGCGCTGGCCCAGGCGGTCATCCACCTGGCGCTCGCGCCGAAGTCGAACGCGGTGATCCGGGCGATGGACGCGGCCACGGCGGACGTCCGGGCCGGGCTGGCCGGCTCCGTCCCACCGCCGTTGCGGGACGCCCACTACGCGGGTGCCGCTCGCGCCGGCAGCGGGGACGGCTACCGGTATCCGCATGACGAGCCCGCTGGCGTGGTGCGCCAGCAGTATCCGCCGGACGGCCTGGTCGGTACCGACTACTACACCCCGGGCGGCAACGGTTTCGAACGGCGCGCGTCCGAGCGGCTGCGCGACCTGCGCGCCGTCGTCCGCGGCACGGCCACCGATCCGACCACCGATCCGACCACCGACACGGCCAGCGGCCCCGACCCCGACGAGGCGCGGACCTGACGGCCACCGACGCGCGGACCTGACGGCCGGCGATGGACGGACACCGCCAGGACATCGGCGGCGGGGACCCGCGAGTGGTGGTGGGGGCTACCCGTGGTCGAGGTGGCTGCCTCGGTAAGGTCAACCACCGACCCATAACGACGATGATCCCTTTACGGTGATGATCCCCTTACGACGGATGATCCCGCATGACGACGGAGGCAGGGAGCACATATGTCCGGTGGAGCGGTCGCGGGCCTGATCGCGTCCGGCGCGTTCGCGGTGCTCGCGCTCTTCGGCTGTTTCGTCCTGCTCAAACTCGGCCGCATCTTTGACGAGGCGGCAGCGCGCGTGCGTCAGACCGGCCTTGTCATTGACGAGGGGACCGCCCGGGTCCGCCAGGCCGGGGCAACGGTGGACGAGGTCAATGTGGCACTTGCCCATGTGAACAAGGAGCTTGACCGGGTCGACGCGATCACGGCAAACGTCCAGTCGATCACCACGAACGTCTCGTCGCTGACCTCGCTGTTCGCCGCGACCCTCGGCGGTCCGATGGTGCGGGTGGCCGCGTTCAGCTACGGCGTGCGCAAGGCCGCGGCGAAGCGGACCCGATCCGAGGTCGAGTCGCGGGTCAGGACGCAGCTCAAGACCGAGAAGGCGACGCGGCGCGGCGGCGGTGCGGCGCCGGGCGGCGACGGTTCGCCGCTGGCGCAGGCCACCGGCACCGCTGGTGGGTCGCGGGGAGGCCACTAGATGTCGCGTGTCTTCTATCTGGCTTTCGGTGCGGCGGCGGGTGTGGTCGTCGTGCGACAGGCCGCGAAGGCCGCCGCGGCGCTCACGCCGACCAGCCTCGCCGGATCTCTCGTACAGTCACTGCAGGAGTTCCTCGCGGATGTCCGTGAGGCCGCGGCGGAGCGGGAGGAGGAGATCCGTGGTGCGCTCGGGCTGGACCGCGACCCGGATGACGACCTCGCCGCTCCGGTTGACGACCTCGAGCGGACGATGCGGCTGGTCCCCGGCGCCCGCCCGTCCTGACCGGCCGCCGGCAGCCGCAGGGGCGGCACCGCCGCCCCGCGCCGGATGACGATGCTCCTCCCACCAGTCTGGACGAAACGATGGACACGGCCGAGATCCGCAGCCGCTTTCTGAACCACTTCGCCGCGCGTGAGCACACCGTGGTCCCCAGCGCCTCCCTGATCGCGCCGGACCCGACGTTGCTGCTGGTCAACGCCGGCATGGTGCCGTTCAAGCCGTACTTCCTCGGCGATCTGGCGCCGCCGTGGCCGCGGGCGGCCAGTGTGCAGAAGGTCGTGCGGACCGTCGACATCGAGAACGTCGGGCGGACCACCCGGCACGCCTCGTTCTTCCAGATGTGCGGCAACTTCTCCTTCGGCGACTACTTCAAGGCCGAGGCGATCCCGTTCGCCTTCGAGCTGCTCGTCGACGGCTTCGGCTTCAGGCCGGACGACCTGTGGGCCACCGTCTACCTCGACGACGACGAGGCCGAGGGGATCTGGCGCGAGCTGCTGCCCGCGGAGCGCATCCAGCGCCGCGACAAGGAGGACAACTACTGGTCGATGGGCGTGCCGGGCCCGTGCGGTCCGTGCAGCGAGATCTACTTCGACCGGGGGCCCGACCACGGCCGCGACGGCGGCCCGGTGGCCGACGAGAACCGTTACCTCGAGGTCTGGAACCTCGTGTTCATGCAGTTCGAACGCGGTGAGGGCGCCGGCTACGACTATCCGATCCTGCGCGAGCTGCCGAGCCGCAACATCGACACCGGCATGGGCCTCGAGCGGATGGCCGTCATCCTTCAGGGTGTCGAGAACGTCTACGAGATCGACATCTCCCGTCCGGTGCTGGACGTCGCGAGCCGACTCACCGGCCGCCGCTACGGCGCCGACCCGGACTCCGACATACGACTGCGGGTGATCGCCGACCACTCCCGCACCGCCGCGATGCTGATCTCCGACGGCATCACGCCGTCCAACGAGGGCCGTGGCTACGTGCTGCGCCGGCTGCTGCGCCGGGCGGTGCGCGACGCCCGACTGCTTGGCGCGCGCGAGCCGGTGATGGAGCGGTTGTTCGAGGTCATCGGCACCGCGATGGGCCCGATCTACCCCGAACTCGTCAACGACGCCGAGACGATCACCCGGGTGGCGGTCGCCGAGGAGATGGCGTTCGCCGAGACCCTGCGCACAGGCACGACGATCTTCGACACCGCGGTCCGGCAGGTCCGGGCCACCGGGGCGACGACGCTGGCCGGTGACGAGGCGTTCAAGCTGCACGACACCTACGGCTTCCCGATCGACCTGACGCTGGAGATGGCCGCCGAGGCGGGGCTCTCGGTTGACGAGGCGGGTTTCCGCCGGCTGATGGAACGTCAGCGTCAGACCGCCAAGGCCGACCGGGCCGCCCGGCGCATCGGCAACCTCGACCTGTCCGCGTTTCGCCCGATCCTGGCCGCGGCCGGCCCGACGACGTTCACCGGCTACGAGGAGCTGACCCGCGAGTCCTCGGTGGTGGGGCTGGTCGGTATCGCCGACGGGCTGGGCCGCCCGGCCGCGGGGGCCGGCGAGGAGGTCGGCGTCGTGCTCGACGTCACCCCCTTCTACGCCGAGAGCGGTGGCCAGGAGGCCGACCTCGGGATTCTGCGGTTCGACGGCGGCGAGGTGGAGGTCCTCGACGTCCAGCGGCCGGTGCCCGAACTCGTCCTGCACCGGGTGCGGGTGCGTTCCGGTGAGCTGAAGGTCGGCGACCGGGTGCAGGCCCTGGTGGAGGAGAACCGGCGGCGCGCGGTGTCGCGGTCGCACACCGCCACCCACCTCGTCCACGCGGCGTTTCGCCGGGCGCTGGGGGAGGGGGCGACCCAGGCCGGGTCGCTGAACTCGCCGGGGCGGCTGCGGTTCGACTTCCACGCCCTCGGCGCGGTGCCCGCGTCCGTGCTCGCCGACGTCGAGGACGAGATCAACGAGGTGGCGCTGCGCGACCTGCCGGTACGCGCGTTCGTCACCACCCAGGAGGAGGCTCGCCGGCTCGGCGCGATGGCGCTGTTCGGCGAGAAGTACGGCGACGCGGTGCGGGTCGTCGATGTCGGTGGCTACGCCCGTGAGCTCTGCGGCGGCACGCATGTGGCGAGTTCGGCGCAGCTGGGCGCGGTGAAGCTGCTCTCGGAGGCGTCCATCTCGGCCGGGACGCGCCGCGTCGAGGGGCTTGTCGGTCTGGACGCGTTCCGTTACCTGGCCCGCGAGCATCTGCTCGTCTCGCAGCTGTCCACCGCGCTCAAGGCCCGCCCCGACGAACTGGCCGACCGGGTCAACGACATCGTCAGCCGGCTTCGCGACGCCGAGCGGGAACTCGACAAGCTGCGCGCCGCCGCCGTGCTCGCCGGCGCCGGGACGCTCGCCGAAGGCGCCGAGGAGATCGGCGGCGTCGCCGTCGTCACCGCCGAGGTGCCCGCCGGTACCGCCCCCGACGACCTGCGTCTGCTCGCCATGGACATCCGCGGTCGGCTCGCCGGACGGCCCGCGGTGGTCGCGATCGGACGCGCCGACGGCGCCTCGATCGTGGTCGTCACCGATGACGGGGCGCGCACCCGGGGACTGCGGGCGGGCGACCTGGTCCGCGGCAGCTGGGCGGCGCTCGGTGGCAAGGGTGGCGGCAAGCCCGACATCGCCCAGGGCGGCGGCGGCACCGCGGAGCTCGTGCCGGCCGCGTTCGTCAAGCTGCGCGGCCTGGTGGCCGAGCTCGTCGGCCGTTAGGTGACCGTTCCACGGGGGGCCCGGCCTGGTGTCCGGGTGGGAGTGGATGTGGGATCGGTGCGGGTCGGGGTGGCCGCGAGCGACCCCGATGGACTGCTGGCGGTCCCGGTCACTACCCTCGCCAGGGATAAGCGTGGCAAAACGGACATCGACGCTCTTGCGGAGATCGTCGCGCAGCGGCACGCTGTAGAGGTCGTGGTGGGCCTGCCCCGGCAGCTGTCGGGGCAGGAGGGCCGCGCCGTGAAACTGGTCCGGAAGTACGCCGAGGTGCTCGCCGGGCGAATCGCCCCCATTCCGGTGCGGTTCGTCGATGAGCGGCTGACCACGGTGGCTGCGCATCGCAGAATGGCCGAACGAGGCGTCCGTTCCCGCGCCCGTCGCAGCCTTGTCGATCAGGAGGCAGCCGTGCAGATCCTCCAGCACGACCTGGACAGCCGCCGTGGGTCCGGTGGCTCACCCGGCTGGACGCCGGAAGGCGGGATGGCCGGTTCGCAGGACGCCAGGTGACCCGCCGCGATCTCGATGAGATCCTCGACGAGGACCCCTACGGCGGTCAGCCCCCGCGCCCCGCTGGCCGTCGCGGGGCGAACCGCCCCGACGCCCCCGGGCGCCGCGGGCCCGGCCGTCCTGATGCCTATCCGCCCCCCGGCGGCTACGACGACCCTGCCTTCGGGGGCCGCCGATCCGCCGAGCCACGGGTCGGCGAGCGCCGGGTCGGCGAGCGCCGCGTGGGGGACAGCCGCCCAGGTGATCGTGGTGGCCGCGCCGACGGCGATCGACGTGTCGGTGATCGGCGGGCCGCCGGGCGTCGTCCCTACTCGGAGGAGGCAGCTTACGGGCACGGAGCCGCCTATCCGGACGAAGCCGGCTACGGCGACGAGCGCGGCTACGGCGGCGAGGGTGTCTACGCCGACGGGGTGGCCTACCCCGAGGAGGCGGACGAGCGGTACCAGCGTCAGAGTGCCCTTGGCCCGGGCGCTGGCCGCTACGACGACGATCCGTCCTACGACCCCGGGGAGCCCTACGACCCCGACCCCGACCCCGACGACGACTACGACCCGGACGGGGGGTCGGGGGGGCGTGGCCGGGCGGCCTCCGACGACGGCTGGGGCGGCTCCTGGGACGACGACTCGCCGCCGCCGCGGCGCCGCGGCGGGCGGGCGCTGCCGAAACTGATCGCGATCCTCGTCGTCGTCGCCGCGCTGCTGGGGCTTGGCATCGTGGGCGTCGGCAAGCTGGTCGGCCACGTCTCGGGCGGTTCGTCCGCCGCGGACTTCGCCGGCTCCGGCGACGGCATCGCCGTCGTGCGCATCCCCGACGGCGCCACCGCCAGCCAGATCGCCCGGGCACTGCACGACGCGAACGTGACGGCGTCGGTCGGTGCGTTCGTCAAGGCCGCCGCGGCCAACCCGAAGTCGCTGGGCATCCAACCGGGCACCTACCGGCTGCGCAGCCGGATGAGCGCCCAGGCCGCGCTCACCGCGCTGCTCGACCCCGCCTCGGGCGCGCCGTTCCGGTTCGTGATCAAGGAGGGTATGACCGTCCAGGCGGTGCTCGCCGGCATCCACGACCGCCTCGGCACACCGATGGCGGACCTCGAGGCGATCGTGCGTAACCCGGCCCAGCTCGGCGTGCCGGCCTACGCGCCGACGCTGGAGGGCTACCTGTTCCCGTCGACCTACGACATCACGCCCGGGCAGAGTCCGGTGCAGCTGCTGAGCTCGTTCGTCGACCGGTTCAGGACCGAGGCCGCGGCGATCAACCTCGAGCAGGGGGCGGCCGCCCGCAACCTGAAGCCCGCCGAGATCGTGACCATCGCCTCGATCATCGAGAAGGAGGTCGCGAACGCCGACGAGGGCCCGAAGGTCGCCCGGGTGATCTACAACCGGCTGGCCGACACCACCGGCGGGTTCCGTCGCCTCGACATGGACTCCACCACCCGTTACGCCGAGGACGAGTACACCGGCCCGCTCTCGCAGGAGCAGCTGACCCGGGCGAACCCGTACAACACCCGTTCGGTCGCGGGGCTGCCGCCGGGTGCGATCTCCAACCCGGGCCTGTGGGCGTTGAAGTCGGCCCTGGCGCCGGCGGACGGCACCTGGCTGTACTTCGTGTCCATGCCGCGCAGCAACGTCACCGAGTTCGCGACGACCTCCGCGGAATGGACCGCCCTCCAGGCCCGCTACCGCGCCGAGGGCGGCCGCGAGTAGTTACCGGCACGGACGGATGTCGCGCGGCGACCTGGTGCGCAGGGCTGGTACGGGACGGGAGATGCAGTGACGCAGGACGTGGACCCCGCCCCGGTGGCCAAGGCCGAAGCCAAGGCCGGGGCCGGGGATGTGGCCGGACGACGCGGCTGGTCCGCGCGGGTCGCCGCGGCGGCGACGGCGCGGGAGCCGGCCCGCGCCGCGGTGCTGGGCGCCCCGGTGGACCATTCGCTGTCCCCGGTGCTGCACGGTGCCGCCTATGCCCGCCTCGGTCTGGCGGTGCGCTACACCGCCATCCACTGTGAGCCGGTGGGGCTGCCGGCGATGCTGGCGCGGCTGCGCACCGAACCCGGCTGGCTCGGTGTGTCGCTGACCATGCCGCTGAAGACCGTCGTGCTGGACCTGCTGGACGAGGTCGATCCGACGGCGGCGGCGATCGGCGCGGTCAACACCGTCGTCGTCGGCGCGGACGGCCATCTGCGCGGGGACAACACCGACGTCGCCGGCATCACGTTCGCACTGCGTCGGGTGACCGACCGGACGCCACGCCAGCCAATGATCATCGGTGCCGGTGGCACCGCCCGCGCCGCGGTGGCCGCGCTCGCCATCGCCGGCTGCCCGCAGACGGCGGTCGTGGCCCGCCGCCCCGAGGCCGCCGCCGAACTCGCCGAGGTCGGCGAGCGACTCGGTATCGCCGTCACCGGCCTGCCCTGGGAGCTGCTGGCCACCGGCCTGCCCGCCGGACCCGACCTGGTCGTGGCCACCACCCCCGCCGGTGCGACCGATCCGCTGGCCCGCCGCCGCTGGCCGGCCACCAGCCCGCTGATCGAACTGCTCTACCATCCCTGGCCGACCGCGCTCGCGGCCACCGCCTACCGCGCCGGCGCCCGCGTCGCCGGCGGTCTGGAGATCCTCGCCGGGCAGGCCGTCGGCCAGGTCGCGCACTTCACCGGCCACGATGTTCCCGCCGGCGTGCTGTTCACCGCCGGCCAGGCGGCCCTCGAGCAGCGCGCCAGCCCGCCGCCGCCCGGCGACGACCACGCCACCGCCCACCCCTGATGTCACCGGGGTAGCACCGGCATCACCGGCATAACCGGGCGTCATGGGCGTCGCGGGCGATGGGCGCGACGGCGGAAGGGAGGCCGGCGTGGGGGAGATCTGGTGTGGCGCCGCGATCGGGCTGGTCGCGCTGGGTGTCGCCGTCCGGTGGGGGCCGTGGGTGGTCGCCCTGTTCACCTCACCGCGGGCGTCCGAGTCGCCGCGGGACCCGCCGCGTGCCTGGCCGCTCGCGCTGGTGACGGCGGCGGTGCTGGGTGGGGTGGTCACGGTGCTGCATCGGCAGCCGAGCTGGGTGCCCGCCTACGCGTGGCTCGGGGTCGTCGGCGTCTGGCTGGCCGCGATCGACCTGCGGGAACATCGGCTACCGGATCCGCTGGTCCTGCCGTCCTACCCGGTGGTCGGCCTGCTGCTCGGACTCGCCGCGTTGCTCGACGACGCCCCCGGCCGGCTGCTGCGGGCCGCGGTGGCGGGGCTGGTGTGTTTCGCCGTGTTCCTCGTGTTGTACCGGTTGGCCGGGGGCGGCCTTGGCCGCGGCGACGTGAAACTCGTCGGGCTGCTCGGGATGGCCCTGGGCTGGCTGGGCTGGCGCAGCGTCCTGGTCGGCATGTTCGCGGGGATCGTCCTGGCCGGAGTGGTCGCGCTCGGGCTGCTCGCCGCCCGCCGGGTGCACCGGCGGGACAGGCTGGCCTACGGCCCGTTTCTGCTCGCCGGCACGCTGCTGGCCGTCCTCGCCACCGGCGGCTGACCGCGCGACGGCACCGGTGGGGCGGGGCGAGCTTGGTCATGTGGGGCCTGCCCGGGTGCCGCGACGTGCAAGACTGGTTTGCATGGTGCGTTGGTTGACAGCGGGGGAGTCCCACGGTCCGGCCCTGGTGGCCACAGTCGAGGGGCTGCCCGCGGGGATTCGGCTGACCAGTGCGGACATCGCGGCGGAGCTGGCCCGTCGGCGGCTCGGGCACGGCCGTGGCGCCCGGATGAGTTTTGAGCAGGACGCGATCGAACTGCTCGGCGGCCTGCGCCACGGCGTCTCGCTCGGCGGCCCGATCAGCGTCGTGGTGCGCAACACCGAGTGGCCCAAGTGGCAGCAGGTGATGGCGCCCGACCCGGTCGACCCGGCCACGCTCGCCGGCCTCGGCCGCAACGCGCCGCTGACCCGGCCCCGGCCCGGCCACGCCGACCTCGCCGGCATGCAGAAGTACGGCTTCGACGACGCCCGTCCCGTTCTGGAGCGGGCCAGCGCCCGGGAGACCGCGGCCCGGGTGGCGCTGGGCACCGCGGCCAAGGCGCTGCTGCGCCAGGCGTACGGCATCGAGGTGATCTCCCACGTGGTGGCGATCGGCGCCGTCGAGGTGCCTCCGGGCACCCCCGCGCCGACCTCCCTCGACACGGTGGACGCTGACCCCGTCCGCTGCGCCGACAGCGAGACCAGCACGCGGATGGTCGCCGAGATCGACGCCGCCCACGCCGATTCCGACACCCTCGGCGGCATCGTCGAGGTGCTCGCCTACGGCTGCCCCCCGGGCCTGGGCAGCTACGTGCACGGCGACCGCCGCCTCGACGCCCGCCTCGCCGCCGAGCTGATGGGCATCCAGGCGATCAAGGGTGTCGAGTTCGGGGACGGTTTCACCACCGCCCGTCGGCGCGGCTCCGTCGCCCACGACGAGATCGAGCCGATCAGCGGCACCGGTCGGCACGCGGTGCCGCAGGTCCGCCGGATCACCGACCGGGCCGGCGGGATCGAGGGTGGGATGACCACCGGCGAACCGCTGCGGGTCCGGATCGCGATGAAGCCGATCTCCTCGCTCACCCGTCCGCTGGCCACCGTCGACGTGACCACCGGTGAGCCCGCCGTCGCCATCAACCAGCGGTCGGACGTGTGCGCGGTGCCCGCCGCCGGAGTCGTCGCGGAGGCGATGGTCGCGTTGGTGCTCGCGGGCGCGGCACTGGAGAAGTTCGGCGGTGACTCGGTCGAGGAGAGCCGGCGCAACTGCGAGTCCTACCTCAAGGCGCTCCCCATCCACTGACCCGGTCCGAGAACACCTCGACATCCCGACACCTCCGTACCTCCGCGGCGGCCGGACGAGTCCGGTCACCCTCACATGGCCGGACGAGCCCGGCGGGACAAGGACGCACGATCATGGTTGGGGACGCGGTGGCGACGACGCCACCGTCGAAGGGACCGCTGGCCGTCCTGGTCGGCGCGCCCGGCGCGGGCAAGACCACCGTGGGGACCAGGCTCGCGCAACGCTGGGGCGTGACCCTGCGCGACACCGACGCGGACGTGGAGGCGGCCGAGGGCCGCGGTATCTCGGACATCTTCGTCGACTCCGGTGAGGAGTACTTCCGCGCCGCCGAGCACCGCGCGGTGGCCGCGGCCCTCGCCGAACATCCCGGGGTCGTCGCGCTCGGCGGCGGCTCGGTGCTCGATCCGGCCACCCGGTCGCTGCTCGCCGGCCATCGGGTCGCCTACCTGCGGGTCGGCCTCTCGGACGCGGTCCGGCGGGTGGGGTTGGCCCGCGACCGTCCGCTGCTGGTCGAGGGGCCGCGCACCCGCCTGGCCGCCCTGCTGCGGGAGCGGGAGCCGTTCTACCTCGAGGTCGCGGCGATCGTCGTCGACACCGCCGGCCGGGAGCCCGACGAGGTCGCCGACCTGGTCGCCCTCGCCCTCGCCCTCGACAACGCCGGCGCCGGCTCCGGCCCTGGTGTCGGTTCCGGCTCTGGTTCTGGGTCTCAGGGAAGTGGGCGGGTGCGGTCGTGAGTGGGTCGGTGAAGGTGGCTGACGTGGTGCGGATTCCCGTGCGGCCGCAGGGCGAACGTCCCTATGACGTCGTCCTCGGGGACGGGGTGCTCGGCGGTCTGGCCGAGATCGTCACCGGTCGCACCCGGGCGGTCCTGATCCATCCGGTGGCGCTGCGCGCGGTCGCGGCCCGGATCGTCGCGGATCTGCGCGCCCAGGCGGACCTGGAGGTGCACGCCGTCGAGGTGCCCGACGGCGAACCGGCCAAGCGGCTGGCGGTCGCGGGCGAATGCTGGGATGTGCTGGGTCGGCTCGGCCTGACCCGCGATGACGTGATCATCGGGCTCGGCGGCGGCACCGTGACGGACCTGGCCGGTTTCGTCGCGGCCAGCTGGCTGCGCGGGGTGGACGTCGTGCAGGTCCCGACCACGGTGCTCGGCATGGTCGACGCGGCCGTCGGTGGCAAGACCGGCATCGACGTCGACGCCGGCAAGAACCTGGTGGGCGCCTTCCACCAACCGCTGACGGTGCTGTGCGACCTGGCGATGCTGGCCACGCTGCCCGCCGTCGAGGTCCGCGCCGGACTCGCCGAGGTGGTCAAGACCGGTTTCATCGCCGACGGCGCCATCCTCGACCTGCTCGAGGACGACCCCACCGGCCTCACCCATCTGCCCGAACTGATCGAACGGTCCATCCGAGTGAAGGCGGACGTCGTCTCCGGCGATCCGCGGGAGGCCGGGCGCCGCGAGGTGCTCAACTACGGCCACACCCTCGGCCATGCGATCGAGAAGGTGGAGCACTTCCGCTGGCGCCACGGTGAGGCGATCTCGGTGGGCATGGTGTTCGCGGCGGAACTGTCCCGACTCGCGGTCGGCCTGGACGAGACCACTGTCGGACGCCACCGCAGGCTGCTGACCAGCATCGGCCTGCCCGTCAGCTACGACGCGGACCGCTGGCCGGCGCTGCTGGACGCGATGCGCGTCGACAAGAAGTCCCGCGGCCGGCGTCTGCGTTTCATCGGTCTGACCGCCCGTGGCGAGACGACCATCGTGGACGATCCGGAGAGCAGCCTGCTCACCGCGGCGTATCGCAGCGTCGCTCGGTAGACTGGCCCGCGGACTGGCAGATCGTGGCGTGTCCGGCTCCGCTGGTGTGGAGCAGCCTGCCTGGGCCCTGGCGGCCCGGTGGTGTGGCGGCCTGACGGGCTGGCGGCCTGACGGTTGACAGCCCAGCGGTCCGGCGGTGTGACGGCCTACGGGTGTGACGGCCTGGTGGCGTGACGGGCCGGTGGCGTGACGGGCCGGTCCCAGGGATTTACGGAGTCTCGCCGCGGCGAGGCATCCGGACAACGATGATCCGCCGTCGGAGTACGGCAACCGAACGGAGAACGCACGCAGTGGCGACGACCAACGACCTGAAGAACGGCATGACGCTCGACCTCGACGGGGTGCTCTGGAACGTCGTGGGCTTCCAGCACGTCAAGCCGGGTAAGGGCGGTGCGTTCGTCCGCACGACCCTGAAGAACGTGCTCACCGGCAAGGTGGTCGACCGTACGTTCAACGCCAGCCTCAAGGTCGACGTCGCCACGGTCGACCGTCGCGAGATGACCTACCTCTACCGCGACGGTCCCGACTACGTCTTCATGGACAGCGAGTCCTACGAGCAGATCCCCATCCCGCCGGCTGTCGTCGGCTCGGTGTCCGACTACATGCTGGAGAACACGGTCGGCACGGTCGCGCTGCACGACGGCGCCCCGCTCTACGTGGAGCTGCCGGCCAGCGTCGAGCTCACCATCGCGCAGACCGACCCCGGTGTGCAGGGTGACCGTTCCACCGGTGGGACCAAGCCCGCCACCCTCGAGACCGGTGCGACGATCAACGTCCCGCTGTTCATCACCACCGGCGAGAAGGTCAAGGTCGACACCCGCGACGGCCGTTATCTGGGCCGGGTGACGAGCTGAGCGCCCGTTCGAAGGCTCGCCGCCGCGCGCTCGACATCCTCTTCGAGGCGGATGTACGTGGCGCGCACGTCTCCGAGATCCTCGCCGCCCGCAAGGTGCGTGCCGACCCGCCCGTCTCGGAGTACACCGAGGGTCTGGTCGTCGGCGTCGTCGAGAACTGGCGTGAGATCAACGACCGGATCGGCCACCACGCCCAGGGCTGGACCCTGGACAGGATGCCCCCCGTCGACCGCAACATCCTGCGTATCGCCGTGTTCGAGCTCGGCTGGCGCCCCGACGTCCCCGGGCGGGTCGTGATCGACGAGGCCGTCGAACTCGCGAAGTCCCTGTCCACCGACCGCTCCCCGAGCTTCGTCAACGGCCTGCTCGGCGGCCTGTTCGACGCCGCCGGCACCGCCGCTCGACCGGACGGCGCCACGTCGTCCGAAACCGGGACGCAAGTCGAGACCGGGGCTGGAACCGGGGCGGCCACATCGTCGTCGGTCGCCGGGTCCGGGGCGTCGTCGGCGCCGGTGCCCACGTCGGCGGCCGACCCGGCTTTGTGATCGCCCGGTCCGCGTGTCGGGTCGGCGTCCACTCGGCAGCCGGGATTCGTCCCGAGCGCTGAGACCGCCGACCGACCTCTGGATCTCGACGGGCATTCGCCCGGCTGGCGACGGCGCTGTCCCTGAGCATGCGTGGACAGCGCGCCTGGTGGCTGGACCCGTGAGCACGCACCCCTCGCCTCGACGCCACGCGTATCGTGCCTGCGTGGGCCAGCGGGATCGCGCCGGAGCGGGAGGACCACCCGGGATCGGTGACGGCACGCCGCTGCCGTGCTCCGGAGCGGATGTGGTCGCCGCGGGGCGGCCTGAGGACTCCACGATCGACGGGAGCCCGTCGTGGATGCGGAGGCCGCCGCGGTCAGGGCGGCGGGGGGTACCGACCCGGTACGCCGTCGGTGTGACGGCGTACCGGGTCGGTACCCCCCCGCCGAGACGTACCGGGATCTCCCCGGCAGGGCTGGCGTTGCGTGGGTACCTGGCGCGGCCGCGATCGGATGGCCGATCGATCCCCGGTCGTACCGTTCTCCCGCCGGCCGATGCTAGTCGTGCCACGGACGAAACCGCAGGTCGCGGTGCCGGCGGGACCACGACCGAAGCCGCGGGTGGTGCGAGGTGCCAGCGGTGCGATGGTGCGGATGGTGCCAGTACTGCGGGTACTGCGGGTGGTGCCTGTGGACGCGGGGCGGGTCAGCGCCGCCCGGCGCGGGCCTCAGACGTCGGAGGCGGTCGCGTCCGCGCCCTGCTCGGGTGACAGGACACCCCAGGAGACGAGCTGCTCGGTGAGCTTGCTCGGGGAGGTGTCGTAGATCACCGCGAGGGAACGCAGGTCCTCGTAGCGGATGGAGAGCACCCGGCCGTTGTAGTCGCCGCGCTGGCTCTGGATGGTCGCGGCGTAGCGGGCGAGCGGGCCGCCCTGCTCCTTCGGGACCTGGGAAAGACGCTCGAGGTCAAGCACGATCCGCGGGGACTGCTCCAGCGGGGCGACGGTGGAACCCTCGGGCAGCAGCTCTCCGACGGGAACGCCGTAGAACTCCGCGAGTTCCGAGAGACGCTGTACGGTGACGGCGCGGTCCCCACGTTCGTAGGAACCGACGACGACGGCTTTCCACCGACCGTGCGACTTCTCCTCGACGCCATGAAGCGAGAGCCCCTGCTGGGTGCGTATTGCGCGCAGCCGAGCACCGAGCGCCTTCGCATAGTCGGACATCGGAGTGCCCACTCCTGTCGTGGTTGATCACTGGTACCGGGGCTCGTGCCTCCGGCGGTTACCGATAGTAGTGCCCGGCAGGTTGAGGCTCGACACCCGGGGGGTCGTGTCGCTTCTTTCTTTGTACCACTTTCTGTAGCCCTCCGGTTGCACGCTCTACCTGCCCGGCGGGAACTTTCGCGGATCGCCGTATCGGCGCGTGCACGAGACGCCACGGTAACTGGCAGTCACAGACTTGCGATGATAGTTGGCGTCGCAACGATGTGCGAGAGGTACCGCCGGATGGTTGACCGGACGCCCCGCGGGTACGCGGTCTCGTCTGTGGACGAAGCCTCCCGCGCCCGGAGTGCCCTGGTAACGTCGCTAGGACCGCTCCTTTAAGGACCGTCCAGTGAGGCGGGGAAGGAGGGATGCCGCGTGGCCGCAGCCGCCCCGGGCGACCCCGTGTCGCGCCGTCCAGGCGCCGCCAGGACAGTACTGTCCGCCGACGACATCACTCGGATCGTCAGTCGGATGGCACATCAGATCCTCGAGAAGACCACCGGCGGTGCCGGTGTGGTGCTTCTCGGTATACCCACTCGTGGGGTACCCCTCGCGCACCGACTGGTACGCCGCGTACACGCAGTGGAAGGCGTGGATCTTCCCGTCGGCTCGCTCGATCCCACCATGTACCGCGACGATCTTCGTTTGCGCGGAGTTCGGCCACTCGAGGTGACCGAGATCCCCGACGGCGGCGTCGACGGCAAGGTGGTCATCCTCGTCGACGACGTCCTGTTCTCCGGGCGCACCGTGCGCGCCGCGCTGGACGCCCTGGCCGCCTACGGGCGACCGCGGGCGGTGCAGTTGGCCGTCCTCGTCGACCGGGGGCATCGGGAACTGCCGATCAGAGCCGACTACGTCGGGAAGAACATGCCGACCTCGCGTCGCGAGCTGGTGGCCGTGCGCCTGCGGGAGGTCGACGGTGGCGACGGCGTGCTGATCCTGCCGCCCACGTCCGGCCCGACCAGCCCGTCCGGTCCGACCAGCACCGACGAGCCGAGCGGACGGGACCAGCAATGACACGACAGAACCCGAGCGCGCCGATGGTCGCGGGCGCGGCGTGAAACGACATCTGCTGTCCACCGAGGACCTCGGCCGGGACGACGCGCTGCTGGTGCTGGACACCGCCGAGCGGATGGCCCGGGTCGCCGAGGCGTCCGTGCGCAAGCTGCCCACCCTGCGTGGGCGGACCGTCGTCAACCTGTTCTTCGAGGATTCCACCCGTACCCGCACGTCCTTCGAGGTCGCCGCCAAGAGACTGTCGGCCGATGTGATCAATTTTTCGGCGCGCGGGTCAAGCGTGTCGAAGGGGGAAAGCCTGAAGGACACGGCGCAGACCCTGGAGGCGATGGGTGCCGACGCGGTCGTCTGCCGGCATCCGGCCAGTGGCGCGCCGCATCGGCTCGCGTCCTGGGTACGTGGCAGCGTGGTGAACGCCGGGGACGGCACCCACGAGCATCCGACCCAGGCGTTGCTCGACGCGTTCACGATGCGCCGACGGCTCGGCCGGATCGAGGGGCTGCGGGTCACGATCGTCGGCGACGTGCTCCATTCCCGGGTGGCGCGTTCGAACGTCTGGTTGTTGGCCACACTCGGTGCCAGTGTGACGGTCGTGGCGCCACCGACACTGTTGCCGCTTGGTGTCTCCTCGTGGCCGGTCGAGGTGTCGTACAACCTTGACGCCGTCCTGCCCAAGAGTGATGTGGTGATGATGTTGCGGGTCCAGCGGGAGCGGATGTCCGCGGCCTTCTTCCCGACCGAGCGGGAGTACAGCCGCCGCTACGGTCTGGACGTCGACCGGGCCGCGAACCTGCCGGAGCATGCCCTGGTGATGCACCCGGGGCCGATGGTCCGCGGGATGGAGATCGCCTCCCAGGTGGCGGATTCGGCCCGGTCGACCGTGGTGGAGCAGGTCGCGAACGGGGTGAGTGTGCGGATGGCCGTGTTGTATCTGCTGCTGGGTGGTTCCGGGGAGGTCGTATGAGCACGTCGGGGCAGGTCCAGAACCGGGGCCAGGATCAGGGGCGGGCGTGGGTACTGCGTCGGGTGCGGCCGCTGGGCGGTGAGCCCGTCGACGTGCTGCTGGCGGACGGGGTGATCGCGGCCTGGCGGCCAGCCGGCTCGACCGGGCCCGACTCCGAGGGACTGCCGCCGGGCACGACGATCCTGGACGCCGACGGGCTGATCCTGCTGCCCGGGCTCGTCGACCTGCACACCCACCTGCGGGAACCGGGCCGTGAGGACGCCGAGACGGTCGAGTCCGGCACCCGGGCGGCGGCACTCGGCGGCTACACCTCGGTGTTCGCGATGGCCAACACCAATCCGGTGGCCGACACCGCGGGCGTGGTCGAACAGGTCTACCGGCTCGGGATCGACGCCGGGCACTGCGATGTGCGTCCGGTCGGCGCGGTCACCGTCGGGCTCGGCGGGCAGCGCCTGGCCGAACTCGGGGCGATGGCCGGGTCCGCCGCGGGTGTGCGGGTGTTCTCCGACGACGGCCACTGTGTCTCGGACGCGCAGCTCATGCGCCGGGCGCTGGAGTACGTCAAGGCCTTCGACGGTGTCGTCGCGCAGCACGCCGAGGAGCCGCGGCTCACCGAGGGCGCCCAGATGAACGAGGGTGTGGTCGCGGCGCGCCTGGGCCTGCCCGGCTGGCCGGCGGTCGCCGAGGAGGCGATCATCGCCCGGGACGGGCTGCTCGCCGGGCACGTGGACTCCCGGCTGCACATCTGCCATGTGTCCACCGCGGGCTCGGTGGAGATCCTCCGCTGGGCGAAGGCGAAGGGCTGGCGGGTCACCGCCGAGGTCACCCCGCACCACCTGTTGCTCACCGACGACCTGGCCAGCGGCTACGACCCGGTCTTCAAGGTCAATCCGCCGTTGCGCACCGCGGCGGACGTGGCGGCGCTGCGCGCGGGCCTGGCCGACGGCACGATCGACTGCGTCGCCACCGACCACGCCCCGCACGCCGCGCAGGACAAGGAGACCGAGTGGGCCGCGGCCCGCCCGGGCATGCTCGGCCTGGAGACGGCGCTGTCCGTGGTGATCGAGACGATGGTCGTCGGCGGGCGGCTGGACTGGGCCGGTGTGGCCGACCGGATGGCGCTGGCCCCCGCCCGCATCGGCGGCCTGAAAAGCCCCGCCGCCGACGCGAGCGGATCGGTCGCCGTCGGCGCGCCCGCGACCCTGACGCTGCTGGACCCGTCGCCGTGGCGGGTCGTCGACCCGCAGGCGCTGGCCAGCCGCAGCCGCAACACCCCGTACGCGGGACGGTCCCTGCCGGGCTCCGTGCGGGCGACGTTCCTGCGGGGTCGGCCCACCGCGCTCGACGGGAAGATCGTATGAGCGGGCCACTACCGGCGGCCGGTTCGGTCGTGCTGGCGGCCGGGTCCGCCCAGGCCCGACTGGGGCTGCGGGTCCTGCTCGGCGTCGGCCTGCTGCTGGTGCTCGTCGCCGTGATCGGCGCCCTGGCCCGGATCTGGCGCAGCCGGGCCGAGCGGGACGAGGAGAACCTGCCCGACCTGCCCGAACCACCGGTCGAACCCGGCACGGTGCTCGCCGCCCCGCTGCGCGGGACCTACCTCGGCACCGTCGACGCCGGCCACTGGCTGGAGTGGATCTCCGCCCGTGGCCTCGGTGGCGGGACCGGCGGCTATCTCAGCGTCTACGAGACGGGCGTGCGGGTGGACCGCGGCGACGCCGCGTTCTGGATTCCGCGCGAGGCGGTGCGCGGGGCACGCCTGGAACGCGCGCACGCCGGCAAGGTGTCCGCACCGGGCCGACTCATCGTGGTGGCCTGGTCCTTCGACGGGCATGAGCTCGAGACGGGCTTTCGCGGTGAGGACCGGGCCCGCCAGCCCAAGACCGTCCGGGCGGTGCACGAACTCATCGGTCCGCCGCCGGCGCATCTGGCCGCCGGCGACGTCACCTCGCCGCACGCCCTGCCGCGGGTCCGCCCCCGGCTGCGCCCACGCGCGATCGTGCCCGGTCACGGCGGTGCGCAGCGGCCCGGCTCGGGTCAGCCCACCGAGGAGATCCCCGCCATCCGCGCCGGTCTGCGTCGGCGCCGCGCACCGGTCCGCGGCGACGCCCGTCCGGTCGACCCCCGGGCCGTCCCCGCACGCTCCGAACGGGAGCGGGACTACCAGCCGATGCGCCGGCCGCGACCCGGCTATCCGGACCCCGCCCGCGCCAGCGCCCCGCCGCCACCCACCCGGCCTACCGGGGAATGGCAGGTCGATCCGCGCACCATGGGGACCTGGCGGGCGACCGGCACCGCGGCCGGGTCCGCGTCCCTGCCCGTATCCGAGCCCACCGATTCAGGTCAGTACCCGATCGTCGATCCGTTGACCTCGCCGCTGGGTGAGGTCCGCAGGCTGAAGGAGGATCGTTGAGCACCCTCACCTCGAGCGCCGGCGGCGCGGCCGACCCGGGCGCCGGCGACACGGCCATCCCGAGTGCGCAGCGCGTCACCCCCCGTCCGGTGACCCGGGACCGTCCGGCGCGGGCCGTGCTCATGTTGGAGGACGGCCGCTCCTTCACCGGCGAGGCGTACGGCGCGATCGGCGAGGCGTTCGGTGAGGCCGTCTTCTCCACCGGGATGACCGGCTACCAGGAGACCCTCAGCGACCCGTCCTTCCACGGGCAGATCGTCATCATGACCGCGCCGCACATCGGCAACACCGGCGTCAACGACACCGACTACGAGTCCGACCGCATCCAGGTCGCCGGCTTCGTGGTCCGTGACCCGGCCCGACGCGCGTCCAACTGGCGTTCACGCGGCAGCCTCGAGGACGAGCTCAGCGCGGCCGGAGTGGTCGGCATCAGCGGCATCGACACCCGGGCGCTCACCCGCCACCTGCGCGAACGCGGTGCGATGCGGTGCGGCATCTCCAGCACCCTCGACATCCCGGCCGCCGACATCCCGGCCCTCGAAACCCCCGCCGCCAGCACCCCCGCCGCCAGCACCCCGGCCGCCGACACCCTGGCCGCGGACATCCCGCCGGCTGGTACGTCGTCCGCTGGTACGTCGGCGGTGGCGGGCGCGGCGGACGGCGGCGCGCGGGCCGCACTGCTGGGACGGGTGCGCAGCTCGCCGAAGATGGTCGGCGCGGACCTCGCCCCGCGGGTGTCGACCCGGGAGCCCTACCTGGTGGCGGCGGCCGGCGACGGACCGGCGCGCCTCACCGTCGCCGCGCTGGACCTGGGCATCAAGCGCGCCACCCCGCTGGCGCTGGCGGCGCTGGGCTGCGACGTGCACGTCCTGCCGGCGCGCAGCACGGGGGAGCAGCTGCTCGCGCTCGTACCGGACGGGGTGTTCCTGTCCAACGGTCCGGGGGACCCGCAGACGGCCGACTACGCCGTCGACGCGCTGCGCACCGTGCTGGCCGCCGGGGTGCCGGTGTTCGGCATCTGCTTCGGCCACCAGGTGCTGGCCCGGGCACTGGGCTTCGAGACCTACAAGCTGACCTACGGTCACCGCGGGGTGAACCAGCCGGTCGGCGACGTGGCCACCGGACGTATCGCGGTGACCAGCCAGAACCACGGGTTCGCCGTGCGCGCGCCGCTGACCGGCACGACCGACACCCCGTACGGCCGGGTGGTGGCCAGTCACATCGGGCTCAACGACAACGTCGTCGAGGGATTGGAGTGCCTGGACGTGCCGGCCTTCAGCGTGCAGTTCCATCCGGAGGCAGCGCCCGGGCCGCATGACGCGGCCGGCCTGTTCGAGAAGTTCCGCGATCTGATGGCCACCACCCGCGCCGCACGCGCGGGCAGCGCGGCCTCGGGCAGCGCGGGTCCGGTCGAGCCGAGTGCGGACGGGGCCCTCTGATGCCACGGCGTGAGGATCTCGCCAGCGTCCTGGTGATCGGCTCGGGGCCGATCGTCATCGGCCAGGCCTGCGAGTTCGACTACTCCGGGACCCAGGCCTGTCGGGTGCTGCGGGCCGAGGGGCTGCGGGTCATCCTGGTCAACAGCAACCCGGCGACGATCATGACCGATCCGGAGCTCGCCGACGCCACCTACGTCGAGCCGATCACCCCGGACATCGTCACCAAGATCATTGATCGGGAGCGGCCCGACGCGATCCTGGCCACCATGGGTGGTCAGACCGCGTTGAACACCGCGGTCGCCCTGCACGACTCGGGTGTGCTCGAACGGTTCGGGGTGCGCCTGATCGGCGCGAACATCGACGCGATCCGCTCCGGTGAGGACCGTCAGGCGTTCAAGGACATCGTCGCCGCGGTCGGCGGCGAGTCGGCCCGCAGCGCGGTCTGCCACACCGTCGAGGAGTGCCTGGCCGCGGGGGAGGAGTTCAGCTTCCCGGTGGTCGTGCGGCCGAGCTTCACCCTCGGTGGCGCCGGCAGCGGCTTCGCCCACGACGCGGCCGAACTCGCCCGGATGTCCGCCGACGGTCTCGCGGCCAGCCCGTCCACCGAGGTGCTCGTCGAGGAGTCGGTGCTCGGCTGGAAGGAGTACGAGCTCGAGCTCATGCGGGACCGCGCCGACAACGTGGTCGTCGTCTGCTCGATCGAGAACGTCGACCCGATGGGCGTGCACACCGGTGACTCGATCACCGTCGCCCCGGCGATGACGTTGACCGACCGCGAGTACCAGCGGATGCGGGACATGTCGATCGCGGTGATGCGGGCCGTCGGCGTCGACGCGGGTGGCTGCAACATCCAGTTCGCCGTGGACCCGGCGACCGGCCGCCAGATCGTCATCGAGATGAACCCGCGGGTGTCGCGTTCGTCGGCGCTGGCGTCCAAGGCCACCGGCTTCCCGATCGCCAAGATCTCGGCGAAGCTCGCGCTCGGCTACACCCTGGACGAGATCCCCAACGACATCACCCGCACCACCCCGGCCGCCTTCGAGCCGACCCTGGACTACGTGGTGGTCAAGGTGCCGCGGTTCGCGTTCGAGAAGTTCCCCGGCGCCGACCCGATGCTCACCACGACGATGAAGTCCGTCGGCGAGGCGATGGGGGTGGGGCGCAGCTTCGCCGAGGCGCTGCAGAAGGCGCTGCGCTCGATGGAGTCCGCCGGCAGCACCTTCACCTTCGCACCGCCCGAGCAGGACGCCGCCACCCTGCTCGAGATCGCCAGTACCCCGCACGACGGCCGGCTGCGCGTCGTCCAGCAGGCGCTGCTGGCCGGTGCGACGATCGACGAGGCGTTCGCCGCCACCGCCATCGACCCCTGGTTCCTGGACCAGCTCGTCTTCCTCAACGAGGTCGCCGCGTCGGTCACCCGCGACCCGGACGGCATCCGCCGCGCCAAGCGGGCCGGCTTCTCCGACGTCCAGCTCGCGGCCCTGCTCGACACCAAGGAAGACGTCGTGCGGGCCTTCCGGCACCGCGCGGGGATCCGTCCGGTGTTCAAGACCGTGGACACCTGCGCGGCCGAGTTCGCCTCCGAGACGCCCTACCACTACTCCGCCTACGACGAGGAGACCGAGGTCGCCCCCAGCGGACGGCCACGGGTGATCGTGCTGGGCAGCGGGCCGAACCGGATCGGCCAGGGCATCGAGTTCGACTACGCCTGCTGTCACGCGGTGATGGCGCTCTCGGACGCCGGCTACGAGACCGTCATGGTCAACTGCAACCCGGAGACGGTGTCCACCGACTACGACACCGCCGACCGGCTCTACGTCGAACCGCTCACCGTCGAGGACGTCCTCGAGGTCGTGCACGCCGAGCAGCAGGCCGGGCCGCTGGCCGGTGTGATCGTGCAGCTCGGTGGCCAGACCCCGCTGGGGATCGCCGCGGCGCTGGCCGAGGCCGGGGTGCCGATCGTCGGCACCCCGCCGAAGGCGATCCATCTCGCCGAGGACCGTGGCCTGTTCGGCCGGGTGCTCGCGGCCGCGAACCTGCCCTCCCCGCCGCACGGGGTGGCGACGTCGTTCCCGGAGGCCCGGGCGGTCGCCGAGCGGGTCGGCTATCCGGTGCTGGTCCGTCCGTCCTACGTCCTGGGCGGACGCGGGATGGAGATCGTCTACGACGACGCGATGCTGCGCGACTACATCGAGCGGGCCACGGCCATCTCGCCGGAGCATCCGGTGCTCGTCGACCGGTTCCTCGATGACGCGGTCGAGATCGACGTCGACGCGCTCTTCGACGGCGAGACGCTCTACCTCGCCGGCGTGATGGAGCACATCGAGGAGGCCGGGGTGCACTCCGGCGACTCGGCCTGCGCGCTGCCACCGATCACCCTCGGCCGCGCCGACCTCGAGCGGATTCGCACGTCCACCGAGGCGATCGCCCGCGGCACCGGTGTGCGGGGACTGCTCAACGTCCAGTACGCCCTGCAGTCGGACGTCCTGTATGTGCTCGAGGCGAACCCGCGGGCCTCGCGGACCGTGCCGTTCGTCTCCAAGGCGACGGCGGTGCCGCTGGCCAAGGCCGCCGCCCGGGTCATGCTCGGCGCGACCATCGGTGAGCTGCGCGCCGAGGGTCTGCTGCCGAGCACCGGCGACGGCGCGAGCCTGCCGCTGGACTCGCACATCGCCGTCAAGGAGGCGGTGCTGCCCTTCGGACGGTTCCGGGACGCCAGCGGACGCGGCGTCGACACGGTGCTCGGCCCGGAGATGAAGTCCACCGGCGAGGTGATGGGCGTCGACGACTCGTTCGGCACCGCCTACGCCAAGTCGCAGGCCGCCGCCTACGCCTCGCTGCCCACCTACGGCCGGGTGTTCGTCTCGGTGGCCAACCGGGACAAACGGGCGATGATCTTCCCGATCAAGCGGCTGGCCGATCTCGGCTTCGTCGTCTACGCCACCGAGGGCACCGCGGAGGTGCTGCGCCGCAACGGTGTGAAGGCTGTCGTCCTGGGCAAGCACCGGGCGCCGCGTGAGGGCCTGGCCGACTGCGTCGAAATGATCAACTCTGGTCAGATCGACCTGGTCATCAACACCCCGTGGGGCGTGGGCCCGCGACTGGACGGCTATGAGATCCGCACCGCCTGTGTGAGCGCCGGCGTCCCGTGTATCACCACCATCCAGGGTGCCGCCGCCTGCGTGCAGGGCATCGAATCGCTGGTGCGGGGGGAGCTCGGCGTCCGCCCGCTGCAGGAGTACCACGCGGTTCTGCGCGAGGCCTGGGGTGACGAGCCACTGGCCAACCGGGCCACCGCCGCCCGGGCCGCCGCCGCTGACGGGTCCGCCCCGGTCGCCGCCGCGGCGGCGAGGACCGGACCCGCTGCCCCGGCGCGCTCACCCGGCGGCGCGCCGGACGAGCCGCCGGTGCGGGAACAGTCGGTGCGGGAGTCGCCGGTGCAGGAGCAGGCGACCACGCGGACGAGCCGATGAGCATCGGGCCGGCCGGGCGGGCGCCGCTGGCGGTCGCCCTGGACGCACCGGACGGGGCGACCGCGCTGCGCTGGGCGGCGGCGGTCGCCCCCGCCGCGGCGGTTCTCAAGATCGGCCTGGAGCTGTTCTACCGGGAGGGCTCCGCGGTGGTCGACGCCCTGCGTGAGCAGGGCCTGCTGGCCGCGGCGCCCGGAAGTGCCAGCGCGCCGGAGCTTTTTCTCGATCTGAAACTCCATGACATTCCGGCAACTGTCGCCGGTGGCATGCGCTCGGTCGCCACGTTGTCTCCTCGCTTCGTCACCGTCCACGCGGCGGGGGGATCGGCGATGGTACGCGCGGCGGTCGACGCGGCCCCCGACATCGAGGTGGCCGGTGTGACCGTGCTCACCTCGCTGGACGTGGAGGCGCTGGCCGCCATCGGGTTCACCGGGTCGCCGCGGGACGTGGTGCGGCGCCTGGCGGTCCTCGCGGTCGAGGCCGGGGCGCGGGCCCTGGTGTGCAGCCCGCAGGAGGTACGAATGGTCCGTTCGGAGCTCGGTGATGCCGTGACTCTCATCACCCCCGGAGTGCGTCCGCCAGGTGCTCAGGCCGCCGATCAGGCCCGGACCGCGACACCGCGGGAGGCGATCGCGTCGGGTGCCAACCTGGTCGTGGTGGGCCGTCCGATCACCCGAGCCACCGATCTGGGCGAAGCCGCCCAGGCCATCGCCGACAGTATTTCCGCAGGTCGGGCGCCTGTCGGCGCGTGATGGCCGAGGTCAGGGCAGGGTGTGTTCGTCCTGGTGCGGTATGAAGCGGTACGGTGGGGACGTCGTAGACCGAAAGGGCGCGGCACGAGCGGGCCACCCCTTTCGTCCCGTCAAAGCCTTCTCTTGTGCGGACAATATGTCCGCATCAGAGTGTTGTGGCCAAGGCTGGACTGAGGAACCACTTCCTCGCTAGTTTGCGCGGCGCGATCACCGAATTGAGGAGGCGTACCCGTGCCCCTGCCGCCCCTAACGCCCGAGCAGCGGGCCGCCGCCCTTGAGAAAGCCGCGTTGGCTCGTAAGCAGCGCGCAGAACTCAAGGACAGGCTGAAGAAGGCGGAGACGACTCTGGCTGCCGTCCTGGAACAGGCGGAAGCTGATGAGGTCGTCGGCAAGATGAAGGTTTCGGCTGTTCTCGAGTCGCTTCCCGGGGTCGGGCGTGTACGCGCCCAGAAGATCCGGGAACGCCTGGGGATCAGCCCGACCCGCCGGCTGAGAGGGCTCGGCGCGAAGCAGCGCGCCGCGCTCCTCGAGGAGTTCGGAACGGCCTGATCCAAGCGGAGTGGAAATTCACTCCGCGCGCTGGAGGATGGCCGGGTGGGTCGCGGCATCATCGGGTGAGCGGTGTCACGTCCGTTCTTGCGGTGAAGCCGTGAAACCTTCCCACGGATCGGGGGACGGTATTTATGCCGCCCCCCGATCCGAAAGTCCTGTAGAAGCTTGTCCCTCCCCGACCGTCCCGTGGAGTACTCCGCGGGCGGACGACCCGTCGTGCGCGCCGCATGGCCACGGCGGCCTAGGGTGTGACCCGTGGGTCTCACAGTGCTCTCCGGGCCGTCCGGAGTCGGGAAGGGAACGGTCGTGGCGGCCGTGCGCGCGCATCACCCTGAGGTCTGGGTGTCGGTCAGTACCACCACCCGGGCACCCCGGCCGGGGGAGACCGACGGTGTCGAATACCACTTCGTTGACGCCGAGGAGTTCGCGCGCATGGTCAAGGCCGGCGAGTTCGTCGAACACGCCATGTTCGCCGGGCACGCCTATGGCACGCCACGGCGACCACTGGCCGAACGGCTGGCGGCGGGCATCTCGTGCCTGCTGGAGATCGAGCTACTCGGTGCCCGGCAGGTCCGCTCGGCGATGCCCGACGCCCGCTTCGTCTTCCTGGCCCCGCCCACGTTCGAAGAACTGGTGCGGCGACTGACCACCCGTGGCACCGAAGCGCCCGAGATCATCGCGCGTCGCCTGGACCGGGCGCGGATCGAGCTCGCGGCCGAGACCGAGTTCGACCACGTCATCGTCAACGACGATGTGCAGGCCGCGGCCGCCCGCTTGGTAGCATTGATGATCGACTAGCCCAGCCGTGTCTGGTTGAGCTGCGTGGCACTCAGGAAGGACACCGTGGCCGGTACCGTCGCCCACCCCGAAGGCATCACCAACCCCCCGATCGACGAGCTGCTCGAGGCGACCGACTCGAAGTACAGCCTGGTCATCTACGCGGCCAAGCGCGCCCGTCAGATCAACGCCTACTACTCCCAGCTCGGCGAGGGTCTGCTCGAGTACGTCGGGCCGCTGGTCGAGACGACCAACGCCCAGGAGAAGCCGCTGTCGATCGCGCTGCGCGAGATCAACGCCGGTCTGCTCACCCACGAGACCGTGGCTGACACCCTGCCCCCGATCGCCTGAGCCGCACGTCGGTGAGCAGGGTCGTTCTCGGGGTCGCGGGCGGGATCGCCGCCTACAAGGCGGTCGAGGTGCTACGCCGGTTCACCGAGTCCGGCCACGAGGTGCGGGTCGTGCCGACCGCGGCCGCGCTGCGGTTCGTCGGCGAGACGACCTGGGCCGCGTTGTCGGGCAATCCGGTGACCACCGGTGTCTGGGAGGACGCCGACGAGGTCGCCCACGTGCGCATCGGCCGCACCGCCGACCTGGTCCTCGTCGCGCCGGCCACCGCCGACCTGCTCGCCCGGGCAGTCGCCGGGCGGGCCGACGACCTGCTCACCGGCACCCTGCTCACCGCCACCTGCCCGGTCGTGTTCGCCCCGGCGATGCACACCGAGATGTGGCTGCACCCGGCCACCCAGGCCAACGTCGCCACCCTGCGTTCGCGTGGCGCGATCGTCCTCGACCCGGCCGTCGGTCGCCTCACCGGTGCCGACTCCGGCCCCGGTCGGCTGCCCGAACCCGCCGAGATCGCGGCCCTGGGCATGTCGGTGCTCGCCCGGGGTGCCGCGGCCGTCCGGCCCGACCTCGCCGGGCGGCACGTGCTCGTCACCGCCGGGGGTACCCGCGAGTACGTCGACCCGGTCCGGTTCCTCGGCAACGCCTCCAGCGGGCGCCAGGGTTACGCCCTGGCCCGCGCGGCGCTGGCCAGGGGAGCCGCGTCCGTCACGGTGGTGGCGGCCAACGTCGCCCTGCCGGAGGTCGCCGGAGCCCGGACCATCGGCGTGGTCTCCGCCGCCGAACTGCGCGCCCGGGTGCACGAGGTGGCGCCGTCCGCCGACATCGTGGTGATGGCCGCCGCCGTCGCGGACTTCCGTCCCGCCGACCCGGCGACGCACAAAATCAAGAAGGATTCCGCCGCCCCTGACACACTGGCGTTGACCCGAAACCCTGACGTGCTGTCCGAGTTGCTGGCGAACCGCCGGCCAGGTCAGTTGCTGGTCGGTTTCGCCGCCGAGACCGGCGGGCCGGACGGCGGCGTGCTCGAGCTCGCCCGGGCGAAACACGCCCGCAAGCCGGTGGACCTGCTCGTGGTGAACCAGGTCGGCAACGGCCGTGGCTTCGAGGTCGCGGACAATGCCGCCGTCGTGCTCAGCCTGGGCGGCGGCGAGACGACGATCGACCGAATGAGCAAGGACCTGGTCGCGCACCGGATCCTCGATCTGGTCGTCGAGCACGGAGATTGAGCCGGTGCCCGTGCAGGTGCGCGGTCCTCGGTAAGCTTCGTCGGAATCAACCTTCCAGGGGGTAGGACCAGTGGCGACGCGCCTGTTCACATCCGAGTCCGTCACCGAGGGACATCCGGACAAGATTGCCGACCAGATCAGCGACTCGATTCTCGACTCGATGATCAAGGACGACCCGAAGAGCCGGGTCGCCGTGGAGACGCTCATCACCACCGGCCAGGTGCACGTTGCCGGCGAGGTCACCACCAAGACCTACGTCGACATCGCCGCTGTGGTGCGGGAGCGCATCCTGGAGATCGGCTACGACTCCTCCAAGAAGGGCTTCGACGGCGCCTCCTGTGGCGTGAGCGTGTCGATCGGCGCGCAGTCCGCCGACATCGCGCAGGGTGTCGACACCGCCCACGAGTCCCGCGTCGAGGGTTCCCTCGAGGACGAACTCGACCGTCAGGGCGCCGGCGACCAGGGCCTGATGTTCGGCTTCGCCTGCGACCAGACCCCCGAGCTCATGCCGCTGCCGATCGCGCTGGCCCACCGCCTGGCCCGCCGGCTGTCCGCCGTCCGCAAGGACGGTCAGGTCGGCTACCTGCGGCCCGACGGCAAGACCCAGGTCACCATCGAGTACGCCGACGGCAAGCCCGTCCGTCTCGACACGGTCGTCGTGTCCACCCAGCACGCCGCCGACATCGACCTCGACACGCTGCTCGCCCCCGACATCGCCGAGTACGTGGTCGAGCCCGAGCTCGCCCTGCTCGACATCTCCACCGAGGGTCGCCGCCTGCTGGTCAACCCGACCGGCCGGTTCGAGATCGGTGGCCCCATGGGCGACGCGGGCCTCACCGGCCGCAAGATCATCGTGGACACCTACGGTGGCTACGCCCGCCACGGTGGCGGCGCCTTCTCCGGCAAGGACCCGTCCAAGGTCGACCGCTCCGCCGCCTACGCGATGCGCTGGGTCGCCAAGAACGTCGTCGCCGCCGGCCTCGCGACCGCCTGCGAGGTCCAGGTCGCCTACGCCATCGGCAAGGCCCACCCCGTCGGTCTGTTCGTCGAGACCTTCGGCACCGGCACCGTCCCCACCGAGCAGATCCAGGACGCGGTCACCCAGGTCTTCGACCTGCGCCCGGCCGCGATCATCCGTGACCTCGACCTGCTGCGCCCGGTCTACGCCCAGACCGCCGCCTACGGTCACTTCGGACGTCCCGAGCTCGACTTCACCTGGGAGTCGACCTCGCGCGCCGAGGCGCTGCAGCGCGCCGTCAAGGGCTGATCGCGTTTTTCCGGGTCCGCCTTCGTACGTCCGCTAGTCCGCACGTCAGTTCGTCTGAACGTCCGTATGTCCGCTGGGAGCCTGGCTTTCCAGCGCCCGGTTCCGAGGCCGGGCCGATCCGCCACCGCGGCCGATCGGCCCGGCCTCGGCCGTTCCGGGGCCGCGTCGCGTCGCATGAGCAGGTCGGCGGGATCGGCGGGTGCCGCGAGCTCGGTCCCTGTCCGCCGGGCGGGTTCTGTCGGGGCTGGCTGGTAGGAATGCCGTCATGACCGAACCGTCGGGCACGCTTCCCGGCCTCGGCCCGGGGCCTGACCGGGTGGCCTCCGTGCGTGGTGCCGGTGGCCGTCCTACGTCGGGCGGGCGTCCTGTCTCGGGCGGGCGGTCGTTGGAGGGGGCTCGGTCGTCGGGGGGAGAGCGGGCGTCCAAGGGTGGGCGTCGGCGGGCGGTGGGCGCTGCGTCGCCGGCTGCCGAGGTGCTGCCGGTGGCCCGGGTGGCACTCGACATCCCACTGACCCATCTTGATCGTCTGTTCGATTATCTGGTGCCCGCGGAGTTGGCTGATGCGGCGGTGCCTGGCTCGCGGGTTCGGGTTCGCTTCGCCGGCCGGCTGGTTGACGGGTTCGTGCTGGAGCGGGTGGCCAGCTCCGAGCATGACGGGCCGCTGGCCCGACTGGAGCGGTCGGTTTCGGCGGAACAGGTGCTCTCCCCGGCCGTCGTCCGGCTGGCGCGTGCGGTCGCCGACCGTTACGGCGGGACGCTCGCGGATGTGCTGCGCCTGGCCGTCCCACCTCGGCATGCCCGCGTCGAGGCAGCGACATCGGTGGGAAAACGGTCCCCGGCCGCCGAGGCCGCCGAGGCCGCCGAGACCGCCGAGACCGATGGAGCCGATGGGGCTGCCGTCGCTGATGGGGGTGCCGTGGCGGACGGGGCTGTGGAGGC
>NZ_CADCWS010000024.1 GCF_902806475.1 Candidatus Frankia nodulisporulans
CACTCAGCTCAATGCAGGCAGGACACCATCCAGAGCGCGCCCAGGGAGGCTACCCCTATGCCGCCGTGGATAATCTCCCGAACGCTTTCGATGACCATCCTCCACGCCGCCAGAAGGCCCCGAAGGGCACCTTCCCACTCTTGTTCACAACTCTTCCCAAAGCGCCCACAGGCACCCGGATATCTGGATTTTCCGCATTCCGGCACACCGCCGCGGTGCACGACCGCTGGGCTGGCGACCACAGCCCACAGCGTGTTCACATCCCCGCTGGACACACTGACAACAGACCACGGCGCAGCCCGCGCGACGCAGCCGGCGAACCGCAGGCAGGAGGTACGGCTTGACCCGCGACACCCTGCCCCAGAACACCCTTTCTCGGAACGTCCTGCCCCAGAACACCGAGCCTCAGAACATCCGGTATCCCGAGGGGACGACAGGACCTGACGAGCTGGACGAGCCGGAGGTCGAGACCGCCTCGTACTCTGGTCGACGCCCCGGCCGACGATGGGTGCGGGTGCTGCGCCGGCTGCTGCTGACGGCACTGGCCTGCGGGCTGGCGGTGCTGCTCGGATTCGGTGTGCTCCTCGGTGTCACGCCGTCCGTCGCCGACGCGCGGACCCGGGTCGACGCGCAGGCCGCGGAGCACGGGGCACGGGCGCTCAGCGGGGCGCTGCCGAGCCGAGTCGTCGCCGCGTTGATCGCGACCGAGGACAGCCGTTTCTACTCCCACCAGGGCATTGATCCCCTCGGCGCGATACGCGGCCTCTCCCAGCCGCTGTTCGGCGGCCCGGACCGCGGCGGTGCGAGCCTCGACCAGCAACTCGTGAAACTTCTCTACACCGGCGGACGGCGCGACACGATCGACCAGATCGAGCAGACCGCCCTCGCCGTGAAACTGGACGCGCATTACTCCAAGGACGAGATTCTGCGGATGTACCTGGACACCGTCTATTTCGGCCACGGCTACTACGGCATCGTCGCGGCCGCCGCCGGCTACTTCGGCCAGACGCCGGGCACCCTGACCTGGACCCAGGCAAGCCTGCTCGCCGGCCTCGTCCAGGCACCGTCCGCCTACGATCCGTACGAACATCTCGCCGCCGCCCGCGCCCGCCAACGCCACGTCCTCGACCGGCTGGTCGCCACCGGACGCCTCACCGCCACCCAGGCCACCCAGGTCCTCTCCGCCCCCCTCGACCTGCGCTGACGCGCACCGCCCCGCGACCCAGCCGCGTCCCACCGACGGCCGCGTCCCACCGACGGCCGCGTCCCACCGACGGCCGCGTCCCACCGACGGCCGCGTCGCCCCGGCCGTGAGGGACCCGCTGTCCGCCGACGGCTGTTCCTCTCAGCAGGCGAGCAGACGTCCACGTAGGTAGGCATCGGCGAGGGTGCAGGTGTCGCGGGCGTACTCGGCGCGGCTCGCCACCGCGTCGGAATGTGGATGGGTGCCGAGCCACGCCACCAACAGCAACCGGCGCATCATCACGAACGTCGGAATCATCTCGATGTCATCGGCCGTCAGTGGCAGCTGACGCTGGTACGCCGTCAGCCAGGCGTCCGTCAGGTCGCCGGCCACGTTCAGGTGTTCGATGAACGACAGCGAGGCCGCCAGATCCCACAGATACCACCCGAACCCACAGTCATCGAAATCGATGACACACACCTCGCCGTTCGCATCATCGGCACGGTCATCGCCAGACGCGACGTCCGGAATCAGCAGGTTCGCAAGCCGCATGTCCGCGTGAACGAGACCGAACCGCGCCGCGCCGGTCCCGTACCCGATCACCCGGCGATACGTCTCCCGCGCCGCCCTTTCCAACAGCTCGACTTCTTCTCGCATCGCACCGCCGGTCAGCGCGGCCGCGAGGCCGGTCGACCAGCTACCCCACCGCCCGTCCCTGCCGAGCATCGCCTCCCAGGTCCAGGAGAAGCGAGAAAAGGAAGGTGGACGCTCCCAGCTCCGAGCGTGCAGGTGCAGACGAGCGGCGATCCCGCCGAGTTGCGCGAACGCCCGGACAAGGGCCGCAGGCTCCAACGTCTCCGGTGATCGGCCTGCCACCCATTCGAACAGCACCGCGTGCCGCGCACCGGCAGCCTCGGATTCCCTGTTCCGACCGGGACCGGCCGGCCCAGCCGGGTCCACCGCGGGCGGACGAAGAAACGTGACCACGCTGCCACCGGAACGAGTCGGAATCACTGCGGGCGTGCGCACGACGCCGTCGCGCCGGAGCGCGGAGATCCAGGCCAGCTCGCTGTGAACAGCAGCACGATCATGATATTCGGGCCGATGCAGCCGCAGCACCCATCGACGATCACCGCCAGGCTCCGGGCACCCATCCGAGAGGGCCGTGGCATCGCTCGGCCCGTCAGCCTCCCCCGAGATGATCTCGAACGTGGCGTTCTCCGACAGGTGCAGCAGCCGGGCCTGCGGCGACGGCCCAAGATCGTAGGCGGCGAGGATTTCCCTGAGGTCGGACGCAGACCCGGTCAGGGAGGCTGCCGTGGTGACGGTCACGGACGTTCATCATGCCGGACAGCTCGGCCCCGAACCCGGCCACCCGCGCTCCCGGTCCACTCCCCCGCCCCTTCCTCTCCTCTCCTCTCCTCTCCTCTGCACGGCCGTGGAGTCACCGCCGCGACGCTGGCAGGCCACATTCCAGGGCCACGCACGATAACCGGGCCCCATTGCGTCCAGCGACGCCACGATGAGCCCGACCAGGAACGCCCAGCCTTTTCTCCGGAAGCACTCTGGGTGGATTCCTTTGGGATTCACATCTACGGACGCGGAATCCACCTCGAGACTGTGCGCCGCGGTAGCTCGCCGCATGCCGCTCCGCCGTAATCGCGACCCACCTGGCCACAACCCGGCACTGTGGATGATAGGGATGTGACCATGGGCCAGATGCGTCTGCTACTGATCTCGGGAAGCACCCGGGACGCGTCCACGAACACCGCGGCTTTGCGCACCCTCGCCGCGGTGGCACCGCCGGGTGTGACAGCCGAGCTGTACAGCGGGCTGGTGGCGCTGCCGGCGTTCACCCCGGATGCCGATGATGACGCCCCCCACCCTGCCGTCGCCGACCTACGGGCCGCGATCGCCACGGCCGACGCGGTGATCTTCTGTACGCCGGAGTACGCGGGGGCCCTACCCGGCAGCCTCAAGAACCTGCTGGACTGGACGGTCGGTACCGGTGACCTCTACGGCAGGCCCGCCGCCTGGATCAACGTCGCCGCACCTGGCCGCGGCGCCGGCGCACGTGCCGAACTGGCCACCGTGCTGCGCTACGTCACCGTCGACCTGATCACCGAGGCCTGCGCCGACATCCCCATCGCCCGGGATGCCATCGGCGCCGACGGGCTGGTCGAGGACCCTCACATCCGTGCTGCTTTGACCGCCGCCCTGCACGCTGTCGCCGCGCATCTCCAAGCCCGCCGTTCCGGGACAGACAGCATCCCGTGAGACGGACGGGGAGCCGCACCACTCGTCAGGCGGATTACCCCCACGGGCGTGGGGAGGACTTCACCGTGCATGCCACCGACCCGGAGACGACGGATCACCCCCACAGGCGTGGGGAGGACGCTTTGTGAGCTGAGCTTCCGGGAAAATCCGGCATCCGTGGGAGGCGCTGTCGAATCGAGTTCGGTCAGGTCGGCGTTCGGGCACTCGCCGCGAACAGCGCGCTCCGCGATGTCGTCTGTACCGGCCGGCCACCGCGCGGCCGGCCGGTGGCCTGACCGGCCGCTGCTGGTGGTGGTGATCAGGTGTGGGGGACAGTGCCGCAGGAGGCCATGGTGGCGCCGCGGTAGCCGGTGAGGAAGCTGTCGCGGCGTTGCTGGGCGGAGCCGTGCGTCCAGGTCTCGGGGTTGACGTCGCCGGCGCGGGCCTGGATGCGGTCGTCGCCGACGGCCTGGGCGGCGCCGAGGGCCTGGCCGAGTTCGGCCTCGCCGATGGTGACGTTGCCGCCGGTGTTCGCGAGTGTGCTCCACACGCCGGCGTAGCAGTCGGCCTGGAGTTCGAGCTGCACGCTCAACGCGTTCTCCTGGGACGGGTTCGCCTGCTGTGCCTGGCGGACCCGGGCCTCCGTGCCGGTCAGGGTCTGCAGGTGATGGCCGACCTCGTGGGCGACGATGTAGGCCTGCGCGTAGCGGCCCTGCGCGCCGAATTCCTTCTGCAGCTGGGCCAGGAAGCCGAGATCGATGTAGACGCGCCGGTCCGGCGGGCAGTAGAACGGGCCCACCTGGGATGACGCGGTTCCGCAGCCGGTGCGCACGGCCTGGGAGAAGTAGACCAGGCGCGGCTTGGTGTAGGTCTGGCCGGAGCGGCTGAACTGCGCCGCCCACACCTCGTTGATCTCGTTGAACGCCTTCAGGACGAAGCAGTCGTCATAGGTGTTGATCGCCCCGCTGGTGTTGCAGCGCGTCGCGACGTCCCCGGACGTCCCGCCGCCGGGCTGCGACAGGGCCGGGCCGGACGTCGAGGTACCCGACCCGCCGCCGAGCACCGTGACGAGCAGGTAGATGACCACGCCGATGATGCCCGCGCCGCCGGTGCCGAAGGCCACGCCGCGCCCCAGGCCGCCACCTCCGCCGCGCTGGTCGTCCAGCTCGGACGCATCGACCTGTTCGTCGTCGAACTGCATGTCCTGCCCTCCACCGATCCCCCGGGTCCGCCCGGCAGCCGTCCGACCGGTGTGTCCGGTCTGCCGGGTTCCGGATGGAGTATGTCCCGGACGATCAGCCGCCGAACATCGACCCGCCGTCGGTGTGCACGACGCTAGAGGGTGGGGGCGAGCTGGCGGGCCAGACGGGTCTGGTCGTAGTAGATCCGGTTCTCGGCGATCAGCCCGCCCTCCACCCGGTAGACCTCGACGACCCGCAGGGTGATCCGCCGGCCGCTGGGCGGATGCTCGCTGCCGTCGGCTTCCCGCAGGGGGCCGGTGTGGGTGGCGGTCAGGGTGTACTCCTCGACGACGAGCTGGCCCTGTTCGGCGAGAATGTGCGTGTCGACGTCCACGTCGTCGAAGGCGGCGAGGAACGCGGCGCTGTAGCCGGCGCCGGCTTCCCGGCCTTCGACGCGCACCCCGCCGGGTGCCTCGACCACCAGATCCTCGTGCATGAGCGCCAGCGCGCCCGGCACGTCGCCGCCGTCGAACGCGTCCAGAGCCTGTCGGACGATGTCCAGAGCCTGCCCCACCGGTGTCTCCCCGTGTTCGCCTGGTCCGCGCCACGCCGCGTCACGCCGCGGCGGCTGAGGCGATCAGCGCATCCGAGTGCCTGCCACGACGGGGAAACCGCCGGCTCAGACGTTCGTCGTGGACCCCGGGCGGATGATCATCAGCACGGTGACGGCGACCCACAGCAGGTTGAAGATGCCGACGCTCATCGCGAGTCGCCGGCTGCGAGCCACGGCGCCCGCCACCTCACCCGCGCTCGGGACGGCGGCCGTACTCGTCACGGCGGCCGCCTCCGACGTGGGGGCGTCTTCGGCCGGTACCGTCGCGTCCGTGATCCGCCCGGCGCCGAGCGCCTGAGCGTCGACCGGTCCACCGGTGCTGGCGGCGGTGATCTCGTCCATCAGGTCACGCTGCGCGGGCAGGACGGCGAAGGCGAGCACTCCGGCGGCGAGGGCGGTCAGCGCGATGGCGACCATCAGCCAGACCTCGCCGAGGATGCCCAGGCCCTGGGCCGTGAGGAAGCCGAACAGCACGACGATCAGGCCGGCCGCCGAGTAGACCCCGCAGATCCGGTACAGCACACGGCTGACGGCCGTGGCGTGCGCGTCGCCGGGGTTGGCGAGGGCGGCGCGGGCCGAGGGGGGAAACATACTGGCCGCCACCGCCACCGGGCCGATGGCCACGATCGCCGCCAGGACGTGCACGCTGAGCAGGAACTTGTTCACGAACACCTCATCGCGGCACACACCTCGACCACGGGCGGGCCCGCGTGCTTGCGCACGCGCGGGCCGGCGGCAGCGTCGAGGCGGACGAACAGTACATCCCGACGCTACGGCTCACCTGCGACAGTTCCACCACTCGGGTGCCACTCCCACGGTCGAGGGCTCGCTCCCATCCGCTGGTACCGGCCCGAGCGTCGCGGTGGCGATGAGGCGGCGAAGGGGTGGCGCGGGCCCGCACGAGTCGGACATCCCGGCTGGGCGGATGACCCGGACGCACCGCTGTGTGTGGTTGTCGGCACGTCTGCGCGATGATGCGGGGAGCGAGAGACCCACTGTGCTGTGTGTCGCCGGGAGGCCCTTGTATGCCGCTACGGACCGCTCTTCGACTCGATGTTCGCCTGTTGTTGCGGATCGATCACCGGGTGTTGCTCGCTCGACCGCCCGATGACGCCTGGCACGTGCTGCCCGGCGGCCCCGTGCACGGTGACGAGTCGGCGGATGACGCGTTGGAACGGCTGGTCGGACGGCTCGCGGGGCCACGGGTGGTGTCCCGTCAGTTCGTCGGCGCGGTCGAGCATGACGGGAGCGTGTCGGGCCGGGCCCCGGAGCAGGGCGATGACCATGTGCTGAGTGTGCTGTTCGGGGGGATCTGGCCCGCCGACATTCCGACGCCGTCACGGTGGGGGGATCACACGCTCGTGCCGGTGGATGTCGATGTGCTGCTGGCGACCCGGCTGCGTCCGGTGTCGATGGCCGAGGTGGTGCGCGGCTGGCTGGCCGAGGGGTGGCCACTGTGGCGGGGGCTCGACCCGATCGGTGGCACCCGGCGGCTGCCGTCGCTGGCCTCGCTGCGGGCGCAGCTGTTCGCCCGCAGCGAGGAGCTGCGGACACTGGCCTTCCGCGATGCGGCCGTCGCGATATGTGCGCTGGTGACGGTGGCGGACGGGCGGATCGATCCGACCGAACGCGAGGGCGTGCGGGCGTACGCCGCGACCGATCCGGTGCTGTCGCAGTTCCCCGAGCAGGAGACGATCACGCTGTTCGAGGGCCATCTGGACCGCCTCGAGCATGATCTTGAGGCTGGCCGGGCGGTGGTCCTGGCCGAGATCGCCAAGGTGCGGGGGCGGGCGGCGCAGGCCTCCGCGGTGATTCGCTTCGGGCAGGTCATCGGCCTGGTGGACGGCGAGTTCGTGGCCAGCGAGCGGGCCGTGGTGCGCGAGGCGGCCCTCGTGCTCGGTCTGGACCCCGCCGAGTTCGCGCTCTGACGGGATCGACGCCGGATCGGTCGCGACCGGCGGTTCAGCCGGCCGCGCGGGGCCGGCGAGGTGCTGGGCTGCCAGGTCTCTTCCCGCGGGCAGATCCAGGACCTGACCGTCGAGCAGCGGACGCACCCTCGGCGCCCCCCGGGAGACCAGCACTCTCCATACACGCAACCGCGGGAGCGATGGGACGGGTGCGCCTGCCTCGGACGGATCGAGGCGGCTCCGGTCAGCTCTCCTGCGTCGGAACCCCGAACCAGCTGACCACCTTGCCACCGAACTTCATGTCGCCGTCCACCTTGATCTTGCGGGTGAGGAACAGCTTGGCGCCGTTGGCCTGCCCGGTCAGCACCCGGACGAAGCGCACCCGGTCGGTCGTGATCGTCAACTGCCGGCCCTCGGGCTCGGTGGTGGAGGGTTCATGCGCGAGGGCGCACTCGCCATCCCTGATCCGCAGTTCGTACGTGCGGGTCGCACCGCCCGACCCGCCGCTGAGGCCGAACCGCACGACCGCGTTCTCGCCCTTGGCCAGCTCAGGGCGGAAGTTCGCCTGCATCTGGCGGAAGATCTCGTCCAGGACGTCGTTTCCGCCCGGGCTCGAGAGCAGGTCGGAGACCTCCCGCTCCGACATCGCGGCCAGCGTCGTGATGAGCTTCGCCGGGTCGGCGGTGGGATCAACGGCGAGGTCGGACATTGACCACTCCATTCGTTTCGGCAGACGAGGCGCCTGACGGGTGCCGGGCTTCGGCTTTGGCACCCGCCTGCTTCGCGGGCACGTGTGCACGCTAGCGAACGCGGATGTGGCTTACATCGCCCGGTGGCACCTTGGCGTAAGTCGTGGCGTGCCGGTGGCTATCGTCTGGGCATGGTTGCCGCCGCGCCGCCGTACGTAGAGGTCGACGGTCGGGCGGTCTCGCCCGGGCTCTGGGGGCGGCTTGCCCTGCTCTCCCATGGGCATTTCACCGTCATGCAGGTGCGCGGCGGTGGGAGTCGCGGCCTGATGCTCCACCTGCGGCGCCTCGACACGGCTCACCGTGAGCTCTACGGCGAGCCGTTGGACGGCGGCCTGGTACGTGCCCGCATTCACCAGGCACTCGCGTCCTTTCTTCAGGTCACCGGCGCGGCGTACGCCTCCCGCGCGCCGACGTCACCGCGGGCGGACGCGGTACCGGTGGACGCCACCGTGCGGGTCATCGCGACCGATCCCGGCGGGGACGGGCCGGGTGTACTCGTCGTCGTGGTCGGGCCGCCGACCGACGCGCCGCCGACGCCTCGTCGGCTGATGTCCGTGCTTTACACCAGACCCTTTCCACATATCAAACACGTGGGCACTTTCGGACAGCTGGAACACGCCCGCGCCGCGTTGCGCCGCGGCTTCGACGAAGCCCTGCTAACCACGTCGGACGGGACGATCACGGAAGGCGCGAGAACCAACATCGGGTTCGTGGCCGGCGAGACCGTCACCTGGCCGGACGCGCCGTGCCTGACCGGTGTGACCATGGCGCTGCTGGAACAGGGCGCGGGCAGCACGCGCGCACCCGTGCGACTGGCGGACCTTTCCCGGTATGACGCCGCGGTCGTGACGAACTCACGTGGCCTTTCTCCCGTGGTTGCCATCGACGACCACCATTTCGCCGGATCGGACTTTACCGGCGAACTGGCCCGACGCTACCACGCCATCCCACACGACTCAATCTAGGAAATGCGCCGACCAGGCGACCACGAACTGGTCAACTGATTTATCCTCGCCACTTCGGCGATTTTTCACGACCATTTCCCAGAGGCAGATCCACCCCTGTTCCCACTTTTCCACAGATCACCTGGAACCTATTTGCACGAGGCGGAATGCCCGGTAGCGTCGTGGCCGTCGTCAGGGATTTTCCGCGGCCCCCAGGGGTCGAACCCGTCACGCCCGCCATGTCCCGCATGGCCGCGTCCCGTGAAGGAACCGCCCGATGCCGCTCTCCTCCGCTCGACTTCTGATCGCCCTTCTTCTTCTGGAACAGCACCGCATCGAACCCAGCCGGGTCGCCGCGCGGTATCCCTTCCCGCCCGCGGCCGAGCGTCAGTTCGTGCGGGCCGCGGCCGCACTCGCCGCTGGCCGTCCCAAGGGAGCCCTCCGCGAACTGCGGCGCAGCGAACACGACCGGGCCGACCCTGATCATGTGGCCGTGCACGAGGCGCTCTGGCTCGCCGCGCTGGCGCTCGATCGCAACTGGGCGCCCGACGGCGCAGGCCTTCGCCATTGCGGCGCGGCCCGCCCCGCTGGGCGACCGTCCTCCCAGCGCGACGTACCGGCGGCCACGCCGCTGCTGTCCAGGTGGACGGCGCTGGCGGTCCAGCGGCAACGTAACGATCATCTTGACCCGCGGACCGCGGCCATCTGCGTGCTCGGCGCCGACGTGATTCCGGGTATCCGGATGGCCCGAGCCCGCCTGTGGTCGGCCCCCCTCCCCCGCGGGAGTCAGGCGACGCGGTCCACCGATGGCGCGGGAGCGGCTCCCCCGATCCCAGCGCTTCCTCGACGGCCGAATCCTCGACGGCCGAATCCTCGACGACCCGGCCCCCGATGACCCCGTCCTCGACAACTCCGTCCTCGACAACCCTGTCCTTCGCGACCGTGTCCCCGCCGACGAGATCCTCGGCTGATGCGGCTTCGGCCGACCCGGCGCTCACGTCCGCTACCGCGGCTGGCCCGCCCCCGGTTCTCCCGTCCCCGGCCAGCCAGGCTTCCGCCGGCCCCGTGGTGTCGGCGGAAGCCGCGGGGAGCGCCACCCAGGCCCCGTCACCCGCTCCTTCCCAGCCCGCTTTGCCGCGGGGTGCTTCATCCCCGGTCGCGATGTCGTCGGCGGCCGCCACGCGAGGCCGGGCCGCGCCGTACCCGCCCAGTGCGACCAGTGCGCGAGGTTCCGAAGCCGGGGCGGATGACCTGTCGGCGCTGGTCGCGTCGACGATACCACCGTGGGGGGTCGCGGCGCCGTTGGCGTTTCGCTGGGCCGCCCCGGTCAGTCGGCCCCGTCCGGACGGAGCGGCGCATGGCCTGCACCGCATGATGGCCCGCGGGCGGGCCCGAGGCGGTCCGCGCCTGTTGACGCGCGCCCGCGCGGGCATGGCCGGACAGGCCCGCGCCGCGGAGCCGGGTCTGGTGCCACCGGCCGCGGCCGGCACGGAGCCGTCCGTGGGGGGCCGTCCTGGCGACTCGGGCGTCGACATACCCACACAGGCCTCGGCGGCGTCCAGCCGGGACTCCCAGCCGAGTCCGGTGCCGCGGACCGGCCCCGGCGGGCGCAACGCGCCGCCTACCGCACGGGTGAATGCCACCCCCCGCCGTGATCTCCCCGGGCCGGGTGCGGGCCAGGCGTGGGTGCAGGCGGTGGACGCGCTGGTCATCGCGGACCTCTTCGTCGCCCGGCTGGCGGACCTTCCCGTGCGCCAGGCCCACGCCTACGGGGTGGTGCTGCGGGCCGATCTGCTGTTCCACATGGGCCGTGCCGCCCAGGCGAACCAGGCCCTCGACTCCCTCGAGGTCGCCGGGCAGGCCGATGAGACGACCCGCGCGCACATCGCCCTGGTCCGCGGTGACTGGGCCGGCTATCCCAACGGAGGAGCGCAGACGCTGGGCCGTCGCTGGGACGGCAGCCTGCTGCCCACCCAGCGGCGGGCCGATCCGGATCTCGCCGAACAGCTGTGGCGACAGGCGCTGAACGGCTACGGCGACCTCGGCTCCAACGCCGGACGGGCCGCCGGGCTGATCCGCCTCGCCGAGGCCTCCACAGCGACCGGCCGTCCGATGTTGCGCCGGGCCCGCATCGACGAGGCCAGCCGCCGGGCCAAGGCCGCCGGCGACGAAGCGCTGGCCTGGACCGCGCGCGTGCACAGCCTGATCGAACGGGTAAGGGCCGGCGAGGCCCCAGCCGGCGAGGTGCACGCGATGACGGCGGCGCTACGCGAATGGAGTCGTCTGGAGGGGAGCGAAAGCTACGGCCAGGGGCTGTGTCGTCTGCTCACTACCGCGGCCAGCGAAGGAAACCCGCGGTGACGGCCCCACCCGGCTCAGGACATCGTCCGGCCCGGGTACGGCGGCGGCTCGTCCTCGACCGGTGCGTCCGCAGGCAGCGCCCGACCGGCGGCCGACCGCGTCGGCGCTGGCATCTGCGGCTGGGACGACGCCGGCACGACAGCCTGGGGCTGGGCGACGACCTGAGGCTCAGATACGGCAGGGGGCTCAGGTACGGCCTGCGGCTGGGGTACGACCCGGGCCTGGGGCTGAGGTGCGGGCCGGGGCTGGGCGGCGGGGTGCGGTGGCTGCGTGATCATCGGGGGATTGGCCCGGTGGCCGGGCAAGGTCACCCAGGCCTCGCCGACGTACTTGGCGTCGACCACCGCCGGGAACAACGCGAAATCGGCGGGATCGAGGTCGCGCAGCCCTTCGGCGACCGTGTCCCGGTAGAAGTCCGGCGACAGCGCCAACACAAGATCGGCTGCCGGGTAGCTGTCCAGGATGGCGCGGACGGCCATCGCGTTCACGAGACGGTCGACGACCACCACCGCATCGCCCGCGGCTCCCCCACCGTCGACGACGATCTGACCGTGGTGCAGCGACAGTCGCAACCGCACCTGGTCCGACGGTGCGCGTACCCGGTTGAACTGGCGTTGCGCGATGCGCAGTTCACGCACGAAATCGCTGGCCAAAAGGTCCCTGGAGACGTTGGCGTCGAGCGCGCACAGACACCCGTCGCCGCCGTTCTCGTGCAGCAGCACGGCGTCGGCGACGCCGGCCCGGTCGAGGGCGGTGTCGACGATCCCCCGCACGCCGGCCCGCACGTCCAACTGGCCTTGCAGGTCACGCTTGCTGTAGCCGCTGGCATCCACGCGGAAGAGGTTGGCGTGCCGCGACGCCCCGGGCGCGCCGCCGCGGGCGGAGTCCGACCCGACCGTGGCCGACCCCTTCTCCGCCCCGACGACCATGGCCGATGTGGGCTGGAAGGCCGATGGGGGCTGGAAGACGGACAGGTCGGGGAACTTCTTCGCGGCGGCCGCGAGCAGGCAGACCCGACCGTTCTCCAGGATGCCGTTGTGCAGCAGGTGGGCGATCTCGGTCCAGAACTGGTGGGACGAGCCGTCGAAGACCGGGGTCTGATCGCGACGCAGGCCGGCGTCCTCCAGCACCTGGACGGCCAGGCGCCGGGTGTCGAAGACGGTGGCCAGCGCCTTGATCTCCGCCTCGGTCAGCCGCTGCGTCACGAGTTCCCCCGAACCGGTGTGTGACCTGCCAGAACTCAGTCTATTCCGTGGCCTCGGGGTTCGAAACGCGGCCAGAACACCAGGACCCCGAGAGCCGCGACGCGGGGCCCTCGGGGTCCTGGTGGTGGTGCTGCTGGTTCAGTGGGGATCAGTGCGGGTCGGTCAGATCAGACCGAGCGCGCGCACGGCTTCCCGCTCCTCGGTGAGTTCCTGCACCGAGGCGTCGATCTTCGCCCGGGAGAACGCGTCGAGCTCGAGGCCCTGCACGATCTGGAAGGAGCCGCCGGAGGCGGTGACCGGGAACGACGAGATCAGGCCCGCGGGAACACCGTAGGAGCCGTCGGAGGGCAGCGCCACCGACGTCCAGTCGCCCTTGGCGGTGCCGTTCACCCAGGTGTGGACGTGGTCGATCGCGGCGGACGCGGCGGACGCGGCCGACGAGGCACCGCGGACCTCGATGATCTCGGCGCCGCGCTTGGCGACCCGCGGGATGAACTCCTCCTCGATCCACTTCTGGTCGTTGACCGCCTCGGCGCCGCTGCGGCCGCCGACCTCGGCGTGGAAGATGTCCGGGTACTGGCTCGCCGAGTGGTTACCCCAGATGGTGATCTTCTTGATCTCGGTGTTCGCGACCCCGAGCTTCTTCGCCAGCTGGGCGATCGCCCGGTTGTGGTCGAGCCGGGTCATCGCGGTGAACCGCTCGGCGGGGACGTCCGGCGCGTGGGTCTGGGCGATCAGAGCGTTCGTGTTCGCCGGGTTGCCGACGACGAGCACCCGGATGTCGGAGGCCGCACCGCTGTTGATCGCCTCGCCCTGCGGCTTGAAGATGCCGCCGTTGGCGGACAGCAGGTCGCCGCGCTCCATACCCTTGGTCCGCGGGCGGGCCCCGACCAGCAGGGCGACGTTGGTGCCCTCGAAGGCCGCCTTGGCGTCGTCGAAGACATCCACGCCGGCGAGCAGCGGGAACGCGCTGTCCTCAAGCTCGAGGGCGGTGCCCTCGGCGGCCCGGACAGCCTGGGGGATCTCCAACAACCGGAGCTTCACCGGCGTGTCCGCGCCCAGCAACTGGCCTGACGCGATGCGAAAGAGCAGCGCGTAGCCGATCTGACCGGCGGCGCCGGTGACGGTGACGTTGACGGGCGTTGAACTCACTGGCATCTCCTGGTACAGGTCATCCGGAGGTCGGACGGCGGGCCGGACCGGACCGACAGGCGATCGTCACCGGACCACCGAGCTGCGCTGCTGTTTCCGTCGCGCCGCCAGTGATGCTAGTCCGAGCGCTGCGCACGCGGGTGGCCAAGCGCCACCTAGCGGCTCACACCGCACGCCCGAACGCGCTATCGTCTGCCCACAGAGGGGCGCCGGAGGCAGCACGTCGAAGCCGGTGGCAGCATGGTTGACCCGCAGGAACGTGTAGCACTGACTCACCTGGGCGGTGCTGGTGGCGAAGTCGACGGCGGCGGGCAGCAGGCCGTCCGCGGTGTAGCCGCGCAGCGCCCGCAGGCCGCGCAGGAACAGCGCGCGGCTCGGGCAGGGGCCGGCCGCGACCAGTCCACGCAGGAACATGTCGGCCGAGATCCATCCGGCCAGAGCTGCCTGCTGGGTGGGCGGGTTGACCTGCGGCGCGTAGGCGTGCATCCCCGCCAGGAAGCGTCGGTGGGCGGGCAGGTTCAGCTCGAACGGCTGGTAGTCGGTGAACGTGTAGACGTCGGGCAGGGCATCGCGGTAGCGCTCGAGCAGACCCTGGTCGTAGTTCGTCGGCGACAGGATGACCCGCAGCTTCGAGGGTTTGCCGCGGGTGGCGCGCAGCAGGCTCGCGAACGCCGCGCCGGTCACCGTGCCGATCATGACGTCGGCGCCGCTGGCCCGCACCTTCTCCCCGAGCGCCGCCACGGCGATCAGGCTGGTCGCGTCGACGCGGTCCACGACCGGGATGCCGGCCGCGCGCAGGCTGCGTTCCATCTCGTCGGCGAGCACCATGGACGTCTGGGAGAAGGCCGACTGGATGAGGACCGCCCGGTGACCGCCCTGGTCGGCGACGAACCGCCCCCAGGTGGTGACCGAGGAGCCACGGGCCACCAGGTTCGAGTAGCTGAACATGTTGTCGTGGCCGGCCCAGTCCGGGTCCAGGGAGGTTCCGGTGACCGGGATGCCCGCGCGGTGCAGAAGGTCGACCGAGGCCCCGGCGGACAGGGACGACTCGATCAGGCCGAACACCGCGTCGTTGTCGACCAGGCTGTGGGCGGCGGCCTGGTTACCGGCCGGGCTCGACGCGTCGTCGCGCCAGGTGTAGGTGATCCGGCGGCCGTTCACCCCGCCGGCCGCGTTCGCGACGCCCAAGCGCGCGTCGACACCATCACGAAAGGTCGAGAACAGGGAGGCCGTGATGCCGGTGTCCGGGTAGATCAGGCCGAGGCGTATCGCCTCACGGCTGATGCCCGGACCCGCGCAGGCCGCCGTCGGGGTCACCGCCGAACTGGTGGACGTGCACGCCACCAGCCCGGACACCGCGCTCAGGCAGGCCAGCGCCGCGCGAGCCCACCGACCGCCGCGCCCGGCGGGCCGGCGCCGCCGACGCACCGCGGAGCGGATGACTCCGGCGCGGCGAACCGTGATGTCGGGCACGGGCCGACGCTATGCATCCGATCAGGTGCGCTGCCATGTATTGGGCAACTTGTGAGATTGCTCAGTATGCGGCGGCGGCGGCGCGGGCGATCGCCTCGTCGTGCGGGGTCGGCCCGCCGCTGACACCCACCGCGCCGACCACCAGGCCGTCGCGCCACAGCGGAACGGCACCGGTGAGCCCCGAACTGATCGGTCGGGTGAACGCCGGCCGATGCCGGACCAGCCCACCCTCGATCCCCCGGCCACCCGGCCCGCGGTCGAGATCACGGTCGTGGTCGGCGAACACCCGGCCAGCGCCACCGCCGCGATCCAGATCGAGGTCGACGTCGCCGGGATCGGCGTCGATCCCCACGGCGGACCACTCCGCCGGGCCGTCGTCGCCGCCATGGTGCACCAGGCGCGCCGGCACCGCGGGCAGCGCCGATGCCCGCGCCGCGCAGGCCCGGTCGACGGAGATGTCTGCGGTCCGTAGCCGGGCGTTGTCCATCCGGACGTGGGCCACCAGAATCCCGGCGTGATCGACGACGGCGATGTTAACCGGTTGGCCGAGGTGAATCGCATACCTTTCCCCGGCGGCGATGATCCGACGGGCATCCTCGAGCGATACGGTCATCCGCGACTCTCCCCATAAAGCGGCGTTCCGGTGCGCCTGACCATAGGCCCACAACGACCGTCCGGTGGTGGAAGGCGCGCCGCACAACAACCGTTGCGTACGCGGGTTCCCCATGTGGGCGACGGGACACAGAAGGACACACAAAGCCCCGTGCTGGCCAGGCCGCCCCCGCCCGACCGGACGGGACCGGTGCCGGCAGGCCCCCACGGGACGATCACCGCACTCCGATCACAGAAAGCACTCATGTCGCTACCCGCTCGCCGCGGTGCTGTCGGCGAGCAGGTCATAGGGCGATCCGCACTGCTCCAACGGGCCGGCGGTGACCGCTCGGGCGCCCCCAGCGGCTCTCCCCCACCACCCTGACACCACCTGGCCGACACCCGCCGACCGGGCCATGGCCGTCCGTCGGATCGACGGCACGGCCCGATCGCCCCATCCGGATACTGGCCCGCCGGGGGCATCGCTGGCCCGGACGGGTGGAGGGCGATGTGGGTGGGCTCACCGCCGGCGGCCGGCGACCGCGGCCCGATCGGGCCCGGTCCGATCAGGCGGCGGCCAGCGGAAGCACCAACCGCGGGAAGCAGTGGATCAGCCGGGTCGTCAGCGGACCGCCACCGGGCATGTCCGCGAGCACACCGGCGAAGCGATGATCGAGGCGCCCGAGTCGTTGCAGGCCGCGCAGCCGCAGCAGGCCGGGCAGATGCGCCTCGATGGCCTTCTGGTCCGGCCGGGGGGCACCGTCAAGCCAGGCGTCGAACTGGGCCCCGGTCATGATCTCCCAGACGATCGTGTCGGCCACCGCGCCCGTGCCGTCCGTGATCGTCACCAGGTGTGGCACCCGGACCAGGTCGCGCAGACCGCGCAGGTCCGGACGCAGACCCGAGGTGACGACGTTGTTGGCCAGCCACGGGTCGGTACCGGCCCCCGGCCCACGCAGGACGTTGCGCAGGTGGGAGGCGAACGCGAGGGCGAGCGCGCTGCGCCCCGGGGGGCTTGGATGCGCGTGCAGCACGACCGCGTCGATTCCCGGCGCGCGGACGCGCTCGGCCGCGGCCCGCACGAGCCAGGCCGGCTCGACGAGCACGAAGCCCACCTGGGCGCGACGTCGGTCGTCGCTGCGATCACCGTCACCGAGGCCGAGGTTGACCGGGGCGCCGGTGACCCGGGCATCGACCTCGGTGACGGCAGTAGTGGTGCCGGTGACGGCCGCGCGCAGCCACCGGCAGGTGATCAGTCCGTCCGCTCCGGGCAGCGAGAGCGACGGAAGGTCACCGGAGTTGAAGATCCGTTCTGCGGCAGGCGGGGGCATGCTGTCTCCGGTCCGGGACGCGGGCAGGCACGCGAACGCGACGGCCGAGCGCAGGTCGGCCGGTGGTCGTCGCACGGACAGGTCCGACCGCAACGGCTCTGGCGGACCGAAGGGCGAGGTCGAAGACGAGATCGAGGGCGTATCGGTACCCGGGCGGGCCGTCATCGCCGCGTGCGGGCGTGCCGGCAGGGCAGGGACAACCGAGGTCAGCGGGGACATGGCGGCGCGGACTACTGGAGGAGGTTGTCGAAGTCGCCGTCCTTGGCCCCAAGTATCAGGGCCTCTATCTCGGCCCTGGTATAGACCAGCGCGGGCCCGTTGGGATGACGGGAGTTACGCACGGCCACCTCGTCGCCAGGCAGCTTCGCCATCTCGACGCAGTTGCCCTGGGAGTTGCTCCGACGGCTCTTCTGCCAGGTCACGCGCTCGAGCGCAGTCGCTGGCATGCCACTGTAGATCTTGCTCACGCGTTTCTCCCCACGCCCCAGGGCAGCGCACGACAGCGAGCCCTCACCCCACGCGGTCCGCCCACGACACCTCGGCTGGGCCACGCCGCGGCTGCGGAGCGGCTTCGCCTGCCACTGCGACGGGGTGCCCCACTGCAACCCCACGAACTCGTCGCGTGTGCGCCTGCACGAACTTCGGCTCACGATACAGCACGGGCGGGTGCACGTGCATCAAGCGGGAGGCGTGTGCGCGCGACGACCTCACGTGCGATCGGCGGGGAGCATCGCACCCATGCAGACGCCCGAGGGCGGGCACATAGTGCACGATCATTCGCCATGCCACCTGATGTCGTCCAATGTCCCTGCAAACCATCACATGACATGATCATCGAGGCCACCTCCGAGCCATCACCCGCTCGGCCGACCACACCCCGACGCCGGACGATCTCCAGCCCGGACGGCTCCAGCCCCGCCCGACCTCAACCCCGCCCGACCTCCGACTCGGTGTCGCCCGGTCGGGCGACACCGAACAGGCGCCGGACCAGGCATCCGAACAACGAGGGCGGACGCCCGACAAGGCATCGAATCGCCGACGAAATCCGTAAAGTGAGGAAATCGAGCTACGGGGCAGCTCGCAATTCGCCCCAGATACGGCAAATCCTCATATTGATCTTCGCCTTGGGGAAAACGCGTGCGAGGGGCCCGGGGGGTGTCCACATTCGGGCCGCGCACGGCACCAACGGGGGACTACACGAGAGACAAGGACGTTCGGACCACCATGCCCGCGCCGCGACCCGCACCCGCGCCCGCGGGCGCCAGTGCGCGGCGGGCGGGCCGACCTCGACGCGACAGCCAAAGCAACGAGGGCCCACCAGCAATCCACGAAGTGCGTAATCGCACGACCAGATCCCTCGCCGGACACGCCCCAGACCCACATTTCCACCCGGACGGCTCCCGGACCGGGACCAACAGCCCACCTCCGCACAGAACTCCGACCTGGGTCGACCACCCCGGACGTCGGTCCGGGGTGGTCGGGGCGCGGGACCTGCCGGGGTCGAGCTACCCGAGCGTGCCGGCGGGCGCTCCCGTCGCCCCGCGACGTCAGGTGCAATCAGACATCGGGTCGCCCAGCGCGGCGTCGACAGGCACACGACACCGAAGACAGACGTGCGCAGATGATCTCGGACGGTAACGGAGGCGCAAGGTGACGACGGGCAACGCAGCGTCACCACAGTGGCGTGAACACGCGGGGCCCCACCCTCACCCACGCTCATGTTCTGCAAAGAAACAGAACGGATGTCCCGCATCACAGCGTGCCACGATCTCGCCCGTCAGCCCACACCAATCGGGCCATCCGACGCAGCGGACGGACACCCATCTCACATACTCTCCGTGAGCGAGTATACAAATAGCACTCACCACGCTAAACAAGCGACTGTCGATCAGGCATGAGAACCAGAGACGCAACCGGATCAAGAAGATCAGATGTCATACTCTTGCGTTGACCGATGGCGAGGGGGCCGACCGTGACGACAGCTCAGCCGGGAAGTGGACCGACGGTACGTCGGATCCTGCTCGGCTCTCAGCTCCGTCGACTTCGCGAGGAGAAGGGCATCAGCCGAGAGACGGCCGGATACCACATCCGGGCGTCGGAGTCGAAGATCAGCCGGATGGAGCTGGGCCGCGTCAGCTTCAAAGAACGCGACGTGGCCGATCTGCTGACCTTCTATCAGGTCACGGAGGAAGCGGATCGAGCACCTTTGCTCGCGCTCGTCCGGGAAGCGAACTCGGCCGGCTGGTGGCAGAACTTCAATGACGTCCTGCCGAACTGGTTCCAGCCGTACGTCGGGCTCGAGGAGTCGGCTCAGCTAATCCGTACGTACGAGGTGCAGTTCATTCCGGGCCTGCTCCAGAGCGAGGACTACGCCCGCGCCATCATCAACGGTGGTGGCAACGCGCTACCGAGCGATGTCGTCGAGCGACGAGTCAGTGTACGGATGAACCGACAGAAGCTGCTGTACCGCACAAATCCCCCACGCCTGTGGGTGGTGGTCGACGAGGCGGCCCTGCACCGGCCGATCGGCGGCCCGAAGGTGATGCGCGGTCAGCTCGAGCACCTGATCGAGCTCGGCGACCTGCCGAACCTCACGCTGCAGGTCATGCCGTTCTCCTTCGGCGGTCACGCGGCCGAAGGCGGTGCCTTCACCATCCTGCGTTTCCCGGAGATGGACCTGCCCGACGTCGTGTACCTCGAGCAGCTCACCGGTTCGTCCTACCTCGACAAGCGCGAGGAGGTCGACCGGTACATGGAGGTCTACAACCGCCTCAGCGTCGACAGCACGACCCCGGCCGAGACCCCCGACCTGCTCCGCCAGGTCGTCGCCAGCCTGTCGCCAGGTCGTCGCCAGCCTGTAGGGCCAGCGCGCGCAGGACCAGCGCCGCGGCTCGGGCAAGGGGTGCTGGCTCCGAGTTCCGGGCTCGCGGCGGCCCGCCACCCCGTCGGCGGGCCGGTGGGTCAGGCGCAGGGCCAGGTGAGTTCGAGGCTCAGCCAGCGATCCTCGACCTCGACCTCCACCCCGACCCGTGCCGTCGTCTCACCCGCGGGCACCGACATGTGCGCGGACCGTCCGGAGGCGTCCCCGGACAGGATGTTGGTGGCCACGGCGGCGCCGAGGACCGCGCCGGGCAGGGCCAGGTCATCCGGCCAGGGCATGGTGACGTAGACGCTGCCACCGGCCGGCGACCACATCACCGTCACGATCGCCGGGCCGCTCGCGGCGGCCGCCAGCACCTCGCCCACCAGGTCGGCCAGCGCCGCCCGCACCGGCACGGGGGCGGTACGCAGATCCCCGGACCGTTGGATCTCGACGCTGATCCCCGCGCTCTCGGCGTCCGCGAGCACCGGATCAAGATCGGCCAGCGCCGAGGACGGCCCGCCGCCGGTGAGCATCCGTCGGATCGCCGCCGCCCGGGCCGCGCTGGCGCTGCGCACACTGGCGGTGGAGGGGTCACGCCGTCCGTCGGCGACGTCGGACAGCAGCGGCAGGACGTCCCGCTCGACGGTGCGCAACCAGGCCAGGCGCTCGCGGCGGATCATCGCCGACGAGTCGGCGCTCGCGGCGAGTTCGGCCTCGGCGGCGTGCATGTGCGCGGTGTCCATGGCGGTCCGGCGCAGCAGCGGTCCCAGCATCGCGGTGATGATCTGCACCGCGCAGCAACCGTAGACGACCGAACCCAGCCGGGCGATCACCAGCGGGCTGTTCCCGTCCCGGATCAGCACCAGCCCGGTGACGAGCACGACCGCACCCAGCAGCGCCGCCGTCCACTCCCTGGCCGGACGGGACGCGGTGACGAACGCGAGCAGCAGCGGCAGTGCCACCAGCGGCCAGTTGGCGATGCGCACGACGTCCGCACCCACGGTGTTGCGCACGCCGGCCACGCAGATCCCGCCGCCGACCGCGAGCAGCAGCAGCGTCTCGGGCCCCGACAGCGGCCGGCGACGCACCAGTACCCTCGCCACCGCGACGACCCCGGCGAGCACCACCCACAGCCCCACACCCACCAGCGGCTCACGTACCCAGCCGAGCGTCCCCACCAGCGGCACGAGCATCAGAACCAGCCAGGCGGCCGCGACGTTGCCCACCGCCCGACGCAGCCCCGCCGAATACTCAGCCCCAAGATCAGCGGCGATCGCGGCCACGTTCCGCCGGTCCGACACGAACCCGGTCGGACGCCCACCGCCAGCCGTCCCACCACCAGCCCGCCCACCACGGGGCAGCCCACGGCTGAACAGCCGACCGCCGAGCAGGCCGCCGCCGAGCAGGCCGTCTCGCAACGAGCCGCCACCGGCGTCATGGTCGGTGACGATGCGCGGTGTGCGCCACTGCAACTCGACCGTCGTGCCATACCCATGGGACGAGATGATCTTCACGGTGCCGGCGACATCCTCCAGACGGCCGATGATGGAGTGACGCAACCCCAGCCGCGCGGAGTCGACCAGGTCAGGATCGAACCCCCGGCCGATGTCGCGCACCCGCACGGTGATCTCGTCCGGACCGCCATCCAGAACCACCCACGCGTACCTTGACCCGGCGTGCCGCTCGACGTTCGCCAGCGCCTCCCGGATCGCCCCGGCGAACGCCGTGACGACCACACCCGGCGGCTCACCGCCCACCCGCGCACCACCACGATCGTTGCCGCCGGCGTCACCGGACGTCACGGGGCCGCGAGGCGGTCCGTCGACGAACTCGACGACCATGCCCCGTCCGACCGCTTCGGCGACGACTTCGGCGAGACGTTCGGCCAGGGCGGGACCGCCGTCGCCGCCGGGGCCCAGCAGGTCCTGCACAGCGACGAGGCTCTGCTCGCAGCGGCGCTGGGCCAGCGCCACATCCCGACCGCCGCCCCAGGCCAGGCCGGTCAGGGTGTTGAGCACCGTGTCGTGAATGACGCGCTCGCGCTCACGGCGGTCCCGGGCGACCGCGAGCACCACCGCCTCCCCGCGATGGCGGGCCACGACGTTCGCCCAACGTCGATCGGCTGTCCGCGCGATCTGGCGTAGGCGGCCGATCGACATCCCCAGCAGCCCCGGCGCGACGACCAGCAACGCCAGCTGCGCGATGACCTGCGGGCTGTGGCCCCAGCCCCCCACCAGCGCACCGGCGGCGAGCCCCAGCACCGCCGCGGCGGCGAGCCTGCGCGGAAAGGCCCAGACGGCCGTGACGGCGGCGTTGACGACCGCGAGGAACACGAAGTTCCCGCTGTCCCCGATCGAATCGCCGGGGAGCAGAACTCCCGCGGCGATACTCAACGGCAGCGCGAGGGCGACGCTTACCACCGCCAGGGTCCGCCCGACCCCCCACCGCAACCCCGCCAGGCAGAAGACGACGTGCCATACCGCGGTGCAGCAGAGCACACCCGCCGCCAGCGGATGATCCCGGTACCAGTCCCAGACGACCAGGTAGAACACGGTGAGTGCGAGCGCCACGGCCCGCAACGCGACAAGCACGCTGGTCATGACCCGGTCAAGTGCCCGATGCGCCCGGCCGACCCGCTCCGAGGCCCGACCCAGCTCCAACGCCGCCGCACCGAACGCCGACTCGGTCATCCCGACGCCGCCACCCACGCCGACGCCACGCCCCCCACCCCGGCCGCCATCACCAGCATCAGCGCCACCGCTGCCGCCGGCCGCGGCTCGGGCAGCACCCGAACCGGCCACCCCACCGTCGGGGCGATGGACGCCAGCCCACTCGCCCGCAGCACCGACCAGCCCGTCAGTGGCCGCGCCGGTCATCGAACCCGGCGGACGGCTCGACCGCCCGACTTTCCCCCGAGGGAGCCCGAGCCCCCCAAATTCGTGGCCGTCTCGTCACCTTCCGCCAGAATCGCGTCGGGGTTTCCACCCGGAAATCTTCTCGAAGGTTACAACCCGACCGCAGCCGGTGGTGCCGACGGGCCCGGGTCCGGGACAACTTCCCGCCCGTCCCGCGCACCGCTCCCATCCGCGTCCATCCGCGTCCCACGTCCAGTCACGGACCGCTGGCGGTCGGAAACGGCCAGCGGTCCGTGGCCGGTGGCGGCCAACACCCAGACCACGGTCGGCTGCCGAGGGTTGGTCGGCCCAGGCCGAGGCCCGACGCCTGGCCGACGCCTGGCCGACCTCGACGGCTGGACGGCTCGGCATCTGGGGGTGGGCAGGCCGTGTGGTGGGACGGTTGGTGCCCGTGATGCCCTAGGCTTGATGACGTGAGGAGGGACCGTCCGTGAATGCTTCGCCGTCCGGTCCCCCATCCAGCGGCTCGGCAGCAACCGCGGCGGCGGGGCCAGAACCGTCCGATCCGCGGGCCGCGGATGCCCCGCCCCACGACCCCCAGTCGCCTGACTCGCAGACGACGCACGGGCCGCACGCCCGGGAAGCCCGCACGGAGCAACCGCGGAACCGGCCTGCGCGGACTCGGCGTACGCAGTCTCGCAACCCGCGGACACCGGACGCACGGACACCGGATGACGGTGCGCCGGACGCGCAGCCGGTGGAGTCGCAGTCGGCGGTGCGGGTGGCGGAGTTGACGGCGCGGTTGGCGCGGTTGGCGCCGCGGGACGCGCACCGGCTGGGGCGGCGCCTCGCGGACAGCCGGCGGACGCGGGACGCGGCGTCCCGTCAGCGGGTGCTGGCCGCGATCGCGGCCGATGTGGAGCGGGCGGCCGCCCGGGTGGAGCGGCGCCGGCAGCGGGTGCCGACGATCAGTTACCCCGAGGCTCTTCCGGTGACGCAGCGCCGGGACGAGATCCTGGCCGCGATCCGTGACCATCAGGTGGTCATCGTGGCCGGGGAGACGGGATCGGGGAAGACCACGCAGATCCCGAAGATCTGCCTGGAGCTCGGCCGCGGCGTGCTCGGCATGATCGGGCACACCCAGCCACGCCGGATCGCCGCGCGTACGGTGGCCGACCGGATCGCCGAGGAACTCGGTACGGCGGCACCGTCCACCGGCGGTGGGGTCGTTGGTTTCCAGACGCGGTTCACCGATCAGGTGCACGACGAGACCCTCGTCAAACTGATGACGGATGGCATCCTGCTCGCCGAGATCTCCTCGGACCGCGCCCTGCGTCGCTACGACACGCTCATCATCGACGAGGCGCACGAGCGCAGCCTCAACATCGACTTCATTCTCGGCTATCTGCGCTCGCTGCTGCCGCGCCGTCCGGACCTGAAGGTCATCATCACGTCGGCGACGATCGAGACGGACCGCTTCTCCGCCCACTTCGGTGGCGCCCCGGTCATCGAGGTCTCCGGACGGACCTACCCGGTCGAGGTCCGTTACCGCCCGCTGCTCCCCGACTATGCCCCGGAGGACGACCCGGATACCGACGCGGACAGCGACCCGGACGGCGGCGGCCCAGGCGGCGACCGAAACGGCGACCGAAGCGGTGGTCCGGCCAGAAACGCGGGTGGTGGCGCCCGCTCCGAGGGCCGGGCCCGGTCGCCGGAGCGGGACCAGACGCAGGCGATCAGCGACGCGGTGGACGAGCTGTTCGCCGAGGGTCCGGGCGACATCCTGGTGTTCCTGTCCGGGGAGCGGGAGATCCGCGACACGACCGAGGCGCTGTCCCGGCAGGACCGTCCGCACACGGAGATCGTGCCGTTGTACGCACGGTTGTCGGCCGGCGAGCAGCATCGGGTGTTCGAACCGCACACCGGCCGGCGGGTGGTGCTGGCGACGAACGTGGCGGAGACATCGCTGACGGTGCCTGGCATTCGGTACGTCATCGATCCCGGCAACGCCCGTATCTCCAGGTACAGCGCGCGCACGAAGGTGCAGCGGCTGCCGATCGAGCCGGTGTCGCAGGCGTCGGCGAACCAGCGCAAGGGCCGTTGTGGCCGCACCGCGGACGGCATCTGCATCCGGCTGTACAGCGAGTCGGACTTCGAGACGCGACCGGAGTTCACCGACCCGGAGATCCTGCGGACGAACCTGGCGTCGGTGCTGCTGCGGATGGCCGATCTCGGGCTCGGTGATGTCGCCACCTTCGGCTTCCTCGACCCACCGGACTCTCGGCAGATCCATGACGGCGAGCTGCTGCTCACCGAGCTCGGCGCCTTCGCCGTCCCGACCCCCGAGGCCGACCCGAAACCCAGCCCCGAACCCAGCCCCGAACCCAACGCCAGCCCCGAACCCAGCCCCGAGCTCAAGGCCAGCCCCGAACCCAAGGGCGAGCCCGGGCCCCACCACGAAGCTGGACGCGGACGCCCATCGGAGGGACGGCGGCAGCTGACCGCGTTGGGGCGGCGCCTCGCGCAGATTCCGGTGGATCCGCGGCTGGCGCGGATGGTGCTGGCCGGGGATGAGCAGGGTTGCCTGCGCGAGGTGCTGGTGATCGCGTCGGCGCTGGCCATCCAGGATCCGCGGGAACGGCCGGTGGAGCATCAGCAGGCCGCCGACGAACGGCACGCTCGCTTCGCCGATCCGACGTCGGACTTCCTGGCCTATCTGAACCTGTGGCGGTATCTGCGGGACGCCCGCGGGGAACGTTCGGCGAACCAGTTCCGGCGGATGTGCCGCACCGAGTTCCTCAACTACCTGCGGGTCCGCGAGTGGCAGGACGTCCACGGGCAGCTCTCCGCCGTCGCGCGGGGGCTGAAACTCGACCTTGGCGATCCGGACGGACCGGCGGCCGATCCGGTGGCCGTGCACCGGGCGCTGCTCACCGGCATGCTGTCGCATCTTGGCCGCTACGACCCCGAACGCCGCGACTACGCCGGTGCCCGGGGCGGACGGTTCATGCTGTGGCCGGGTTCGGCGCTGGCCCGTCGGGGTGCCCGCGTCGGCACCGAGGCGACCAGGCAGCCGGCCGACGAGCCGGGCGACGAGCAGACCCAGGGCCAGGGCAAGGCCCAGGCCCAGCAGCGATCGGCGGGCCCGCCGGCCTGGGTGATGGCGGCCGAACTGGTCGAGACGTCCAGGCTGTGGGGTCGGACCGCGGCACGTATCGATCCGGACTGGGTGGAGCCGCTGGCGGGGCATCTGGTGCGGCGCACCTACGGGGAGCCACACTGGTCCCGTCGACAGGGGGCGGTACTCGCCGACGAGCGGGTCACGTTGTACGGGGTGCCGATCGTCACCGGCCGGCCGGTGCGGTACAGCGAGATCGATCCGGTGCTGTGCCGGGAGATGTTCATCCGCCATGCGCTGGTCGAAGGCGACTGGCAGACCCGGCACGAGTTCTTCGCGCACAACCAGCGGCTGCTCGCCGACGCCGAGGAGCTCGAACATCGGGCGCGCCGACGCGGCATCGTCGTCGACGACGAGACCCTTTTCGCGTTCTACGCCGAGCGGGTGCCCGCCGACGTCGTGTCCGTGCGGCATTTCGATGCCTGGTGGCGTCGGGCCCGCCGCGAGGATCCACGTCAGCTCGACTTCTCCCTCTCGCTGCTGGTGTCCTCCGGCGCCGGCAACATCACCGAGGAGGCGTATCCGGATGTCTGGCAGGTCGGCGCGGTCACCCTGCCGTTGACCTACCAGTTCGAACCGGGCTCGGCCGCCGACGGGGTGACCGTGCACGTCCCGCTCGCCGTGCTCAACCAGGTCGACGCCGAACCGTTCACCTGGGGGGTGCCGGGGTTGCGCGAGGAGCTGGTGACGGCGCTGATCAGGGCGCTGCCGAAAGTGGTCCGGCGCAGTTTCGTCCCGGCGCCGAACTACGCGCGGGCGGTGCTCGAACACATCTCGCCGTCGGGCGGGGCGTCGCTGCTGGTGGCCGTCGAACATGAACTGCGTCGGATGGGCGGTCCGGAGATCCCCCGGGACGTCTGGACGCTGACCGCCGTCCCCGATCATCTGCGTGTCACGTTCCGGGTCGAGGGCGCGCGCGGGGAGGTGCTCGCCGAAGGCAAGGACCTTGACGCGATCAAGGCGAAACTGCGGCCGCGGACCCGGGCCGCGGTGGCGGCGGCCGCCGACGGCATCGAACGCCGTGGTCTGCGCGGCTGGACCGGCGTTGGCACGTTGCCGAAGGTGGTGGAGCTGCGTCGCGGCGGGCACATCGTGCGCGGCTATCCCGCGCTGGTGGACGAGGGGGACACCGTCGCCGTGCGGGCCACCGACACCGAGGCCGAGCAGCGCACCAGCATGTGGTCCGGCACCCGGCGGCTCGTGCTGCTCGGGGTGCCGTCCCCGATGCGTGGGCTCAACGGCCGGCTGTCGAACGCGGCCAAGCTCGCGCTTTCGCACAACCCGCACCGCGACGCCGCCGACCTGCTCGAGGACTGTGTCCGCGCCGCCTGTGACCGGCTGATCGCCGCCGCCGGCGGCCCCGCCTGGGACGAGGCCGGTTTCACCGCGCTGCTCGCCGCCGTCCGCGCCGGTCTGCCGGACGGGGCGTTCACCGTGGTCCGTGAGGTGCAGGAGGTGCTGGCCCTGGCGTATACCGTCGAAGGCGGTCTGCGCGAGGTGCGGGCCGCGGCGTTCGCCCCGGCGGCGGCGGACATCCGCGCCCACCTCGACAGCCTGATCTATCGCGGTTTCGTCACCGACACCGGCGCGGACCGCCTACCCGACCTGACCCGCTACCTCACCGCCATCGGACGTCGCCTCGAACGCCTGCCCCGCGACCCGAACCGCGACCGGCTCAACATCGCGACGGTCGGCCGGGCCGCCGCGGCCTACCGGGAACTGCTCGCCACCGTCCCCGCCGGCCGCGAACCGACCGAGGAGATCCGCCGGATCCGCTGGATGATCGAGGAACTGCGCGTGAGCCTGTTCGCCCAGAACCTGCGCACCCCCTACCCCGTCTCCGAGGAGCGCGTCTACCGCGCGATCGACGCCCTGCTCGGCTGACCAGGCGCCCTCGGACGCCCGATGCCCGGAGGCCCGCCCGGACCTCCGCCGTCCGACGTCCGACGTCCGACCGGGGTCTGGCTCCCCGTCGGACGGTCGGCGGCCGAGGGTGGCTCGGGCTCAGGTTCGGACGAGCTCGAAGATGGGGATGACGCGGTCGGTCTTGGCCTGGTAATCGGCGAAGACGGGAGCCTGGGCGACGATCCGCGGGTAGAGCGCGTCCCGCTCCTCGCGCGCCAGCTCGCGGGCGACCACGTCGCGCGCGTCGGTACCGCCGCCGTTACCGATCTCCACTCGGGCCCGCGGATGGGCCCGCAGGTTGTGGACCCAGGCCGGGTCCACGTCGGAGCCGAGGTAGGAGCCGACGACCAAAGTCCGGCCGTCGATGTCCAGGCGTGCCAACGGATTCAGCCGGGGCTGACCGGACCGTGCGCCCGTCGAGTGCAGCAGAACAAGAGCGCCACCGGGAAACTGGCTGACCGTGCCGCCGTTGGCCCGAAACTCCTCGATGATCTTCTGGTTGAAGTCCGTCAGCGAGTCGGCGTCGGAGGACAGTTTGTCCTTGTCGATTTCGGTCATTGTTCGTACAACAATCCGACGGTCGGACGCATTCCACCGTCCGACCCCGCGTTCCCCCGATGGCTCCCGGTGACCTCACGCGCCTCCTCGCCGCCAGGCATCGCCCGGCGTGACCATAATGTTCGCAAACCGACGGGGGCATGGTGGGTCTGACTGGCACACTGGACGGGTGACGATCGGGGGCAACACGAACGACCTGGACGACGACACCCAGTGGGATTTCTTCGTCTCCTACACCCAGGGGGATCGGCCATGGGCGGAGTGGATCTCATGGGTGCTCGAGGAGGCCGGCTACCGGATTCTCGTCCAGGCCTGGGACTTCACCCCCGGATCGAACTGGATCGTCGGCATGCACAACGGCATTCGCCGGGCAGCCCGCACCATCGCGGTACTTTCCGAGGCGTACACCCGTTCCGTCTACGGCCAGGCTGAATGGCAGGCCGCCTGGACCGCCGATCCCGACGGCGCGCGGCGCAAACTGCTCGTCTTCCGAGTCGAGAACTGCCCGCGTCCGGGCCTGCTCGGTCAGGTCGTCTCCATCGACCTGTTCGGCCTTCCCGCGCCCGACGCCCGCGCCATCCTCCGGTCAGCCGCCCGCCTCGCCGTGACCGGTGACCGGGCCAAGCCCACCACCGCCCCGCCCTTCCCCCCGGGCGGCACCGCCCGGCGCGACCCCCACGACATCCCGGACCTACCCGCCTGACCCGGTTCGGACGAGTTCGGCACCCACCGCCTCACCCACCGCACCGGATGCCACCGCCTCCGCCGGCACCGAGACCGGCACCGAGACCGCCGTCGTGGCGGGCGCCGAGGTCGTAGCTGATGCGGAGGCCGCAGTGGCCGTCGCACCCGTCCCTGCCGTCATACCCGTCGCACCCGTCGCACCCGTCGCACCCGTCGCACCCGTCGCGGCTGCTGTGGCCGTCGTCGCCGCGACGGAGGTCGCGTCGTCCAGGGAGAACGGGGCGGAGAAGTCCCACAGGGCGCCGATGGCCCACCACGGCCAGCTGTGCCCGCCGTCCCACAGGACGTGACGGATCGTCGAACCCGGCGCGAAGTGCGTCGCCTCGGTCTCACCGTCGGGCAGGAACATCGTCAGATAGCTGGACCAGCCGCCGCGCCAGGGCACGGTCGTGTCCGCCGTCCCATGGATGTGCACGAGCCGCACCGGCACCTCCGGACAGGACACCAGAGCCTGACCGCCGACCATCCCGACGGCGGCGACGAGATCCGGCGCGTCGCAGGCGATGCGCGCGGCGAGCATCCCACCGTTGGAGAAACCCCAGACGTAGATCCTGGACCGGTCGACCGGCGTCACCCGAGCGGCGGCCGCCACGATCTGCCGAACATACGCGACGTCATCGGTCAGCACGTTCCCACAGCATCCGCCGGCATTCCACGCCTCGTGGACGCCCACCCCATACGCGACCGCGAAGTCGTGGCTATCAGCAAAACTGTCAGCACTCGAGGCCTGCCGCAACGTCTCGGCGTTGTTCAGCAGTCCATGCAACATAATCACCAGGGGCCGCGCACCGCCCCGGTACATCGGCGTCACCACAACGTTGGTATGCAGCTCATATGTTCGCCCGGACGCCAACCGCCGCACCGAGTCCCGCGTGCCCGCGGCTTTCCCGGTAGTTCCTGGACCGGCGCCACCCGGGGCACCAGTTCCCGAGGCAGCACCAGTTCCCGAGGCGGCCGCCCCCAGGGCGACCCCCGCCGGATTCGTGGCGGCGGGCGATCTCCCGGTGGCGGCGGAGGTGCCGGCCGGTAGGGATGCCCGGGGATCAGCCTGGGTGGATCGGGTGGGCGCCGCCGGGGCATGCACTGCCGGGGACGCGCCGGAGGTACCGGCGCCGACCGGCGTGGCTGCGACGGCGGTCGGCGGGCCGGGGTCGAACGGCTGGGGGGCGACCAGCGCCGAACCGGCCGGCGTGGACGAGGCCGACGGCACGGTCGCCAGGAAGGCCCCGACGAGGCTGGCAGCGACCGCGAGCGCG
>NZ_CADCWS010000025.1 GCF_902806475.1 Candidatus Frankia nodulisporulans
GTCGTGACCGTGTTAGACGTCGTGACCGTGCTCGGCCCGCGCGGCCAGTTCGGCACCCGCCACCCGCAGCCACCGGTGCGGATCCGCCATGGCCGCCGTGACCCCGCCCGCGAGTCCCGCCAGCGCGGCCTCCCCGACGACCCCCTCCGGACGGGGGGCGTCAACCTGCCCTGCCGCGACCAGAACCGGCACCCCCCGCCCCCGCGCGAGCGCCAGCACGCCACCGACGACCTTCCCGCGCAGGGACGTCTGGTCAAAACGGCCCTCCCCGGTCACCACCCAGTCCGCGTCGTCCAGCGCACCGGGCAGGCCAGCCACCTCGATGATCGTCTGGACGCCCGAGACCAGCTGCGCGCCCCAGGCCGCGGCGAGACCGTAGGCCGTGCCACCCGCGGCACCCGCACCCGGCTCCCTCGGATCACCACCGAGCAACCCGGCCAGCCGGGTCAGCCCCGCGGCCAGCCGGTCCACGTCGGCGGCGGTCGCCCCCTTCTGCGGGCCGAAGACGGCCGCGGCACCGGCATCCCCCAGCAGGGGGGGCGTCGACGTCGACGAGGCAGCGCACTCCCCCGGCGGGCGGGGGGACCAGGCGGGCGAGATCGATCTGATGCAGCGTGACCAGAGCGCCCCCGCCGGGCGGCAGCACCCCACCGGCGGCATCGGTGAACCCGGCACCCAGCACGCTCAGCGCCGCGGTGCCGCCGTCGGTGGATGCCGACCCCCCCAGCGTGACCAGGATCTGCCTGGCCCCCTCGCGCAGCGCCGCCGCGAGCGCCTGCCCGACGCCGATGGTCTGGGCGCCCAACGGGTCCGGGGTACGCATCAGCGGTAGTCCGCTCACCGCGGCGAGCTCGACCACCGCGACATCCCCCCGGCAAGGCCAGCCATTCGCCGTCGTGGCCTCGCCCATCCGGACCAGTGACCCGCAGCGGCCGCCGGCTGGCCCCGGGCACCGTCGCGGCGAAGACATCCAGCGTTCCCTCACCGCCGTCGGCGATCGGCAACGTCACGATCTCGTCCTGTGGACGGCGCGAGTGCCATCCGCGCGCCAGTGTCGCCGCGACCTCGGTGGCACTCGCCGACCCCTTGAACGAATCGGGCGCGATCACCACCCGCCACGACCGGCCCCGACCGCTATCGATCATGACTTGGCACGCTCAGCGCCCCGCGACGACCATCGACCGCCGACCGGAGTTCACCGACGGCCACCCTCGGCGACCGACGAGGCGGACGAGACCGAGGGGACGGACGGGACCGACAGGACCGACGAGGCGGCGGGCTGCGCGGGAAGGTCGGCGGGCGCGGCGAGCCAGGCGTCGATCCCGGCGAGTGCCGCGTCACGCACCGCGTCCGGCGCCGCACCGGAGCGCACCGAGCTGCGGGCGCATTCGGCGAGTTCCTCGTCGGTCAGTCCCAGCTCGCGGCGGCACAGTTCGTACTCGTCCAGGCAGTTGGGGCCGAACAGCAGCGGATCGTCGGCGTTGATCGAACAGCGCACACCGGCGCGCACCAGCGCCGCCAGAGGATGCTCGGCCAGCGACGGGACGACCGAGAGCAGCACGTTCGAGGTCGGGCAGACGTCCAGGCAGATGCCGCGTTCGCGCAGCTCGTCGACCAGCGCCGGATCCTCGATCGCCCGCACCCCGTGCTGCAGCCGGTCGGCGGCCAGCTTCGTGATCGCCCCCCCCGCACGGACGCCGGCCCGTCGAGCTCACCGGCGTGCGGGGTGGACATCAGCCCGGCGTCGACGGCGAGCCGGAAGGCCGCCTCGAACGGCTCGGGCGGCCAGCCGTTCTCGTCGTTGTGCAGGCCTAGGGCGACGATGCCCCGGTCGGCGTAACGCACGGCCGTGCGGGCCACCTCCACCGCCCGTTCGGGGGAGTCGAACACCCGGTCGACCGCGGCCATCCAGCGAACGGTGACACCGTGGCGCGCGCCGGCCTGCTCCGAACAGGCCAGAACGGTCTCCCACGCCTCGTCGGCGCTCCCGAACACCTCGGGGTGGGCGTACGGCCAGAAACTGGGTTCGAGGTAGACGATGCCCTCGGCCGCGGCGTCGCTGACCATCTCGTCGACGAGCCGCTCGAAGTCGGTCGGGCCGCGAAACAGCGGCAGAATCCCGCCGATCACCTCGCCGAAGCCGCCGAACTCGGTGAAACCCGAGGTCCGTGGTGTGGGCAGCCCCGCGTTCGCGGCCAGGTCCGCCAGCGTGGACGGGCGCATCGCCAGTTCGAAGTGCAGGTGCAGGTGGCCCTTGGGCAGAGTCCGCAGATCACGCATGGATGCCCCTCCTCCTCGCGGTGTGACACCGCCACGAGGCCCGACGCGTCCTCGCGACTCGATGCGGCGGCCAACCACCGCTCACCCGCCCAGTTGGAGGGTACGGGACCCACCCCGCCCCCGGAACCAGGTCAGAAAACACGCCAGAAAGCGACCCGGGCTCCGAGCCCGACCGAAGGGCCGGGGTGCCGCGCTACCCGCACACAGCGAAGGCGCGGCGGGACGGGGGTCCGTCCTGCCACGCCCTCAGATTCGCCGTGAAGTCCGTGCGGTGCTAGGTCACCAGCCGCCGGCGGCGCTACCCGGCGTCCGCGGTCCCGCTTGCCCGGTCGGGCCAGGCTCGCGGTAGTCCGTACCGCCCGCGGGACCCGTGGAGCCATAGCCGGAACCGCCGGCCGGGGAGCCATAACCAGAACCGGAACCGCCGGCCGGGGAGCCATAACCAGAACCGGAACCACCCGCCGGGCGGTCGTAGTCCGGAGCGCCGGTTGGGTCGGCGTAGCCCGATCCGCCCACGGCGTCACCCGAGCTCGGGTCACCCGCCCGATCGGTGTAGCCACGACCGGCCGCACCCGCCTCGTACCCGTCAGCCCCGTCAGCCCCGTCAGCCCCGCCAGCGGCGTCCGGGCGGGCGACGTCGCCGCGCCACGCACCCGTCTCGCTCCCACGGTGCTCGATGAACGACTTGAACTTGCGCAGGTCAGCCTTGACCCGGCGGTCGTCAGCGCCAAGAAGCGCACCCGCCTTCTCGGCGAGGCCGTCGGGCTGCCAGTCCAGCTGGACGGTCACCCGGGTGTCATCGTCGGTGAGACGGTGGAAGGTCACGACCCCGGCGTGATCCGTGCCACCGGTGCTCTTCCACGCCACCCGCTCGTCGGGCAGCTGCTCGGTGATGGTCGCGTCGAACTCGCGTTCCTGGCCGGCGACCTTGATCTTCCAGTGGGTGTGGGTGTCGTCGAGCTGTGCGATCGACTCCACCCCATCCATGAAGTTCGGGAAGGACTCGAACTGCGTCCACTGGTTGTAGGCGGTGCGAATCGGGACATGGACCTCGATCGTTTCCTGAACCGTGCTCGCCATGCTTCCTCCCGTTCATCGCGAGTTGCAGACATGACGCTCATCCCCGCGCCCGTTCGACTAACACACCTGCGAGCCGGGTCCCCCGATCGACGCCGGACCCGAGGCGCCGCGAGCGGCGACGCGCCGGGCGGCCGCGCGGGCGACCGCGGCCTCGGCGAAGCCGCGGATGACCGGATGCACCCGTCCCGCGTCCGAACCGAGCTCCGGCTGAAACAGCGTGGCCAGGAAGAACGGATGACCGGGCAGCTCCAGGACCCGCACCTCGCCGGTCTCGTCGACGCCGCTGAAGCGCAGCCCGTGCGCCAGCAGCAGGCCGGTGTCGGACGGATTGATGCCGTAGGAACAGTGGTAACGCCCGACCGTGCGGTCCGCGCCGATCAGCCGTTCGGCGAGCGAGTTCGGGGTGACCAGGACGACGCCCTCATGACCGTCCAGCGCACACGCGATCGGGACGATCAGGGGCGCGGTGGCGCTCGGATCGTTCTCGGCGTGGGCCGCATCCGGGCGACCGCACACCGACCGGGCGAACTCCAGGGCTACGTGCTGCAGCCCACCGCAGGTCCCGAGCAGGGGGATGCCCTGCTCGCGGGCTGTCCGGACCGCCGCGAGCGCACCCGCCTCGCTGGCGTACGGGCTGCCCGGTACCAGCCAGACACCGTCGAACCCGGCCAGGAACCCGGCGGACGCGGCCTGGTCGGACACGGCCAGGCCAGTCGGGAGGCGGTCGGCCGAGGAGTCGGTGGTTGGGACGGGGAGGATCTCGTCGGTCGGGATCCAGTAGACGTCCAGCGGCAGGCCATCGCGCAGGCGCAGCGCCTCGAGCAGCTCCGGGATGCGGGCGTGCGCGGCGACCTCGGCGCTACGGTCCCCGACCAGGGCCACCCGGGCGTAGGGCGCGGCCCCGGCTCGAGGCGGGACGACGGGCTCGCCGGCAGAGGCGGCAGAGGCGGCGGTCGCGGCGGTGGTGGCGGCGGCGGGCGATGAGGACAGCGGCATGCCCTGATGGTCCGGGGCGGCGGACATCAGATCCAACGATAATTCCGACATCCGCCATCAGTGATACTGATGATGTGGATCCGCAGCAGCTGCGCACCTTCGTCGCGGTCGCGGCGGCGGGCTCCTTCTCCGCCGCCGCCCACAGCCTCGGCTACACCCAGTCGGCGGTGTCCCAGCAGATCGCGGCACTGGAGTCCGACCTCGGTGTCGCCCTGCTGCATCGCCGGCCCGCGGTGGCGGTGACCGAGGCCGGTGCCCGGCTGCTGGAACACGCCACACCGCTGTTGCTGCGCCTGTCCGCGGCGCGTGCCGACGTCGCCCGGGCCGCGGGCACACCGTCCGAGCCGCTGACCGTTGCCGTCCACCCGCTCGCCACCGACCGGCTGGCCACCGTGCTCGAGCAGGTCAGGCCCGACTTTCCCCGTCTGGAGGTGCGCGTGATCGTCGCGGGCACCGCCGCGGTGGCCACCGCGGTCGCCCGCGGGGACGTCGACCTCGGCGTTGCTGTTGGGCTCGCCACCAGCGGCGATCCACTGCGGCTACCCGAGGTGGGGCCCATCCGGGCGGTGGGGATGGTCGAGGAACCAGTCGCCGTGATCCTGCCCGCGGATCATCCCCTCGCCGGACGACCCGACGTACGCCTCGCCGATCTGGTCGACGCCGGCTGGATCGACGCACCCGAGGCGGGCTGCGGGCTGGCCCTGCTGCGCAGGCTGACCAACGAGCAACGGTTCCGCGCCCGGCTGCACCTGACCGGCCCGGACGTCCAGGGGCTGCTGGCACTGGACGCCGCCGGCCAGGGGCTGACGCTGCTGCCACCACGGGCGCTGCCACCGGAGCGGACGTCGCTGGTCGCCGTGCCGGTCCGCGCCGCGGCGCTGTCGACCCGCGGGGCGCGGACGCGGCCACGCGCCGGTGGGCTGGCGGCCGGGGGCGCGGCGGTGACATTTCGCCAGGAACTGCTGAGTACAGGCCGGTCCGGCCCGACGGCACGGGCTGTGGCGGCCGTTTTCGCGGGAGCGTAGCGGGGCACAGCGGGACGAGTGGACCAGAAGCGGACAAGCGCTGGTGCGGCGCGGCGCACCTGCCACGGGGTAGGCTTGAGGTGTTGCTGGTTTCTCGGTGCGTGACCTACGCAGAGAACGGCACGACCAGACCGCGGAACGGATCGCGGTCTGGTGCGAAGCCGGTATGCGAAGGACGCACACCGGGAGCGCGGCAAGGAGAAAGCATCGTGGCGCAGGGTACCGTCAAGTGGTTCAACGCGGAGAAGGGCTTCGGATTCATCTCCGTCGACGGTGGCGGCCCGGACGTGTTCGTCCACTACTCCTCGATCGTGGCCGACGGCTACAAGTCCCTGGATGAGGGCCAGAGCGTCCAGTTCGAGATCGTGCAGGGCCAGAAGGGACCGCAGGCGGACAACGTGAGTCCCGCCTGACCATCGCACCATATGATCTTCCTTTCGGCGCGTGGCCCCACCCCGGGTCACGCGCCGAAAGTGCGTTGAGGGCACGTCCCCCGCGGCGGTACTGCGCGGGTGCTCACCTTCGTCCAGTTCGACCAGCGTGGCCGGTCTCGCCACTGGTTGGACGCTCGCGGAGATGCGGGAGAACGTGATCGACGAGTCCTGGCTCGACACCAGGCCGACATGGGGCCGTTTCCTCGGCCGCCCGTTCACCCTGGGACTCCTCTGGCGCCGGGCCACCGCAGCCTGACCTGGCAGGCGAACCCGATCTCCCCCCGACATCCCCCCGACCTCCGGACCCCATGAGCAACCGATGGTTGCGCATCATGCCCACGGGCGGTACGGTCATGCGCAACAAAAGGTTGCGGGAGGCCCGGTACGGCGATGGAGTTCGGCACCCTCGAACGCGAGATCTACATCGAAGCGTCACCCGAGATCGTCTTCGAGGTCGTGAGCCTGTCCGTCGTCGACGTCCAACCACCGCGGCTGTTCTCGTTCCGGTGGACGCATCCGGCCGACGCGCCAGCGGTGCCGGGAAACTCGCTGCTGGTCAGCTTCGAGCTGAGGCCGTCGGGCAACGGGACGCTGCTACGGATGACCGAGACCGGCTTTCGCGAGCAGGGCTGGGAGATCGCCGTTCTCGAGGAGCGGTTCCGGGAGCACATCATCGGGTGGGACTTCTATCTGCCGAGAGTCGCGCCCTACCTCGCCTCGCTCACGACACGACCATGACGTCCTCCGCGGACATGATCGACGACCTGCTCTGGTCGGCGATCGGAGACCCGACGCGACGGCGGATGCTCGACCTTCTGCTGTCCCAGGCCGGCGGCACCGCGACCACGCTCAGCCAACAGCTCCCGGTGACCCGGCAGGCGGTCGCGAAGCACCTCGGTGTCCTCGACCGGGCCGGGGCTGGTCCGGGCCGTCCCGATCGGTCGGGAGCGGCGCTATCAGGTGGACGAGGCCCAACTGGCCCGGGCAGTGAGCCAGCTCGCCTCGGTCGGGTCGGCCTGGGACGCGCGTCTGCGACGAATCGGTCAGCTCGCCGAGGCGATCCAGCGCTCGCGGCACCAGCCCACACCCACCGAACACGGCTCGGACTGACCACGCCCAGAAGGAAGGAGACACAGATGGCCGACATTCTGCACCGCATCGGCGTCCGGACCACAACGCCGGCGGACGTGTACAGGGCGCTGACCACGGTGCCGGGGCTCGCCGGTTGGTGGACCGACGACACCAGCGGCTAGCGCTGCGGGAGGCGCACCACGGTGACGAAGAAGTCGTCGATGGAGCGGACGTCGTCGACGAACCGGTCGAAGTCGACCGCCTTGGTGACGTAGGCGTTGGCGTGCAGCTGGTAGCTGCGTTCGATGTCCTCGGCCGCGTCCGACGTCGTGAGCATCACGACCGGGATACGGCGTAGCCGCTCGTCCGCCTTGATCTCGGCGAGCACCTCGATGCCGCTGCGGCGCGGCAGGTTGAGGTCAAGCAGGACCAGGTCGGCGTTGGGCATGTCGGCGAACGGCTCCTCATGCCGCAGGAACGCGAGCGCCTCGTCACCGTCGTTCACCACATGGAGGTTGCCGCCGATCCGCTCGTCGGCGAACGCCTCCCGGGCCATCAGGACATCGCCCGGGTTGTCCTCGACCAGCAGGACATCGAACGAGTGGGGCAGCAGGCTGGTGGTCACAGGCGCACCTCGCGGTTCGGAACCACTTCGGGATCAGACAGTGGGGGAAGGGCGGAGAAGACGAGGCGAGCGGGCGGCGGGCGGCAGACCCACGGCCAAGCGGGAAACAGCCCTGTCACCGAGCCCGTGGCCAGGCCCGCGATCTGGACGCACGGAACCCAGATGAGCTGACGTTACGCCCTGCGCCGTCGCTTGTCGCCCCCTTGGTGCATCCCCGCGCGGGGGCAGCCGGTAGCTTCCGGTCATGACGACGCAGGCGGGCCGGAGTGGACATCGCCCCTGGTACCGGCCCATGCGGCCGCGATCGGTCACCGAGGATCATCGGGTGGCGACACCGCTGGAGTTGCTGTTCGACCTCTGTTTCGTGGTCGAGGTCGCCCAGGCGTCGACGAAGCTGCACCACGCGCTGAGCGAGGGGCATGCGGGCAGCGGCGTCGCTGCCTTCGGCTGCGTGTTCTTTGCGATCTGGTGGGCGTGGATGAACGTCACCTGGTTCGCCTACGCCTACGACGTGGACGACGTCCCCTACCGTCTCGCCATGTTCGTCCAGGTCATCGGGGTGCTCGTGCTCGCCGCGGGGGTGCCGCGGGCCTTCGACGACCACGACTTCGCCATCGTGACCCTCGGTTATGCGGTGATGCGGATCGGTCTGGTGGCCCAGTGGCTGCGCGCCGCCCGTGGCGCCGGACCGGACGGAGCGCGCACCGCCCGCGCCTACGCGCTCGGGATCTCCCTGTGCATGGTCGGCTGGGCGTTGCTGCTGCTCCTACCGGACGCCGGCTGGGCCCCCGGCTTCGCCGTGATGGTGCTCGCCGAACTCGCGGTACCGATCCTCGCCGAGCGACCTGGCCGGACGCCCTGGCATCCGCACCACATCGCCGAGCGACACGGCCTGTTCACGATCATCGTGCTGGGTGAGTCGATCCTGTCGGCGACGGTCGCCGTCCAGGTCGCACTGGACGAGCACGAACTGGGCGCCGCCCTGTTCGCCGTGGCGGGCGGCGGCCTGCTGATCGTCTTCGCGATGTGGTGGGTGTACTTCGCCCGGCCGGCGCACGAGGTGCTGGTGTCGAGCGCGGCCGCCTTCCGGTGGGGGTACGGCCACTACTTCGTGTTCGCGTCGGCGGCGGCCGTCGGCGCCGGCCTCGCCGCACTGGTCGACCAGGTCAGCCACCACAGCGAACTCGGCGCCCCGGCCGCCGTCGCCACCGTGGCCGTACCGGTCGCCGTCTTCCTGGCCGCCGTCACCCTCCTGCACGGCAACCCACTGACCAGGAAATAGGGCGTCCCCCGGCGGCCATCCCCGGTCTTTTCCCGGCCCGGCAGCGCCTCGAACATGTTTTCCGGGCGGCCGTCACCACCTTTACTCTTCCTTTACAGCCACATCGGCCCATCCGGCGGACGGGCTGTTACTGTTTGCCTGGAAGCCGCAAGTTCCGGCGCACCGTGGAGAAGGCACTCATGACGTTCGTCGTCACGTCAGCCTGTATCGACGTGAAGGACACCGGCTGTGTGAGCGAGTGCCCCGTGGACTGTATCTACGAGGGCGACCGGAAGCTGTACATCCATCCGGATGAGTGCATCGACTGCGGGGCCTGTGCGGCCGCCTGCCCCGTTGACGCGATCATGAACCTGAAACTGGTTCCGGAGGGGGAAGCCGAGTTCATCGCGGACGAGGCTCGCTTTTTCCACACCCTTCTACCGGGGCGTAACACACCCGTCGGCGCTCCGGGTGGCGCGGGGAAGATCGGCCCGCTCAGGGTCGACACCCCTTTCGTCGCCGCCTACGAGCGCTGATGGCACAGACCGCCGGCGAAGGCTGACGCGGCCACGGCGTCAGCGGGACCGCCGGCTACGGCCGGTGCCCAGGACCACCCCCGTCCGGGCACCGGCCTTTCAATCGTCGCCCTTTCGGGCAGTTCTTCGCGAACCCCGTACCGCCAACCCCGTCCTACCACCCCAGGATTGCCACCCGCACATCAGCGGCCGTTCCACGAAGGCCGTTTCCTCCGGCGGTCACCCGCGACCCGCGTGACGTTTCCGTGGAACGCACCTCGCTAAAAGCGAGCCACGCCGCACACCATGATCCCGGGCCACCTGTCGCAGGATGCACGATTTCCCGCGCGCGGCACTTTCCCCGGCCGCGGCCGTGAGACGTGTGATTCCCCGCATCCGGCATGTTCTTCGCGGTGCCCCCGTGCGCGGTGTTTCGAACGTCCAAAAAGGCCAGGACGGTGTCGCGGTGTGTCCGTCCGCCGATGTCACCCGCGACACGGATTCCCCAGCACACCACCCCAGCGGACGTACCCGATCCGCCAGGCCCGCGCCGACAGATCCACGGTCACGGCCGAGAACGTCGGGGAGAGCTGTTGGACCGAAGGCCGACCGGCCGCGAGCCGAGGGTTGTGCGGCCTCGCGCCGAGGGTTGTTCGGCGTGTCGAGGCCGAGATTCTCGAACATCCCTCGGCATTTCATGATCAGGTCCGCGAGCAGATCAGCGAGCAGATCAGCGAGCAGATCAGCGAGCAGATCAGCGAGCAGGCCCGTGAGCAGGTCCGTGAGCAGATCCGTGAGCTGGCCGAGGAACGTGAAGGAGCAGGGGGTTACCGGACAACAGAGGGGATCAGGCCATGGGAAGAGCTGGCCTGATCCCCTCGCTGCGCTCGACGGGCGGTCCGCCCGGCCGCCCGTCACGCTCCGGTCAGGGGCACAGGCCCCTAACCGGCGACCACCCAGGAGTCGGAGCCGGTGAGCAGGGAGCGCAGCTCACCACGTCCACCGGGCCGGGCCGTAGCCAGGCGCTCCTGGAAGAGTTGATCGAAACTGGGCTGGGACACCGAGCGGTAGACACCGATCGGCGCCTCGCCGAGGGCCGTCTCCGCGAGGCGGGACAGCGCGTAGGCATAGGTGGAGTTCTGGGTGCCGGGGTCGTGGACGACCACCCGGGGGTCGCCACCGTTACCGACGACGAGCTCACCGGTGTTCGGGTCGCGGACGATGCCCCACTGGTCGTTCGGGCCGAAGACGATCGGCAGTCCGGGGGACAGCCGGATCGGTCCGAGCTCGGGCGACGCGGGGTCGTTCTCGGTGGTGGCACCACCCGATCCACGCGGCTGGCGAGGGATGTTGTTGAACGTCGGGCAGCCCTGACGGATCTCGATCAGGGCGGCGCCCTTGTGGGCGGCCGCGGCGGTCAGGGTCGCGGTCAGGTGCCGCCGGTCGGTGTCGATCGTGCGGGCCACGAAGGTGGCGCCGGCGCCCAGGGCGAGCGCGATCGGGTTGAACGGGTAGTCCAGCGAGCCGTGCGGGCTCGACGGGCTGACCGTGCCGACCTTGGACGCGGGCGAGAACTGGCCCTTGGTCAGACCGTAGATGTGGTTGTTGAACAGCAGGATCTTGAGGTTCACGTTGCGGCGCAGCGCGTGGATCAGGTGGTTGCCACCGATCGAGAGCGCGTCGCCGTCACCGGTGACGACCCAGACCGACAGGTCGGGGCGGTTGATGGAGACACCGGTCGCGAACGTCGGGGCCCGCCCGTGGATGGAGTGGATGCCGTAGGTGTCGAGGTAGTAGGGCAGCCGCGAGGAGCAGCCGATGCCCGACACCACCACGGTGTTCTCGGGGGCCACGCCGAGTGCGGGCAGCAGGCCCCGCATCGTTGACAGGATCGCGTGGTCACCGCAGCCGGGGCACCAGCGGACCTCGTTGGCGGTGGTGAAGTCGGCGACCGTGGGGGCCCGCCGGCCGGCGGTGCCCGCCGGCTCCTCGGCGCGCGCGGCGCCCTCGGCCTCGCCTGTGGGGCTCATCGTCCTGCCTCCCGAGTCGCGTCGCTGTGGGTAACGGTGGTCTTGCCGCCGGCGCCGACGCCGGCCTTGGCCGCGGTCAGGCGCGCGGTGACGTCACCGACGACCTTCGCCGCGCCGTTGCCGCCGACGGCGGCCTGCTCGGGGGTGTCGTCGTCGACGACGCCCTGGATCACCCGGGTGATGACGGAGGCGAGCTCCGACACCTGGAACGGCATACCGCGGGTCTGGTTGTAACCGACGGTGTCGATCAGGGTCTCCCGGCGCAGGTGGCCGGCGAGCTGCCCCAGGTTCATCTCGGGGACGAGCACGGTGTGGTATTCCGAGAGCACCGACGCCAGGTTCGCCGGCAGCGGGGCGAGGTGACGCAGGTGCGCCTGGGCGACCTTCAGCCCGTCGGCGCGCACCTGGCGGCACGCCTCACCGATGGGGCCCCAGGTCGAGCCCCAGCCGATCACGAGGACGTCCGCACCGGAGCCGGGCGGGCCGGCGGGGTCGTCCACCTCGAGCGGCGGGACGTCCACACCGTCGATCTTGGACTGGCGGGTGCGGATCATCAGGTCGTGGTTGTCCGCGTCATAGGACACCGCGCCGGTGAGGTCCTGCTTCTCCAGGCCACCGATGCGATGGGCCAGGCCCGGGGTGCCGGGGATCGCCAGCGGCCGGGCGAGGGTCGCCGGGTCACGGGCGTAGGGCAGGAACACCGGGTTGCCGACCTCGTCGACCGCGTTCGGCTCGGTGGCGAGCTCGATGCCGATGTCGGGCAGCTCGTCGAGTTCGGGCACCCGCCACGGCTCGCTGCCGTTGGCGATGTAGGAGTCCGACAGCAGGATCACCGGGGTGCGGTAGGCCAGCGCGATCCGGGCGGCCTCGAGCGCCGAGGCGAAACCGTCCGCGGGCGAACGGGCCGCGATCACCGGCAGCGGCGCCTCGCCGTGGCGGCCGTAGAGCGCCTGCAGCAGGTCGGACTGCTCGGTCTTGGTCGGCAGACCGGTGGACGGGCCACCGCGCTGCACGTTGACGATGACCAGCGGCATTTCCATGATCACCGCGAGGCCGATGGCCTCGGACTTCAGCGCCATGCCGGGGCCGGAGGTGACGGTGACGCCGAGCATCCCGGCGAACGACCCGCCGATCGCCGCACCGATCGCGGCGATCTCGTCCTCGGCCTGGAACGACCGTACGTCGTAGGACGTGAGCAGGGACAGCTCGTGCAGCACCTCGGAGGCCGGGGTGATCGGGTAGGCGCCGAGGAACAGCGGCATCCCCGCCTGGTGGGCGGCGGCGACCAGGCCGTACGCGATGCCCTTGTTGCCCTTCATGTGCCGGTAGGTGCCCGGCGGCAGGGCCGCCGGCTTCACCTCGTAGACAGTGGCGAAGGCCTCGGTGGTCTCACCGTAGATCCACCCGGCGCGCAGCGCCGCGATGTTCGCGGCCTGCACGTCCGGCTTGGATGCGAAGCGCTTGCGCAGGTAGTCGGCGGTGTCCTCGATCGGCTGGGAGAACATCCAGGACACCAGGCCGAGCGCGTACATGTTCTTCGTGCGCGCCGCGTCCTTGCGCTTGAGGTTGTGGTCGGCGACGGCGGCGGAGGCGAGCCCGGTCAGGTTGATCGCGAACAGCTGGTAGGAGTCCAGCGATCCGTCGGTCAGCGGGTCGACCTCGTAGCCGGCCTTGTCCAGGCCCAGCTCGGTGAACGAGTCGGTGTCCAGGATGATGACGCCGCCGGGGCGCAGCTCGGTGATGTTGGCCCGCAGCGCCGCCGGGTTCATCGCGATGAGGACGTCCGGCTGGTCGCCGGGGGTGGTGATGTCATGGTCGGCGATGTGCAGCTGGTAGCTGGACACACCGGCCACGGTCCCCGATGGGGCCCGGATCTCCGCCGGATAGTTCGGCAGGGTCGCCACGTCGTTACCGATCGCGGCAGCCTGGGCGCCGAACCGGTCACCGGTGAGCTGCATTCCGTCGCCGGAGTCGCCGGCGAAACGGATCACCACGTTCTCCAGTCGTCTGACCCCGTCGGGCCGCTCGGGCAACTGGTCGGTGGGCATGGGAGACCTCATCTCTGGCGTCGCGACCTGCGCGCCGTTCGTCCGGGCTCGAAGGCCCGCGGGTCAAGCCGCGGACGTGACGGCGAGCCCGGCGGCGCCGATCGGTGGTGCGTCGGTGGATCAGGGCAAGGCGGATCGTGGGACGGGTAGTTCGGGGAACTGTCCGTTGCCCGGGTTGGCGAGGCCTCGCGGGTCCGGCGGCAACCCGCGTCCCGCGAGCTCGCCGGACGTACCTGGCTGACCGCTGACGGCCAGGTCACCGGACGCGGTGGCGTGCAGGGAGTGCACCCGCAGCACCGCGCGGGCCGCCGCCGCCGCGGCGGTGTGGATCTGGTCGACCGTGGTGAACCTGCCGGCGCTGAACCGCAGGCTCTCCCGGGCGGCGGCCGCCGAGCGCCCCATCGCCAGCAGCACCGGCGATGGTTCGTCCGCCCCGCCGTGGCAGGCCGAACCCGCGGACACCGCGACATCGGGCAGGCAGGCCAGCACCGCGTCGGCGTCGGCGCCGACGAACCGCAGACTCAGCGTGTTCGGCAGCCGCACCAGCCCGGGCCGTCGGCTGGCGTCCTCGCGGGGACCGTTGACCTCGATGGCGTCCGCGCCGAGCCAGCCGACCAGCTGGTCGTAGAGCAGGTCGGTCTGTGCCCGGGTCCGGACCGCCTCGTCGGCGAACACCGCGGCGGCGATCCGGGCCGCCGCGCCGAACCCGACGATGCCGGGGGTGTTCAGGGTGCCCGAACGCAGGCCGCGCTCCTGACCGCCGCCGTGCAGCAGCGGGGAGAGCCGTCCCCGCGCCGATCGGGAGGCGATCAGCACGCCGACGCCCTTCGGGCCGTACACCTTGTGCGCGGAGGCGACCGCGAGGTCGATACCCGTCTCGGCGACGGCGACCGGAATCCGGCCGAACGCCTGGGTGACGTCGCACAGGAACAGCGCGCCGACCTCCTGGGCGAACGCGGCCACCGGCCGTGGGTCGGTGAGCGCGCCCGTCTCGTTGTTCGCCGCCATCACCGCGACCAGCGCCACCTGGCCGCCGGCCGGCATCGGACCGCGCGCCGACGCCGGCCCCCCGACCGGCAACGGCCGCAGCAGTGCCCGCAGGTGGGCGAGGTCGAGGCTGCCGTCGGGCCGCACCCGGATGGTCTGCACGCTGCCACCGAAACGTTCGGCGGCGGCGTGCGCGGCCCCCAGGATCGCCGGATGCTCGGTCGCCCCGACCAGCACCCGGCGGGCGTCCGGCGGGGCGGTGGCGAGCACCCCGTGGATGGCGAGGTTCGCCGCCTCCGTCGCCCCGCTGGTGAACACGATGTCGCGGGGCCGGGCGCCGGCGAGGGTGGCGATGTCACGGCGGGCCGCCTCGACCAGCCGGGCGACGGACTCCCCCGCCGGATGCCGGCTCGCCGGGTTCGCGTAGTGCTCACGCAGCAGTGGCAGCATCGCGGTGAGGACCTCCGGGTCGACCGGGGTCGTCGCGTTGTGGTCCAGGTAGATCATTGCGGGCCCGGTCCGCAGTCGGGGCAGTGCGGGTCGCGCCGGGTCCGCAGGGCGCGCAGGTCGACATCCCACAGGTCCAGGTGGATGAGCCGGCCGACCGCGGGCTCGGCGAACCCGCCGGCGATCTTGAGCGCCTCGGTGGCCGCCAGGCAGCCGACGGTGCCGGCGACCGAACCGAGCACCGGGAAGCCCAACGGCTCCCAGGACGGGTCCCCCTCGGGGAACACGCATCGTAGGCACGGCTCCCCCGGCCGGACCACCAGCAGGGACGCCTCGGTGGCGTTCATCGCCGCGACGACCAGCGGCACCGCGGAGCGCACGCACAGCCGGTTGATCAGATACCGCTCGGGGAAGTTGTGCCGGGCGTCGACGACGACGTCGGCCCGGGCGATCAGCTCGGGCACCGCCTCGTCGTCCAGTGGCCGGTCGAGAGCGACGATCTCGACCGCCGGATGGTGCGCCCGCAGCGTGTCCGCGGCGTTGTGCACCCGGGAGCGCCCGACCCGGTCCGGACGCATCAGCGTCTGCCGGTTGAGGTCGGGCTCCTCCAGGTCACCGGGATGCACCAGGATGAGCCGGCCGACTCCGGCGGCGGCCAGGTAGGTCGCCGCCGCCCCACCGACCCCGCCCACCCCGGCCACCAGCACCGTCGCCTGGCTCAGCCGCCGCTGGGCGGTGACCCCGAAGCCAGGGATGATCATCTGCCGGTCGTAGCGATGGGTCGCCTCCGACCCGGGCGGGGCCGTCTGCACGGGCACCGCCCGCGCCGACGGGCCCGGACACATCGTGCGTAGCAGCGGGTGGGGGTGGGACCGGGCTGTGACCATCGTGCGCTCCGCGGATTCGGCAGGACGGATGACGGATGAGGGATGACCGACGTCGGACGGCCAGGTGTTCGGGCGGTCAGGTGGTGGGCGTCGGGTGGGCACCGGTGCCGGTGCCGGTGCCGGCGGCGACGCTGGCGGGCGGGGCGGTGAGCCGGGCCGGGCCGGCGGGTGGACTGATCCGCGGACTGGTCCACCCGCCGACGGCGGGTTCAGGGGACGAGCGCGACCCGACCGATCTCGGGCAGGGCCTCCTTGAGCCGGGCCTCGATCACCCCGGACAGCGTCGCGCCGGCGCTGGAGCAGCTGCCACAGGCACCGGTCAGGCGCAGGTGCACCTCGGCCGACCCCGGCTGGCCGCCGCCGGCGAGGACGGCGACGATCTCCGCGTCCCCGCCGTCGCCGCGCAGGAACGGTCGGATCTCCTGCATGACGTCCTCGACCTGGGCGCGCAGCAGCGCGTCGGCCTCGGTGCGCTCGGGGGACTCCGACGAGCCGAACGACGAGCCGCAGCCGCAGGAGCTCTTCGCGTTCGGGTTGGTGAAGGTGAACCCGGACGAGGTGAGCGTCTCCGCGTAGTCGACGCGCATCCCGCGCAGCAGGTCGATCATGGAGGTGTGGACGACGACGTCGAAACCGTCCTGGGTGAAGACGAGGTCGTCGGCCTCGGGGCCGGGCACCAGCGCCAGCTTGTAGGTGTAGCCGGAGCAGCCGCCCGGGTCGACCCCGATGCGCAGCGCGAAGTTCTCGGTGCCGGCGGTGGAGCTCAGCAGGTGATGGACCTGCTTGCGGGCCCGGTCCGTCAGCTCGACGATGGTGGCGGTCGTGGTCATGGGGTGCCAACCTCCGCGGGTGCACGGTTTGCGATGATGCGGCCACCGACCTCGGCCACCGCCTTGTCGATCAGGTCGTAGACCTCCACCGGTTCGATCCCGGCGGCTGTCAGCGCCTCCTTCGGGGCCGGCCCGATCTTGCTGCAGAGCACGGCGGCGCAGTCGCTGAGCATCGTGAGGGTGCGGTCGAGCTTCGACTCCTCCTCGTCGCACTCGGACGGCCCGGTGCAGTAGCGGTCGACGTCGCGGGTCTGCACGAGGCGCGCCCACAGCGGTCCCGCCTCGTAGATCCAGAACTCGCTAGCGTGGCCGAAGTGCTGGTTGACCACCCCGCTGCCCTTGGTGGCGACGGCGACGAGCACCGTCTGCTCCGGTCGGCTGGCCTCCACCACCACCTGCACCAGCCCGCCCGCGGGACCGGTCGGCAGGGTGCGGCCGCCCGGCACCGGGGCGCCGGTGGAGATGTTGAGGCTGTCGCGGGTCGCCGCCACCTCGGAGCGCCAGCGCTCGATCTCGGCGTGGGCCTCCTGGCGTCCGGCGAGGTCGTAGCCGATCTCGCGGCCCTGGTAGGTCTCCGGGGAGAACTCCTCGCCGCGGTCCTCGCCGAGCAGGCCGACCGCGTCGGAGCGGCACTGCCGGCAGTGCCGCATCATGTTCATCTCGGCGCCGTCGTGCTCCTCGCACCGGTCCTGCAGCAGCTTGAGCTCCTGCGGGGACGGTCCGCGCTGGCCGGTGAGCCCGAAGTGGGTACCGTGCTCGGGCGCCGAGACCAGCGGCATCACGTTGTGCAGGAAGGCGCCGAGGTCCTTGACGGTCTTGGAGACCTCGACCAGGTGCTCGTCGTTGACCCCGGGGATCAGCACCGAGTTGACCTTGCAGAGCACCTTGCGTTCGGTGAGCGCCGCCAGCCCCTCGAGCTGCTGCTCGGTGAGGATCTTCGAGGCCTCCCGGCCGGTGTACCGCTTGCCCTTGTAGACGACCCACGGGTAGATCCGCTCGCCGACCGCCGGGTCGATCATGTTGATCGTGATCGTGACGTGGTCGACGCCGAGGTCGGCGATCCGGTCGGCGAACTCGGGCAGGCGCAGCCCGTTCGTCGACAGGCACAGCTTGATGTCCGGGCAGTCCCGGGCCACCAGTTCCATCGTGCGAAACGTCTGCTTCGGGTTGGCCAACGGGTCGCCCGGCCCGGCGATGCCCAGCACGCTCATCTGCTTGATCTCGCTGGCGACCAGCTTGACCTTGGCCAGCGCGTCCTCGGGGGTCAGCAGGGCGCTGGTGACGCCCGGTCGGCTCTCGTTGGCGCAGTCGAACTTGCGGTTGCAGTAGTTGCACTGGATGTTGCAGCCCGGCGCGACCGCGACATGCATGCGGGCGTAGTACTGGTGCGCCTCCGCGCTGTAGCACGGATGGTTCGCGATCTTCTCCGCGATCTCCGGGTCGGCCGCCGGCCGGCTGGTGCCGCAGCTGCTCGTGCTCTTACAGCCGGTGGCCGGGTCCGCGATGGCGAGCGGTTGGCCGCTCATACCTGGTCCTCGTCGAAACCGGTCACCGCCGACACCGCGACCGCGTCCCCGTCCTTCTTGCAGTTGGACGAGCCGTGCTTGCAGCCACCACCATGCCCGTCGCCGTGCCCGTCGCCGTGCCCACCGCCATGCCCACCGCCATGCCCAGCGCCGTGGCCATCCCCGTGGCCCGTGCCCTGGACGGTGGCGAGCTCGACGATGGCCGGGGGCTGCGCCGATCCGGCCTCGGCCGGGGTGCGCGACGGCGGGGTCGACGGCGTGGAGGCCTGGGCGGCGAGCGGGGCGCCGTCATCGTCCACGGGCACCGCGAGCTCCCGCTCCAGGGCGCCGACGATCCGGCCGCTGCGGAACGCCACCGCGTAGACGATGTGTTCCTGGAGGTAGAGGCCGACGTTGATGACCTCGCCGATGGTGCCGGCCTCGACGATCACTTCGCCGATGGCGACTTCAGGGTCCGGGTAGGTCCCGTCGTTGCGCAGGTCCTTGACAGTGCAGACCACGTCGCCGACGTTGTAGACGTTGCTGGTCATCGGGCCTCCTCCGGCTGCTCGGTCGGTGCGGACGGTGCGGGCGGCGGGGTCTGTCCCGGCCGCTGCACGGTGATCTCGGATGACGGCACGAAGGACCCCTGCGGTGCGCGGTCCTTGAGCACCTTGAAGACGCGGTGGTCGAGCGCGGTGGCGGTGAGGAACGACTCGTACGACCGGATGAGCGCGGCGCGGTACGCGGCCAGCAACGTCTCCGGGTCGGCCTGGTCGCCGCCGGCGGCCTCGAGCACCTTCACTCGCTCGCCGCCGAACACCCGCAGGATGTGCAGCCGGTTGACGGCGACGACCCGCGGGTCGACCTCGACCTCCAACAGGTCGAAGTACTGCTCGGCGGTGGTGCACCGGTAGAAGTGCGCGAGCCGCTCGGCCGGGGTGGCGGTGGCGGTCATGCCGACGCCCCCTTGGTGGCCTGGGCGTCGAGCTTGTTCTGCAGCACGGCGATCTCGGCGTAGGCGTCGTAGGTGCGCTGGGCGACGTCGAGGATGTTCTCCCAGCCCAACGGCAGTTCCTCGGACAGGTCGTGCAGGTCGAGCTTGAGCTGCGAGGCCCTGGAGTTGAGCTTGCGCAGCCGCTTGAGCTCCTCGGCGGCGGTCTCAGGCGTCATCGCGGGTCACCTCGCGGTACTGGTCGATGACCTTGGTCGCGCCGATGACCAGCGACTCGCCGCGGGCGCCGAGCTTGTCGAGCGAGTCGAAGCCGAAGCGCTGGATGTCGCGCAGGGCCTCGTCGACGACCACGAGACGGCCGGCGAAGATGATCACCCGGCCGAAGCCCTCGTGGTTCAGGTCGAGGATCGCGACGGTGAACGCACCGGTCGCCTTCTCGGTGGCGGCGGCGACCGCCTGGTAGAACGACCGCACCCGGGCCTCGGTGGCCGCTTCGAGGTCGCAGGCCGCCGGGATCGCCCGGCGCTGCTCCTTGGTCAGGACGAAGGGCGCGAGCATCTGCTCGTCGCTGAACCGGCTGAGCTGGCCGTAGGTGTCACCGGCGCGGGTCTGGGCGACCAGGTCACGCAGGAATCCGGATATCTCAGTCATGCGGCATCTCCTTTGAGCACCGCGCTGACGCTGCGGGTCCAGTTCTGGGCGGGTGGCGTCTGCGGTTCACGGCCCTTCATCACCTTGCGCAGCCAGGGCGGCGGGGTGCCGGCGAGGGTGGTGACGTACCGGTCGAGCAGCTCCGGGATCGGCGTGCCCTTGAGCACCTTCACCGGGTGGATCTTCGCCTTGATCACCCGGGCGGCGGCCGTGCCACCGATGTCGCAGATGTTGAGGATCGCGCAGTCCAGGACCGCGGAGAGCCTCGTCTCGATCTTGTTTTCCTCGTCCTCGGAGGCCTCGTCGAGCAGCCGGCTCTCCAGCAGCCGCAACCCCTCGGGGCTGACCTCGTAGATGTCGAACCGTCGGCACCAGCCGAAGTGGCTGTCCACGGCGGTGCCGTCTCCGGTCGCGAAGGCGATCTTCAACACGGTGACTCCTGGAACAGATCGTCGAGTTCATCGGGGTAGGCCGTGGCGCGGGCCTGGTGGGGCAGGTCCGTCTCGGACCACCCACCGCTCGCCGCGGATTCGGTCGACGCAGTGCCATGGCCAGCGGCGCTGTGGCCGCCAGTGCCATGTCCAGCGGTGCCATGGCTGGCAGCGCCATGGCTGGCGGCGGTGTGGTCGAGCACACGGTTGGCCGCGTCCAGCAGCAGGCGCAGGCTGCCGGTGTAACCGGCGGTGCCGGCGAGCGCCGCTCCCAGGCGATCGACGATCGGGAAGCCGACCGGCAGGTAGGCCGCGCCGAGCCGGTGGGCGACCTCGCGCAGATGGCTGGAGCCGACCACCAGCTGGGCACCGGCGGCCCGGGCCCGGGTGGTGAACTCGGTCAGGTCACCGAGCACGACCTCGTCGAAGGGCGTGTCGTCGAGGACCGGGGCGTAGGTGGGCGCCATCGCGGTCACGATCTCGGCGCCGACGTCGCGCAGCAGCGAACCGGCGGCGACCAGGGTGTCCGGCTCGGCGGCGATCGCCACCCGCACTCCCCCGAGGACGAAGTGCGCGTCCAGCAGTCCGTCGGCGAGCCGTTCGCGGGCGCGGCGCACCATCGTCGGCGCGGTCCGGGCGCTCAGCGACATCAGCTCGCTGACCAGCGCGTCCATCTCGGTCAGGCCGGACAGATGCGGGTGGGTGAACAGCCGGGCGCCGGTGCGCGCGGCGAGCAGCTCACCCGCGGGCGCCGCGCACCCGCCGGCGGCGACGACGGCCCGAGCCCGCGGCAGTCGGCGCAGGTCGGCGACGGTCGTGCCACCGGTGGTCGTCGGCTGCCAGGCGGGGGCGAGGTGACCGTCGACCGAGCTGGACAGGTCCGGGACCAGCAGCGGGGTGAAGCCGAACGAGCGGATCAGCTCGGCGAGCTCGTCCAGGTCGGCGGCGGTGAGACCGGGACCGGCGAGGACGGCGACCAGGTCTGGGGTGCCCTCCTCGCCGGCGCTACCGGTCTCGCCGGTCGCCCCGGACCGCCGGGTCACGGGCTGGTCCGGTACGGCTGGGTGGGTGTGCGCGGTGGTGGTACGGACCGACGCCGCAGCGGGGATCGCGCGGACGGCGTCGGCCGGTCGGGGGGGGCTGGCCGCGGACGCGGCGAGCAGAGCCGTACGGCCCTCATCCCGGTCGTCCAGATCCTCGGCGAGCTCGTCGGGGTCGCCGAGGACCAGCTCGTCCGCCGGGATCACCGCGCGGATCAGGGCCTCGAGCGCGGCGGACCAGCCGTCGGACAGTCCGCCGATGAAGTCCGGGGTCGACACCCCGACGATCAGCGGTGCGGCGTCGGCCTCGACCCCCGCCTCGGCCGCCGCGCCCGTGTCCGCGTCCGCGTCGGCCCAGGCGGCGAGGTAGGCGCGCAGCTGACCGCCGATGTCCTCACCGGAGACCTCGGTGACACCCGTGGTCAGCAGACCGATGATCTCCGGGCGCTGCTTCTTGCGGATGGCGTCGAGGGTGGCGACCATCGACTCGCCGCTACCGAAGACCGCGGTCACCTCGCTGATCGCCGTGGTCTGCAACGGGATCGGCTCGTTGAAGTGCCGGGTCAGCAGGGCCTTGGCGAACGAGGCGCAGCCCATCGAACCGTGCATGATCGGCATGGAGCCGGCGAGGCCGAGGAAGACCATTGCCGCGCCCAGCGGCTGGCTGTGCTTGAGCGGGTCGATCGTCGCGCCCCGCTCGGTCGTGACGATCCGCGCCATCAGGCCACCCCCGCCACGAGCGTCCCGGGGGCGCCGGGGGTGCCGGCCACCTGGGCGTCCCAGGGGGCGGGCCGGCGGACCTGGTCCCAGACCGGGTTGGAGATGGCCATGTCCAGGCGGCGGGCGAACTCGACCATGCCGGTGTAGCCCGCGTAGGGGATGTGCCGTTCCTGGTTGATGTCGAGGAACGGCAGCCGGCCCTTGAGCGCGGTGTACAGGTTGCGACCACCGGCGACGAGGATGTCGGCCCCGGTCTGCTCAGCCACCCGCAGCAGTTCCCGCGGGCTGCCCTCACCGATCATCTTCGCATCGCCAAGCAGCTCACGGATCTTCTCGACGTCACCGTCGGAGCTCTTGGTGATACCGCTGCCGACCACCTCGATCCCGAGGTCCTGCAGCGCCGAGACGATCGACCAGCTCTTGACACCGCCGGTGTAGAGCACGGCCTTGCGTCCGGTCAGCCGGGCCCGGTAGGGCTCGAGCGCGGCGTTGGTGGCCGCCTCCTCGACGGCGATGAGCTCCTCGGTGCGCCGGGTGAGGTCGTCGTCGTCGAGCAGACGGGCGAAGCCGCGCAGGGTGTCGGCCATCGCGCTGGTGCCGTAGAAGCTGCCCTCGAACCAGGGGATGCCGTAACGGTCCTCGAGCCCGCGGGCGAGTCCGAGCAGGGCGCGGGAGCAGACGACCATGGTCGCCTTCGCCCGGTGGGCCGCGGCCACGTCGCGGTACCGGGCGTCCCCGCTGATGCAGGCCCGCAGCCGAAGGCCCAGGCGGTTCAGCACCGGCAGGACGTCCCACAGCTCGCCGGCGATGTTGTACTCGCCGATCAGGTTGATGTCGAACGCGCCGGCGTCCTCGGGTTCGACGGTGCCGATGACATGATCGAGCAGCGCCTGACCGGCGATCTTGTTGCCGAGGTTCTTGTTACCGAGGAAACCGGGGGCCTCGACCGGGATCACCGGCACGCCGGTGTGCTCGGCGGCGGAGGCGCACACCGCACCGAGGTCGTCGCCGATCATCGCGGTGACGCAGGTGGAGTAGACGAAGACCGCGGGGGGCGCGTACCGCTCGACGATCTCGCAGATCGTGTCGAACAGCCGCTGCTCGCCGCCGAGGACCACGTCGTTCTCGGTCATGTCGGTGGTGAAGCCGTGCTTGTAGAGCGTCGGCCCGGACGACAGGCTGCCTCGGCTGTCCCAGGAGTTGCCGGCGCAGGCGATCGGGCCGTGGACCAGGTGGGCGCTGTCCACGATCGGAACGAGGGTGATCATCGCGCCGTCGAAGGTGCAGCCGCCGGACGTGCCGCCGGGCTTGGGCTTGGGGCAGCCGGCCTTGCGCTCCTTGGTGCTCTTGGTGTTGTTGGTTTCGCAGCCCGACTCGGTGAACAGAGCCGCGCGATCTGATGCGGACATAGGCCATCCTCGGGAGGGGGCGGTCCTCGGGTGAGGCTGGAACTGCGGTGGAGCTGGAACTGCGGTGGAGCTGGAACTGCGGTGGAGCTGGAACTGCGGTGGAGCTGGGACTCGCTGCGGCGGGGGGGCCGGCCGACCCGGGAGGGAGTCGACCGACCCGCCCCGGGGGCGGGGAGTCGGCGCGGATGCGGCTGCGCGGACTCGACCCGCCGGGGAGTGGTCGGCCGGCCGCAGGGAGCGCGGTGGGCGCGGCCGGTCGACCACGTCTGGTCCGGACGGTCGGCGGCGGGCCGTCGACCGTCCGGAGTCGGGTCCTGCGCTAGCGGGGACGGACGGTCAGCGGACCGCGTCGTAGCTGTGCGCGGGGGCGTTGCGGTCGAGCTCGTCGAGGATCGTGTTGACGAGTCCGGTGAGCAGGTGCAGCCCGCCGGCGTATCCGACGATCGGGAACCGGTGCAGGTGGTGCCGGTCGAAGATCGGGAAACCGACCCGGAACAGCGGCGTGTTGGTCTCGCGGCCGATCCACTTGAGCTGCATCGACCCGATGAGCAGGTCGACCGGCTCGGTGAAGACCAGCGAGCGCAGGTGCCAGAGGTCCTTCTCCGGCCACACGGTCGCGGCGTCGCCGAACTTGCTGGCGGAGAGCATCTTCTCCATCCGCGCCTTGAACGTGGAGTCGGCGTTGGTGCTCACGATGTGCACCGGGACCATGCCGAGCTCGAGCACGAACCGGGTCAGCGCGACGACGAGGTCGGGGTCGCCGGCGATGGCCACCCGCTTGCCGTGCACGTAGGCGCTCGAGTCCGTGATCGCGTCAACGAGCCGGCCGCGCTCGAGGGTCAGCTCGGCGGGCACCTTGACGTCGGCGGTACGAGCGACGGCGGTGACGAAGGCGTCGGTGCCGGTGACCCCGATCGGGGTCTCCAGCGTGACCAGCTCCTGCTTCCACACGTCCCTGATGAGCTCGGCGGTGCGGCGCAGGGTGGACTCCTGCAGGATGAAGCTCGCCCGGTTGAACTTCGCCTGCGCGCCGTCGACCAGGGTGGTGCCACCCGGGTAGAGGTCGTACTCACCGTCGGCCGGGGAGTCCAGCGACGCGGAGTGGTCGCCCAGGATGATCGGGTGGACGCCCATCAGTTCCAGCATCCGCCGGTACTCCCGGTGGTTGCCGACATAGGTGTCGAAGCCCGGGATGATGTTGAGGCGGACCTTGTCCGACTTCTCGATCTTCGAGGCGTCCGCATCGGCGGACTTCGACAGCGAGTCGAGGATGCCCTTGAGCATCACGTCGTAGCCGTTGATGTGCGAGCCCACGAAGCTCGGGGTGTGCGCGTAGGAGACCGGGAAGTCCTGGCTGATCGCCTCCTGCTCGCGCGCCGCGCCGATGTAGGAGAACAGGTCCTCACCGATGACCTCGGCCATGCAGGTGGTGCTGACCGCGATGTGCTTCGGCTTGTAGAGCGCGGACATGTTGTCCATCGCCTCGACGAGGTTGTTGATCCCGCCGAACACGGCGGCGTCCTCGGTCATCGAGGTGGACGCGGCGGGCACCGGCTCCTTGAAGTGCCGGGCGAAGTGGCTGCGGAAGTAGGACACGCAGCCCTGCGAGCCGTGGACCAAGGGCAGCGTGCCCTCGAATCCGAGCCCGGCCAGCACGGCACCGAGCGGCTGGCAGGCCTTGGCCGGGTTGACGGTCAGGCTCTCCCGAGCGAAGTTCTTCTCCCGGTACTCCCAGGTCTGGGTCCACTGCAGGACGCGCTCGACCTCCTCCTTGGAGGCCCCGTTCTCGAACTCGCGCTTGTTCTCGAACTGCTCCTGGTAGACCTCGTCCCGGAAGACGTCGTTGTGGTCAAGAACCTGCAGTGGGATCGCGCTGGTGTGCTCGGGCGTCGTCACCGGACGTCCTCCTCTCCCCTGGGGGGATGACCCGGGGGGATCTGCGTCCCCGGCGGGGCTGATGCCGGCCGCGGCAGCCGCCAGCACCCGTTCCGATCGCCTGCGCCGGCCGTGTTTCACGTGGATCATTCGAGCCGGCTGGCTCACGGGGGTGCCGGGTCACTGGCGGCTGCCTTGCGGCCGGACCTGGCTGACTACTGCTGCCCTGAACGGGCGTCTACTGCTGGGGCGTCATGCGCCCGGGTGCCGCCGGGGCGGCGGTGGGGTGGAGCCCACCGAGGACTAGGCGACCTCGCCGGCCTTCGACCAGGGCGCCTCAAGGAGGTCCCAGGTCGGGCTGTTGACGGCCTGGTCCATGTCCCGGGCGAAGACCGCGAAGCCGTCGACGCCGTGGTACGGCCCGGAGTAGTCCCAGGAGTGCATCTGCCGGAAGGGGATGCCCATCTTGTGGAAGACGTACTTCTCCTTCACACCCGCGCCCATCAGGTCGGGCTTGAGGTGCTTGGCGAACTCCTCGACCTCGAAGGCGGTCGGGTCGTCGTAGAGAACGACGCCTTCCTTGAGCATGCCGTAGGTCCGGGTGTAGTCGTCCTTGTGAGCGAACTCGTAGCCGGTCCCGATGACCTCCATGCCAAGGTCCTCGTAGGCACCGATGGTGTGCCGGGGGCGCAGGCCGCCGATGGCGAGCATGACGCGCTTGCCCTCGAGGCGCGGCCGGAACGCCTTGATGATCTCGTCGAAGCGGACCTGGTAGCGGGCGATCGCCGCTTCGGTCTTCGCCTTGATCTCGTCATCGAAGAATTCGGCGATCTTGCGCATGGAAGAGACGATCTTCGTGGGGCCGAAGAAGTTGAACTCGGTCCAGGGGGTGTTGTAGCGCTCTTCCATGGTGGTGCAGATGTAGTTCATCGAGCGGTAGCAGTGGATCAGGTTCAGCTTCGACAGGTGCGTCGAGGCCATCTCGTTGATCGTGCCGTCGCCGGACCACTGGGCGATGACCCGCAGGCCCATCTCTTCCAGAATCCGACGGGACGCCCAGACGTCTCCGCCGATGTTGTAGTCACCGATCAGCGCGACGTCGTAGTCGGTCTGTTCGAAGGTGCCCTCGCCGGTACCGAGGACATGGTCGCGAACAGCGTCGTTCGCGATGTGGTGGCCGAGCGACTGGCTCACGCCGCGGAAGCCCTCGCAACGGACCGGGATGATCGGCAGGCCGAGCTTCTTCGAGGACTTCTTCGACACGGCCTCGATGTCGTCACCGATCAGACCGATCGGGCACTCGGACTGCACCGAGATGCCCTTGGCCAGCGGGAACAGGTCGACGATCTCGTCGAGGACCTTCTCCAGCTTGGTGTCGCCACCGAAGACGATGTCCTTTTCCTGGAAGTCGGTCGTGACCTGCATCGCGGTCCAGTTGTTCACGCCGAGGTGGCCGTGAGCGTAGTTACGCCGCGTCGCCCAGGAGTACTGACCGCAGCCGACGGGACCGTGGCTGATGGTGACCATGTCCTTCACCGGTCCCCACACCACGCCCTTGGAGCCGGCGTAGGAGCAGCCACGGATCGTCATGACCCCGGGGCGGGACTTGATGTTGGACTTGACCTCGCACTCCTTCGACCCCTCGGGGTCGTTGGCCTTGATGTGCTTGGCCCGGAACTTCGCGGCCTTCTTCGGGTACTGAGCCAGGACATCGGCAATCATCGCCTCGGTCTCGGCCCGGGTCGGTACCGGCGTCGTCGTCATGATCGGGACCTCATCCTCGACGGTGGGCGGAAAAAGAGTCGGGAAAGGGAGGACGTCAGGCGACCGCGGCGGTCTTGCCGATGACGGACTCGTCCTCGACCTCCATGATTCCGAAGTCGATCAACAGCTGCTCGAGCTCGTCCATCTCGATCGGGGTCGGAATGGTCTTCATCTCGTTGTTGATGATCTTGTTGGCCAGCGTCCGGTACTCGTTGGCCTGGCTGTTGTCCTTGTCGTACTCGATGACCGTCATCCGGCGCAGCTCGGCGTGCTGCACGACGTTGTTACGCGGAATGAAGTGGATCATCTGGGTGTTCAGTCGCCGGGCGAGCTCCATGATCAGCTCGTCTTCGCGGTCGGTCTGACGGCTGTTGCAGATGAGGCCGCCGAGGCGGACACCGCCGGTGTGGGCGTACTTGAGGATGCCTCGGGCGATGTTGTTCGCCGCGTACATCGCCATCATCTCGCCGGAGGTGACGATGTAGATCTCCTGCGCCTTGCCCTGGCGGATCGGCATCGCGAATCCACCACACACAACGTCACCAAGGACGTCGTAGGTGACGAAGTCGAGGTTCTCGTAGGCGCCGGCCTCCTCCAGGTAGGTGATGGAGGTGATGACGCCACGGCCGGCGCAGCCCACGCCCGGCTCCGGGCCACCGGACTCGACGCACTTGATGCCCCAGGCACCTTCGACCAGAACCTCGTCGAGCTCGAGGTCCTCGACCGAGCCCTTCTCCGCCGCGAGCTGGATGACGGAGGTCTGCGCCTTCGAGTGCAGGATGAGCCGGGTGGAGTCGGCCTTGGGGTCACAGCCGACGATCATGATCCGCTGGCCGGCTTCGGCCATGGCCGCCATGGTGTTCTGCTGGGTGGTGGACTTGCCGATACCACCCTTGCCGTAGAACGCGATCTGGCGCATGTGGTGCTCCTCCTAGGAACGGTCGTCCGGCTCGCGGATCACCGCTGGTGGCCAGGCCGATCGGGCCGGCCATCGGACGCGGGTCCGCGGGCTGCCGGACGTGCCGCCGGTCGGGGTGGACCGGGACATCGGCACTACCGTGATGCGACTGGACCGAACCCGTGGTGCCACTCCGAGGCGGAGCCGGGTTCGGAGCCGGGTTCGGGCCTTGTGGTGCGAGTCCGTCGGCGCGGAGGCACGGTCGATCAGACCGGTTCCTCGCGCGTCTGGACCCCAGCTCGGGGGGCCGGCATGTCGACCCGCCCGAGAAGCTCTTGGAAGTCGCGGCCCTGCAGGCCGCGCTTGTACTGGGTGGCGGCAAGCCGAACCTGCTCGACGAGCGGTTCGAGCTCCTCCTCGGAGGCGGTGATGCCGCACTGCTCCAGTGCGTGTCGCACACCCGCCCGGCCGCTGTGCTTGCCGACGGTCAACCGGCGGCGCCCACCGACCTCGGCGGGGTCGAACGGCTCGTAGGTCGCCGGGTGACGCAGGATGCCGTGCACGTGGATGCCCGACTCGTGTGCGAACACCGACTCCCCGACCACCGCCTTGCCCGCCGGCAGCGGGCGGCTAGCCGCCCGTGACACCAGCTGGGCCAGCGTGCGAAACGACGTGGTGTCGAGGTCCACCGGCAGCTTCAGCAGGTGCCGAAGCGCCATGGCGACCTCCTCGATCGGAGCGTTCCCGGCGCGTTCACCCAGCCCCAGCACGGTGGTGCTGACCCAGGTGAACCCCGCCTGGACGGCGGCGATGGTGTTGGCCGTCGCCAGGCCGAAGTCGTCGTGGGCGTGGATCTCCCACGGCCCCGGGACCGCCCGGACCAGTCGCCCGAGCCGGTCGTACGCGCTCACCGGGTCGAGCAGGCCCACCGTGTCGGCCCAGCGCAACCGGGTGACGCCCAGCTCCCGCAGTTCGCCGGCCAGGTCGATGACGAACGAGTCGTCGGCGCGGGAGGCGTCCTCCATGCCGACACTGACCCGCATGCCCCGGTCGGTCGCGTCCTTGACACAGTCGCGGACCCGCAGCCGCGCCCAGGCCCGGTCCTTCTCCAACTTGCTCTTGAGGTGCAGGTCGGAGACGGGAATGGTCAGGTGCGCGGTCATCAGGCCGCAGGCGGCCGCGGCCTCGACGTCGCGGTGGTCGGCCCGGCACCAGCCCACGATCTCCGCCCGGGGATCGGTCGCGAGGATCTCCCGCAACACGTCCCGCTCGCTGACACCCATCGCCGGGATACCGGCCTCGATCTGGTGTACACCGATGGCATCCAGAGCGGCGGCGATGGCGAGTTTCTCGACCGCGGTGAATGCGACGCCAGGCGCCTGTTCGCCGTCGCGCAGCGTCGTGTCACAGAATCTGACCGCCGCGTCCGCCTGCATCGCCGTGGGGGATGAGCTGGGAAAACGTTCGTCTCGCACTGTCATCACCAGCCGTCGCTCCGGATGAGAAGACCATGGGCCGCGCCGCGAACTGCGGTTCACCGTTTGTTCTGCGGCGACATGGATCAGACTAGGAGGCGAATATTTCGCACTCGCAAGCGCGGGTAACTTCCCGGTTAACAGGTATTCATCGCAGATAGCCGAGAGCTTTTCCGAAGTGATGTCCGAAAGGACATCCGCAAAGAAAAGTCCAAGGTTGTTTTTTCCTTGGGCGGCGGGCCGTCCGACGAGGTAAAGCGGCTGCCGCGACCGTCGCTTCCCCCTGCGGGGTATCACGAAGGTGGACGTCAGGGCCCCTGCGGCCAGGCCTGACCGAGGGCCCGGGAGCCTGCCGGACGAAAGGGCGACCCAGGGTCGGACCGTCCGCACGTGCGGACGCCACGACACCGGCCGGTGATACCACCACCGACGCCCGTCGGAGCGGTTTGTCGGCGGTCCGGGTTACGAACGGGTTCACCGCGGGAACACCTTCCACTGTCCGGCCACCGGTTCGACGGTGCACCGGCACGCAATGTCCGACACGGCCGGACGACATCACCATCGGAATGTGCAGCAAGGGTTAACGACA
>NZ_CADCWS010000026.1 GCF_902806475.1 Candidatus Frankia nodulisporulans
GGCCTTGCGGACCTGGACCTTCAGCGACGCGGTCACCTCGGGGTGCAGGTGCACCGAGACGGTGTGCGCGCCGAGGGTCTTGATCGGCGTGGTCAGATCGACCCGACGACGGTCCAGCTCGGGGCCGCCGGCCGCGGTGACAGCCGCGACGACGTCGGCCGCCGTGACCGAACCGAACAACCGGCCTTCCTTGCCCGCCCGGGTGGTCAGCTCGACCTTGAGCCCGCCGAGCTGGCCGGCGATCTCGTTGGCGTGGTCCAGGTCGCGGACCGCCCGAGCCGACCGGGCCCGCTTGATCTGCTCGACCTGGCGCTCCGCGCCCCGGGTCGCGAGGATCGCGTACTTGCGCGGCACCAGGAAGTTGCGCCCGTAGCCGTTCGCTACCTCGACGATGTCACCCGGGCTGCCGAGCCCGGGGACCTCCTGAGTCAGGATGAGCTTCATCGAGGAACCCCCTACCGCGCCGAGGCGGTGTAGGGCAGCAGCGCCATCTCGCGGCTGTTCTTCACCGCGGTGGCGACGTCACGCTGGTGCTGGCTGCAGTTGCCGCTCACCCGACGCGCGCGGATCTTGCCTCGGTCGGAGATGTACTTACGCAGCAGCGACGTGTCCTTGAAGTCGATGTACTCGACCTTGTCCTTGCAGAACACGCAAACCTTCTTCTTGGGCTTGCGCACGGCCGCCTTGGCCATGGATGTGCTCCTACCTCGTTGTGCCGTCCTCGATGACGACGACCGCCCGCTCAAAACGGAGGCTCGTCTGAGTAGCCACCGGCCGGCTGCTGCGACCAGGGGTCATCGTTCGGTGCTCCACCGCTGCCGTAGCCGCTGTTGGAACCACCGCTGGACGGCACGGAAGCCGCGGCTGGCGCGTTGAAGCCGCCACCCGGGCCACCGGATCCGCTACCGGATCCGCTACCGGATCCGCCGCTGTAGCCACCATCGCCGTACCCGCCACCGCCACCGCCGCCGCCACCACGGGCGGCGCGGACGACCTTGGCGGTCGCGTAGCGCAGGCTCGGGCCGACCTCGTCGACGTCGAGTTCGATCACTGTGCGCTTCTCACCCTCACGGGTCTCGAACGAACGCTGCTTGAGCCGACCGGACACGATGACCCGGGCGCCCTTCTGCAACGACTCGGCGACGTTCTCCGCCGCCTGCCGCCAGACGGAGCAGCGCAGGAACAGCGCCTCCCCGTCCTTCCACTCGTTGGACTGACGGTCCAGCGTGCGCGGCGTGGAAGCGACGGTGAAGCTCGCCACCGCAGCGCCGTTCGGCGTGAACCGCAGTTCGGGGTCGCTGGTCAGATTTCCGACTACCGTGATGACAGTCTCACCGGCCATGCCCACCCTCCCTGATGTCGATGGCCAGGGCGGACGGACGCGATGCCGTCGCCGTGGACCGGATCATGCCGCCACTCGGCGGCTCTGGCGGGGCCGCTTCGGCTCGGGGAGCCGGATGACCTTCGTGCGCAGGACCGACTCGTTCAGCACGAGCTGCCGGTCGAGCTCGGCGACCACGGCCGGCTCGGCGTGCAGGTCGATGACCGCGTAGATGCCCTCGTGGCTCTTCGCGATCTCGTAGGCGAGCCGGCGGCGACCCCAGATGTCGACCTTCTCCACCACGCCGCCGCCCTGTCGGACGACACCGAGGTACTGGTCGAGGGACGGCGCGACGGTGCGTTCCTCGAGGTCTGCATCGAGGATGACCATCAGCTCGTAATGGCGTGCCAAGGGTGAACCCACCTCCTGTGGACTCAGCGGCCACGGATCATCCGTGGCAGGAGGGACCACGCTCCGGATCCGCATCGGCATGGACGGGCCGGACGCCCACGATCCACAACGCGATCGCACGACCGACACATCCGGACGACCAGCGGTACACGAGACCACCCGCATCAGCCCGTCAGCGGGCGTGATCGAGCGGAACTCGATCGCGCGCATCGGGGTTGACCAGCGGACGGGCACGTGCGCCAGGGCACGGCATGTCCCGGCGAGTCTACTCGATCGTGCCGACCGGCCAGTCCTGCGGCGTGTCCTCCCGTGTCGGCTCGCGCCGCGTCCCGCCGAGGGCGAGCACCACGCGCAGCCAGGCGGTGGCCGCCCCGGCCAGCAGGACGACGTCGATCGTCACGAGCAGTCCGCGCACATGGCGCGACGGCGACGGATCGGCGACCGCGAGCCCCAGCATCGCGAACGCGGCCAGCAGCGCGATCGCCCCGGCCACACAGGCCTGGCGACGCGCCGCGGACCGGCCGACCACGTCCGACTCCCCCGTCCGGACCGGCGTCGTCGCCTGGCCGACCGGATCTCCCGCGGCGTTCACCGCTGTTGTCTCCCCTGCCCCACCGACACCTGCCCCACGGACACCTGCCCCACCGGCGAACTGTCCCACGTCGGCGCCGGCCGGCCGCGTCGCGCGCGCCGATTCAGTCAACCCACTGGCCCTGGGTGAACGCGATCACCAGAACGGCCATCACCGGCGCGCAGATGCTCAGGTACACCGACGCCACCCAGCGGCGGCGGGCGGCGGCCCGGGCAAGCAGCAGATACAGCGGGAAGGCGACGAGGATGCCGCGAATCCCGGAGGCGTAGTAGTTCGTGCACGCCATGATGGCGGTCATCACGCCGACGAAGGTCGCCTCGCCCCATCGACGTCCGACCAGCAGGATGATCGTCACTGCCACGCCGACGACGACGGCCAGCAGCTCACCGCGCCAGAACCAGACGAACGCCGACGAGCCGTCGCCGTTCGTCGCGGACGACCAGGTGGCCGCCCATCCGGACCAGGGCCAGTCGGTCCAGCGGTGCCAGCCGGCCCGCATCGCGTCGGTGTAGGACGACCATCCACCGGTACGAGCCCGCAGGTAGATCAGGTAGCCGAGCACCGGAACCGGTGGCAGGGCGAGCGCCAGGGCCGGCCGGGCGAACACTGGCCGCCCCTGCTCCCGGCGGCTGACGACGTACTGCACCACCAGCGCGACCCCGAAGGCGATCCCACTGATCCGGGCGGATGCCGCGCCGGCGCCGAGCAGGCCGGCGAGCCACCAGCGTCCCCGCCGGGCGGCCAGCCACGAGGCGGTCGCGCAGGCCAGGAACAGACCCTCCGAGTAGGCGGCGAACAGGAACACCGCGTACGGAAAGCAGATCAGGCCCAGCACGGCGAACCGCGCGTCCGGCTCGCCGACCTCGTCCGCGGCCAGGCGCCACAGGGCCGCGGCGGTGACCACCCCGGCCAGCAGCGATACCGCGAGTCCGGCGACGATCCAGTCGCGCAGGACCAGATGGGCCAGCCGGATGGCGATCGGCAGACCGGGAAAGTCGACCTCGGTGCGGTCGGTGTACGCCGGGGACAGATAGCCGTAGCGGGCGACCTTGGTGAACAGGCCGACGTCCCAGCGGTCCCACAGGGTACGAAGTCCCGGGGCGTCGCGCGCCGGACCCGAGCTCAGCGCCCGTGCCGCGGCCAGCGACAGCAACGCGACGGCGAACCGGCTGCCCAACCACAACGGCAGGGTCGCCGTGACCGCCCGCGGCACCCGCCCCCAGCCCGACCGCACCGGCGACCAGCGCCTGCCGTCCGGCGCCGCGCGGTGCGCCGACGAACCGCGCGGCGGTGGATCGTCCGGCGCCGGACCGTCCACCGCGGGGCCCTCCACCGCGGAACTAGCCACCAGCGGGTCCCTGGTCGCCACCGCCCAGGGTGCTGCCGTTCGCGGTGCTGCCGGGGGAGTCCGCGTCGGGTCGGTGCCGCGGCCGGAACAGAGCGCCGGGCTCGAGTGGCCGCAACGCCGGTCGGTCGGCGTCCCGGTCCGCCTCGTCCGGACCGTTCGTCGCTCTCACGGCGGTGACGGCGACCTCCGGGATCACCGTGGCGGTGTCGGTGGTGTCCGCAGCGGACGTGGCGGACGTGGCGGCGGGGTGGGTCGGGCGACCACGCCATCCGCCGCGGATGTCGGGGGCGTGGTCGAGCACGCCGCCGGCCGGGTCGTCGAGCAGGTCGGGGTCGAGGCCGGCATCGGGGTTGTCCGCGGCGGAACGTTGCGCGACCGTGCCCGTGGTGCCGGCGCGGACCACATCCATCCGTGGATGCAGGATCTCGCGCACGACGAACCCGGCCATCACGATCAGAACGAGATCACGCAGTGCCACGGCGCCCACGAACCAGCCGCGGTCCACGCCATGGCGTCCCTGCGTGTCGTTGTAGATGAAGTGCATGAACCGGGTGAACATCACCCAGAACTCGCAGATCTGCCAGATCAGGAACAGGCGCCACCGCGGACGAGCCAGCGCCACCAGCGGCAGCAGCCACAGGGTGTACTGCGGCGAGAACACCTTGTTGCTGAGCAGGAACGCGACGACGAGCAGGAACAGCACCTGGGGCAGCCGCGGACGGCGCGGCGCAAGCCAGGTGAGCAGCCCGATCGCGAGCACCGCCACGACCAGCGTCGCCGCGGTGACGATGTTGAGCGTGTGGACGGCTAGGCCGTGGTCCCGAATGCCCTGGAGGACGTACGGCACGGCGACGGCGATCGTCCCGAACGCGGCCACCGCCGAGGCGATGACCAGCCGCAGCGTGTCCGGCCGGTGGACGACCAGCGCGCTGGTCACCGCGATCAGCACCACCGCGGTGACCAGGCAGATGACCAGGTGCATCGGCCCGAACCAGGCCGGGTCGTGGCGGTCGGCGAGCCAGGTGGCGCCGAAGGCCACCGAATCCCAGTCGGCGCCTCGTTCGGAGTTGAGGTCGAAGAAACGGGCCAGGGCGTTGCGGGCCCCGTCCGGGCCGCCCCCCAGCAACCGCAGCCAGCTTCCGCCGTGCCAGAACGTGGCGAGGATGCCGCTGCTGGTCCGATCGGCCTCCTTGTCGAAGTAGCCGGCGACCAGCCACAGCGGCACCATCACCGCCACCACGGTGACCACGGCCGACACGAACGCCTTCAGCCACTCGCGGACCTTGCCCGCCCGTAGGCACAGAAACAGCAGGCCGAGCAGGAACAGCGCCGGGTAGAGCTTGGTCAGGATGCCGAGCCCGAGCAGCACACCGGCCAGCCGGGGGGCCCGTCTGGACCAGGCGAGCAGACCACCCGCCGCGAACGCGACGGCCAGAATGTCCCAGTTCGTCAGCAGGTGCAGGGCCAGCGCGGGTGCGATGGCGAACAGCGCCGCGTCCCAGACCCGCCGCGAACCGGCGGTTAGCGCCGTGCAGAACACCGCCACGCACGCCGCGACCAGGAACAGCAGCGCGGTGAGGTCGTAGAAGACCGCGGATCGCCGGTCCATCGTGTAGTGGTCGACGACCTGCTGGCCGTTGTCCATCCGATAGACCGGTTTCGGCCCGGAGGCGAGCCCCGCGGGCCATGCGATCAGTGCCATCGCCGCGCCGATCAGCGGCGGGTACTCCGTCGGATAGTCCAGATAGGGGAGCTTCCCGTCGACGAGGCCCTCCTGGCTGTACAGGGCGACCACGTCCGAGTAGCACAGCGCGCTGTACTGGTACTCGTGCGTCCAGTTGCGGGTGTCCCGGCAGCTGGCCTTCTGCGCGTAGCCCAGCAGGGACGCGAGGATGACCAGCGCCATCAGCACCCGCAGCGGCGTCAGCCAGGTACGCCGCCCGGGCAGGACCGCGTGTGCGCCGGGCGGCCCGCCGATCAGCTGGCTCGCGCCCCCGACGACCGGGTCCTCCCGAGCCGGGCTGACGCGGGCGGGTGACGCCTGTGTCGTGGCCATGCGCGCCATTCTCACCCCCGCGGCCCGGTCACCCGCCAGCGAAGGGGTCAACGATGATGCCGGTCTGGCGTGGACGGGTTCCGCCGCGGGTGCCCCCCTGCTGCTGACCACCGCCCGCGGTGCCGGTACCGCCGCCGGCGCCGTCTCCGCCACCGAACAGGTCACCCAGCATGCCGGTGGTGCCCTGGCTGGCATCCGGTGCCGCGGTGATGGTCGGCGACGGGCTCGGCGGCGCGTTGTCCTGCACCATGCCCCCGAACGCCGGGGGATCGAAGGTGGATTTCGGTACACCCCTGAGTGCCGCGTCCATGAACGCCTTCCAGACCCGCGCCGGCAGCGTTCCGCCGTACACCCCGTCAGGTGCGCCGGGAATGCCGCGCAGCTGGTCGGACACCAGCCCCTCGCCACGGAACATGTCCACGCAGGAGGCGATCTCCTTGGTGTAGCCGCAGAACCAGGCCGACCGGAAGTCCGTCGAGGTGCCGGTCTTGCCGGCGGCCTCACGACCGCCCTCGAGCGCGGCCCGGTGACCGGTGCCGGACGGGTCGGTGATGACGCTCTGCAGCGCGTAGGTGGCGTCCCGGGCGACCGCGGCGGGAATGACCTGCTTGGGATTCTGCACGGCCCCGCTGTAGATCACCTGGCCGTTGCCGTCGACGACCTTGTCCACGATGTGCGGGGTGGCCCGTACGCCGTTGCTGGCCAGCACCGAATAGACCGACGTCATGTCGATGGGGTAGACGCTGTCCTGCCCCAGGGTGATACCGGCCTCGGATTTCAGTGCCGTCTTGTCGCGGATACCGAGGGTGCGCGCGGTGGCGATGACGTTGTTGACGCCGATCGTCTGACCCAACGGGACGTACACCGTGTTGATCGAGGCCGCGGTCGCCTCGATCAGGTTCTTGTAACCCAGGTCGCCGCCCTCGCTCTCGTCGTTCTCCACCACATAGCCGGGGAGATACGCCTTCGCCGGGGCCGCATAGGTCGATTTCAGGTTGATGTTCTTCTGCAGCGCCGCGATCAGCGTGATCGTCTTGAAGGTCGAGGCGGACTGCACCTGCGCCCCCGAGACGTTGTCCTCGTACGCCTCACGACCCTGGGCGTCCTTGCCGTAGAGCGAACCGCCGTACCAGGCGAGGATGCGCCCGGTGCCGGGTTCGACGGCGGACAGGCCGGTCCGCAGATCCGGTACCGCCGCGTACGCCGAGCTCAGCACCTGGTTGACGGCCTGGAAGGAGGCGATCTGACGACTCTGGTCAATCGTGGTGGTGATCCGCAGACCATCCTGCTTGATCTGTTGCTCCGTGATTCCCGCGGCCGTCAGTTCCCGGACGACCTCGTCGCGGATGTAGGCGACCTGCGCGGAGGTGTCCGCGGTGTTCTGGATGGCCTTGGGGATGACGGGCGGCGGCTGGGCGCTGGTGATCGACGCCGGCGCCCAGCCCTCCGCGGCCATGGTCGCGACCACCTCGTGCCACCGGGTGGCGGCCGGGCCGGGATTCTTCACCGGATCCAGGTAGTTCGGCGACCGGATCAGGCCGGCCAGCACCGCCCCCTGCTCGGGTGTGAGCTGCGCGGCCGTGGTGTTGAAGTAGGCCTTGGCCGCGGCCTCGATCCCGTAGGCGTTCCGGCCGAAGAAGATCGTGTTCAGGTAGAACTCGAGAATCTTGTCCTTGGAGTACTTGCGGTCCAGTTTCACCGCGAGCACGATCTCCCGCATCTTGCGGGTGAACGTGCGCTCCTGAGTGAGATACGCGTTCTTCGCGTACTGCTGGGTGATGGTAGATCCACCCTGCAGATCACCGCCGGTGAGGTTGACGTACAACGCCCGGGCGATGCCCTTCGGTGAGATACCCGGTTCGCTGTAGAAACGCTTGTCCTCGGCTGCCAGCGCCGCGTGCTGCATCGCCTTCGAGACCTGGGACAACGGCACGTCGGTACGGTTCACCGTGCCGAGCCGCGCCATCTCGTCCCCGTTGCTCTGCTGGGCCGACGTCGGACTGTAGTAGATGATCGAGGTCTGGGCGGTCTTGACCTCGTCCGGCAGCGGCACCCGGGTGGCCGCGTAGATCACCGCGATGCCGGCGACGAACAGCAGGATCGAGGAGAACACCCCGGCCAGCACCAACCGGCGCAGCCATCGCGGCCGGCGCCGCCACCACATCGGGCCGCGACTGCCCTGACCTGGCCGGGACGAGCGGCCACCACCGCGGCGCCTGCTCGGCGCGGGGCCGTCGGGCCCGCCGGGGCCACCGGGGCCACCCTCCTGGGCACGGGCCATCCGCGAGGTCGACGGCGCCACGGATCCGGGCCGTCCCTCTCGTGCGGCGCCAGGACGACGTGAGCCGCCCCGACCCGCCACCGGACGTCCCGCCGCCCCGGTCCCTCGCTCACTCACCGCACCGGCCGCACCGGCCTCACCGACCCGCATGGCCATTCGCTCGGTCAGCTGCGTGGGACGGTCCCGCTGCCCCCGCCCCGCCACCCGGCGGGTGGCGGCGGCCGGTGCCGATCGCTGCTCGTCAACCGGTGGCCGCCCGGACCGCACGGCCGCGGTGCGCTCCGCCGCGGTGCCCTCGGGACCGCGGCGGTCCACCTTGCGGTAGACGGTCGCGTCGGCTGTCCGTTCGTGCACGTCGACGCGACGCAGCGCCGCCTGGTCAACGGTGTCGTACATCGCGTCCGCGGCGACGCTGGGCGCGCTCAGCCCCGGCTTCGAGCCCGGACGGGCACCGCGGCCGCTGTCGCGGGGGATGAGGTCCGTACCGGTTCCCCGATCAAGACTGGCCTGCCGCCGGTCGGCGATCCCGCGACGCCCGTCGCCAGGCGTGCCACGGCCACTCACCCCAGGACGCGAAGCCTCCCGACCAGCCACCGCACCGTCGGGCGCTCCGGCATCGGGCATGGCACGGTCCGGCACTCCGTGGTCCGGCGCCGCACGGTCCGGTAGCGCACGCTCCGGTAGCGCACGATTCGGCACCGCACGGTCCGGTGTTCCGGGCGACAAGGCCCCCCGACCGCCCGCGACCGCACCCGGCTCGTCCCGGCCGGAGCCGTCCAGACGCCGCGCTTCGGGACGTGGCCCGCCTGGCAGGTCCGACGCGGACGCGGCGACGGCCCGGGTCGCGCCCGGATCCGGGCGACCTGGGGCGGCCCCGTACCCGGTGCCCGGCGCCCTCGCGTCACGGCCGGCGCCGCCACGTCCGACACCCTCGGGGCGGACACCGGCGGCATCATCCGGTGCCGTGCGCCCCGGGACCCAGCCTCCCCGCGAGCCAGGCGGCAGGGATCTCTCCCGCGCCGCCGACCCGGACGGCACCGGACCCGGCGACGACGACGACCCGGGCAACGGCGACCGCCCAGGCGATGGCGATGGCGGCAGCGGTGGCAGTGGCGACCGCGACAGTCGTGGCTCGGAGGTGGACGGCACCGGGCCGCCGGTCGATGACACCGGCCGCACCGAAGCGGGTGGCCCGGAGGCGCCGCGGGCATCCCCGCCAGCAGCGGCTCGGACGGTCGGGGGGACCAGCGCGGTGCGTTCCGCTGGCGGCGCGACCGGACGGCTCGGCCGGGCGGGTCGCTCCCCACGGGCCGGCCGGGCACCATCGCGATACTGCGCGGGATAGGACTGCCCCGGCGCGGGCGAACGGTCCGGCGCAGGCGCGCCGTCCGGGGGAAGCGGGCGGCGGGGCGGGGGCGCTCCGTCGCCGGGCAGGGGTCGGTCCGCATCGGGCCGATAGGCACTCGGGTCGTGGGGAGAGCTCACCGACCGCTCCATCCATTGCTACGGGCCTGCTCGGCTACCGGACCCCCCGCGGGCGTTCACCAAGCGGACCACGGCACTGGACCACACGCGGATTGCGCGGACCCTGGACACGCCGTGACGCCCACATGGCAGACCAGGATCTCACGTCAGATTCCACCCTCTCGCGCCGGGCGGCCGAGCGGCCTGACCCGATCAGGCACCCGCGGGCCCCCGTCTGGAGTGCAGACGCCCGAGGCGACCACCGGGTTGCGGGCGGACAGGCGCGGTACACCAGTGTGAACCGGCTGGTGGGGAGGAGGAGAGGGTGGTGACTCAGGGGTCGGCGGCCTGGCGGCGCGAGGCCCGCCTGGCCTTCGGTTCGCCGGTGCCGATCGCGTAGGACAGGGTCAGATGGTTCCACCCACATGGGCGGCACACCTCGACCACATACACCTGTAGCTCGCTGTAGCGGGCCGCGAGCGCGGGCAGCTCCCGGGTGGCCCGGGCCCGACCGGAGCTGTCGCCGAGCTCGTCACCGTAGGTGTAGGTGACGTGGATCAGGTTCTCGCCGCAGCGGCAGACCGGGCACGGCTTCTTCGTCGGTTCGCCGTGGAACTTCGCCGCACGCAGCAGGTAGGGCTGCGCATCGCACACGTCGAGCGAGGAGAGTCTGCCCGCTCGAAGGTCCGCGAGCATCGCCCGGCGGGCGAGCGCGTAGTCGATGACCGACCGCGACCGCATGTTCCAACGGTACGCCGCGGACGTCCGGCTGGCAGACGCTCCAGACAGATCGGCATCGAACGGAACGGCTCCGCGAGGGCTTCGAGGGATGCCCCGCCGGGTGGACGTCGGGGCGGCCGCCGTCCATCCGATCGCCGTGTCCGGCGGCCGGGTGAACGGGTGGCCGACCTGAGGCGAACCGGCCACTGTGACCCGAATTACGCCCCTCGCGGTCATCTCCGCGTCGCCGGTTGGTCATTTCTGGTTGCGGTAGTCGTCCGTAGACGTCTATCCTCGATGTATCGCTTCGATATGTCGGGGCGACAGTCGCACGGCCACAACAAAGATCGCGAACGTCCAGCAGGGCCATCCGCACAAGGACCAGCACGAGCAAGGACCAGCACGAGCAAGAAGGACCAGCACGAGCACGACCGCCTGAACCAGGGCGCGACCGCAGACACGATCAGGGAGGTGGGCCGTGCTGGAGTTGGCGGTGCTGGCCCTCCTGTCCGAAAGCTCGATGCACGGCTACGAGCTGCGCAAGCGGCTCGCCGCTCTGCTGGGCGCGTTCCACCGGTTCAGCTACGGGTCGCTCTATCCGTGTCTGCGCCGCCTGGCCGAGTCCGGGTACGTGACCGCCGACGATGTCGGGGCGTCCACCCGGCTGGGCGGGCGCAGCCGGGTCGTCTACACCCTTACCGGCGAGGGCAAGGAGAAGCTCGCCGAACTGCTCGGTGAGGGTGGGCCGTCCTCCTGGGAGGACGAGATGTTCGGTGTGCGGTTCGCCTTCTTCGCGAAGACGGACGCCGCCGTGCGCCTGCGCATCCTGGAAGGTCGCCGGGGGCGTCTCGAGGAGCGCCGGGAGAAGGTTCGCTCGGCGCTGACCCGCACCGTCGAACGGTTCGACAGCTACACCCTCGAGTTGCAGCGCCACGGCCTCGAGTCGGTGGAACGCGAGGTCCGGTGGCTCAACGAGCTGATCGAGACGGAGCGGGCCGCCACCCCGGCCGCGGCCACGGTGAGCCCACAGTTGTCCACAGGATCCACAGGGTTGTCCACAGGCTCATCCACAGTGGCGACTCCCCCGGTCACGGAGGGTCCAGCCGCTGGCCAGCAACCAGCTTCCCCCACCCGGGATGACGGCGCACCGCTGACCAGCCCCGTCCCCAGCCCCCCGGACAACGAGGTCCCGGCCGGGTCGTGAGCAGCACCCCCGCGGGGCGTCCTGTCGACTCGGTCCAGTGGCCGGACGGCGCCGCGGTGACTCGGCATGCCCAGATGATTCCCAGATCCGTATACATCGCAGCCAAGGAGTAGACCGTCATGGGTTCGGTACGTGTCGCCATCGTCGGCGTGGGCAACTGCGCAGCCTCGCTGGTCCAGGGGGTCGAGTACTACCGCGACGCCGACCCGTCGACGCCGGTCCCCGGCCTGATGCATGTTCAGCTCGGCGAGTACCACGTGAGCGACCTGACCTTCGTCGCCGCGTTCGACGTGGACGCGAAGAAGGTCGGTCGCGATCTGTCCGAGGCCATCGTCGCCAGCGAGAACAACACCATCAAGATCGCGGATGTGCCGCCGCTGGGTATCACCGTCTCCCGCGGCCACACCCTGGACGGCCTGGGCCGCTACTACCGCGAGACGATCGAGGAGTCCGACGAGGTCCCGGTGGACGTCGTCGCCACGCTGCGCGAGAGCCAGGCCGACGTGCTGGTCTGCTATTTGCCGGTCGGCTCCGAGAACGCGGCCAAGTTCTACGCCCAGTGCGCGATCGACGCGGGCGTCGGCTTCATCAACTGCCTGCCGGTCTTCATCGCCGGGGTACCCGAGTGGGCGGAGAGGTTCCGGGCGGCCGGCGTGCCGATCGTCGGCGACGACATCAAGTCGCAGGTCGGCGCCACCATCACGCACCGGGTGCTGGCCAAGCTGTTCGAGGACCGCGGGGTCATCCTGGACCGCACCATGCAGCTCAACGTCGGCGGCAACATGGACTTCAAGAACATGCTCGAGCGCGAACGCCTCGAGTCCAAGAAGATCTCCAAGACCCAGGCCGTCACCTCCCAGCTCTCCCACGACCTCGGCAAGGACAACGTCCACATCGGGCCGTCCGACTACGTGGCGTGGCTCGACGACCGCAAGTGGGCCTACGTCCGGCTGGAGGGTCGTGCGTTCGGCGACGTCCCGCTGAACCTGGAGTACAAGCTCGAGGTCTGGGACTCCCCCAACAGCGCCGGTGTGGTCATCGACGCGGTGCGCTGCGCCAAGATCGCCCTGGACCGCGGGGTCGGCGGGCCGATCCTGTCCGCCTCGTCCTACTTCATGAAGTCGCCGCCGGAGCAGTACCGCGACAGCGAGGCGCACGACAAGGTCGAGGCCTTCATCCGGGGCGAGATCTGAGCCAGCCGGCAGTCGCGGTTTCCACGCGAACAGAGCGTCCGCGCAGGCCGGGGGCCTGAGCGGGGGATCTGAGCGGGTGCCCGATCGGGCCTGACACGCGGGCGGCACGAGGCCGTACCCAGGTGGGATCACACGGATCCCGACCCGGGTGCGGGACAGTGCCGCCCGCGTTGTTCGTGGGGGCCCTAGGCTGACGGATGTGGGATGGTCGGCGAACCTCCGGGCGTTGCTCGGTGACCGTGGGTTCCGGATGCTGTACGCGGCCCGGCTCACCTCCCAGGCGGCGGACGGTGTCTTCCAGGCCAGCCTGGTCAGCTATGTGTTGTTCTCCCCCGAACGGGCCACGTCCGCGGGGGCGCTGGCCGCCTCGCTCGCGGTCGTGGTGCTGCCCTTCAGCGTCGTCGGCCCGTTCGCCGGCATCGTGCTGGACCGCGTCTCCCGCCAGCGGGTGCTGGTCGTCTGCTCCCTGGTCCGGATGCTGCTGATGGCCATCCTGGTGGCGCTGATCGCGTTCGGCCACACCGGGGCCGACTTCTACGTGGTGGCCCTGGCCTCGGTCAGCGTCAACCGGTTCGTCCTGTCCGCGCTGTCGGCGGGGCTGCCCGTCGTCGTGGGCCTCGACCGGCTGGTCGGGGCGAACGCGCTGTCGGTCACCTCCGGCACGATCGCGACGCTCGTCGGCGCGGGTATCGGCAGTGGCCTGCGTGGCCTCGCCGGCGGGGACGACTCCGCGGTGGCGCTGGTGGCGGGCCTGGCCGGCCTCGCCTATCTGCTGGCCGCGACGACCGCGGGCCGCTCGTCACGCACGGCGTTCGGCCCCATGGTCACCGTCGGCTGGCAGGGCGCCTGGCGGCAGACCGGCGTCGTCCTCGCGGACCTCGCCGACGGTGCGCGCTACCTGGCAGGTCATGGTCCGGCCCGCCGGGCGCTCAGCGCGCTGACCGCCTCCCGGGCCGCCTACGGCCTGGTGCTCGTCATGACAGTGCTGCTCTACCGCAACCACTTCACCGGGGACACCGGCGGACTACCCGGGCTCGCCGCGGTCGTCGCCGCCAGCGGTGTCGGCACCATCACCGCGGCCGTGGTGACCCCACGGGCCACCGCCCGGATGCCGAAGTCGAGCTGGCTGTCGCTGTCGCTGGTGTTCGGCGGGATCGTCGAGATCGTGTTCGGGCTGTCGTTCTCCTCGGTGCCGCTCATCATCGCCGGCGCGCTGATCGGGTTCTCCGCCCAGGCCAGCAAGATCTGTGTGGACACCATCGTCCAGGAGCAGACCGCCGATGCCTACCGCGGCCGCGCGTTCTCCCTCTACGACCTGCTGTTCAACGTCGCGTTCGTGGCCGCGGCGGCCGTCGCCGCCATCCTGCTGCCCGACGACGGGCGCTCGCCCGCCGTGGTCGTCATCGCCGGCGCGGGCTACGCCCTGTCCGGGCTGGTCTACCACCGGGTGACCCGCCGCTACCCCGAGGAGCAGGTCATCCACGCCGTCGGCGCGCCGCCACCGGCACCGGCGGTGGCGGCGGTGCCACCCGCCCAGACCGGTCCTCAGGCCAGCGCTCAGACCGGCCCCCAGACCACCCAGACCGGCCCCCCGCTCGCCCAAGGCCGCATCCAGGGCCAGGCCTAGGCCTAGGCCCGAACCGGGCCCCGGCACGCCCGACTACTCCTGCTCGCCCGGGATCGCCACCTCGTGCTCCCGCGCCCAGCGCAGCAGCTCGGCCTCGGCGGCCTCCCGTCCGACCAGACCGCATTCGAAGCGGAACTCCAGCATGTGCGCGCGGGCCTGGCCCACCAGCCGGGACGGGGACAGCCCGAGCAGGGCCATGATGTCGTCCCCGGACAGCTCCGGACGGATCGAGGCGATCTCCTCGCGCGCGGAGAGGTCGGCGATCCGCTCCTCGAGGGAGTCGTAGGTACGGGCCAACGCCGCCGCCTTGCGCCGGTTACGGGTGGTGCAGTCCGACCGCACCAGCTTGTGCAGCTGGCCCAGCAGGGGCCCGGCGTCGTGCACGTACCGGCGCACGGCCGCGTCCGTCCAGTCGCCGCTGCCGTAGCCGTGGAAGCGCAGGTGCAGGTAGACCAGCTGGCAGATCGCGTCGGTGACGTCCTTGGGGAAGTGCAGCGCGGCGAGCCGGCGCCGCGCCATGTCCCGCCCGACGACCTCGTGGTGGTGGAACGACACCCGTCCACCCGGGATGTGTTTGCGGGTGCGCGGCTTGCCGATGTCGTGCAGCAGCGCCGACCAGCGCAGCACCTCGTCCGGCGCACCGGGTTCCTCGCACGTCATCGCCTGACGCAGCACCGTCATCGTGTGCGCGTAGACGTCCTTGTGCTGGTGATGCTCGTCGATCTCCATCCGCATCGCCGCCACCTCGGGCAGGACGATCTCGGCGATCCCGACCTCGACCAGCCGCTCGAGCCCGGCCACCGGGTCGGCGGCGACGATGAGCTTGCGCAGCTCGTCCCGGATTCGTTCGGGGGAGACGATCGTGAGCCGCTGCGCCCGCGACCGCATCGCCTCGACCAGCTCCGGCCCCGGGGTCAACCCCAGCACCGCCTCGAACCGCGCGGCCCGCAGAATCCGCAGCGGGTCGTCGTCGAAGGACGCCTCCGGGCTCGCCGGGGTGCGCAGCACGCCACGGGCGAGGTCGGCCATCCCGCCGAACAGGTCGACGAAGTCGTGCTCCGGGACGGAGACCGCCATCGCGTTGACGGTGAAGTCCCGCCGCGACAGGTCCGCCTCCAGGCTGTCGCCGTAGCTGACCTGCGGGTTGCGGGAGGTGCGGTCGTACGCCTCACTGCGGTAGGTGGTGATCTCGAAGCGCAGGCCGCGGCGGGCCAGGCCCACCGTGCCGAAGGCGATCCCCGCGCTCCAGGTCGCCTCCGCCCACCCGCGGGTGATCTCCAGCACCCGCTCCGGGCGTGCGTCGGTGGCGAAGTCGAGATCCGCCGGGACCTTGGCGGCCACGCCCTCGGCACTGGTGCGGCCCAGCAGGGCGTCGCGCACCGAACCACCGACGAGATGCAGCCGGTGGCCATGATCGGCAAATATCCGCCCGAGCTCGTCGGCGGCCGGCGGCACCCTCAGCAGCTCACTCACCACCCGTTCGGCCGAGTCCCGCGGGTTGTCCAGACTGATCACTGACACCCCATCAGATTACGGGGTCCACCGCGGTGCGCCTGGTACGCGAAAGGTGGACGCCTCGGGCACTCGCCCCGGCTCGGCGGCACCGGCCTCGTACGATCAAACGCATGCCGCCGTCGCGTTCCGCCCCCGGCCGCACTCGGCTGCGCCGGGTGGAGGAGACCTCCGCGGGCGGCCTTATCCTCGACCAGCGGTCGGCCAACGCCTATGCCGCGCTGATCGGCCGCCTCGACCGATCCGGGCGGATGCTGTGGTCGCTGCCCAAAGGACACATCGAGGCTGGTGAGACAGCCGAACAGGCCGCCGTGCGGGAGGTCGGGGAGGAGACGGGCCTGACCGGCCGCATCCTCGGACGCCTCGGCACGATCGACTTCTGGTTCGTCGCCGGAGGGGCACGCATCCACAAGACCGTGCACCACTTCCTGCTGGTTCACCTGTTCGGCTCGCTGTCGGACACCGACGTCGAGGTCGACGCGGTCACCTGGGTACCCCTGATCGAGGTCGCCGACCGGCTCGCCTACGCCGACGAGCGCCGCCTGCTGGACGAGGTGCCCATCGTGCTGGCCGCGACGGCATGACCCGCGGCACGACGGCCCCTGCGCCGGGTCCCGAGCCATCCGGCGACGGTCGGGCATCGGGTGCCGGCCAAGCCGGGTGGACGGCGAACGCCAGCCGGGCCGGGCGGGGTCGGGCGGGGCACCGGCTGGTGCTCGCGCTCGCCGTGCTCGTCCTCGTCGTCCTGGTGGAGCTGCTGCCCGGGTCGGCGGCCACCGCCGATCCGACTCATCCGACCGACGGCCCCGATTCATCCACAGGAATCTCGGGGCTGTCCACACCTTCGTCCACAGGACGATCCGGCTCATCGACCTCGGCCGTGCCGATCGCGACAACGATCACCTCGTCGTCGTCCTCCGATCCGGCCGGCCCGATCACGGTCACCATCACGGAGGTGACGCAACCGGTCGCCGGTGGCTCCACCGTCGCGGTGTCCGGCACCCTCTCCACGTCGTCCACGGAGCCGATCAGCGACCTGTGGATGAGCATCTCCCTCAGCACCGCGGTGCAGTCCCGCGGCCAGTTGGCCACCCTCGCCGGCGACGCCCGCGCGGCCGCCGGGCACAGCCGGTACGAGAAGCTGAGGCTGCCCAACGGCGAGACCACCCAGTCGCTGACCGACCCGCCCGTGCGGGGAGCGAGCCCGGTGCCCTTCCAGATCACCGGTGATCTGGGCACCACGGCGGCCACGAACATCGGGGTGTACCCCCTGCAGATCAGGGTCTCGAGCCTGGTGGGCGCGCGAACGGTGACCGCCGCGGCCTACTCCTTCGTCGTGCGTTCGCGGCCCACCGCGGTGCGCACCCCGGTCGCGGTCGTACTACCGATCGCCGACCGCCCCCGGCTGCGCTCGGACGGCCTGCTCACCGACAACCAGCTCGCCACCGATGTGAGCCCGACCGGCCGGCTGTCCCGGCTGCTGGACGCGGCCACCGCCCACCCGCCGGTCACCCTCGCCGTCGATCCGACGCTGGTCCAGGAACTCATGCTGATGAGCCGTTCGCAGGGGTACGCGTACGCCAGCCCCGGCTCCACCTCCGGCGTCACGGCGAGGACCAACGGCGACGCGAGCTACTTCCTGCGCCGGCTGGCCGACTACGCGGCCGCCGGCGGCTCGGTGATCGCGCTGCCCTACGGCGACGCGGACCTGGCCGCCCTCGTCCACGCCCGGAAGCTGGACATCGTGAACTACGCCGTCAAGACTGGCGAGACCGTGGTGGCCGAACTCGTGTCCCGGCAGCCGCAGGCGGCCGGTGCCGTCACCTACCCGGTGAACGGCCAGGCCGACTCCCAGACCGTGGACGTGCTGGGCCAGCTGAAGGCGGGCACCGTGCTGCTCGATGACCGGGAGTTCCCCCTCGTCGCCGGGCGCAGATACACCCCGGCCGCCGCCGTCACCGTCACGACCTCCGCCGGCCCCGTCCGCGCGCTGCGCGCCGACCACACCCTGACCACGCTCGCCGGCGCCTACACCGCGAGCACCGTCGACCCGACCGCCGGCGCGCAGCTCGCCCGCTTCGCCGCCGAACTCGGCATGATCTCCGCGGAGAACCCGACCCCGCGCCCCCAGGTGCTGATCCTGCCGCGGGACTGGAACGCCCCCGGCACCTGGGCCGAGCAGGTCCTCGGCGCCGTGACCAGCGCCGCCACCGCGCCGACCACGCTGGACGACCCCGCCTTCACCCCCACCGCCCAGGCCGTCCTGCCGGTCTCCCGGCTCGTCTACTCCGCGGATGCCCGTAGCGCCGAACTGTCCGCGAGCTACCTGGACTCGGTCAGCACCGTCTGGTCGCAGGCCCAGGCGCTCGGACCCGTGCTCTGCGCCCCACCCAGGGCGACGTCCACCTGCGTCGAGCGGGAGATCAACCCGATGACCAACGCGCTCGTCACAGCGAGCTCCGTGTGGTGGCGTGGGGCGGGCAGAGTGGACGGCGTGTCCCTGAGCCAACAGGTGGACGGTGACGTCAGCGCCATCCGCAACGGCATTCGGGTCGTCGCCTCCCGCAGCGTCAATCTGACCAGCCGGCACGGCCTCGTCCCCCTCACCCTGGAGAACACCACCCAGCGTGAGGTGACCGTCGTGCTGATGTTCTCCTCGACCAACCGGGCGCGGCTGCGTTCACCCGTGCGGCAGGTCCGCGTGCTGCCACCCGGGCAGAAGGCGCAGATCGAGTTCGAGGTGGACGCCGAGGGAGCGGGCACGTTCCTGCTGGAGATCGATCGACGCAACCTCGATGGCCAGCGACTGTCCACCGAGCCGCCGACCCGGGTCCTGGTGCGCTCCACCGTGTACGGCGCGATCGCCACCGGCATCACGTTCGTCGCGATCGGCCTGCTGGGCCTGGCCGTCCTGTTGCGCTTCGCCCGCCGCCTGCGCCCCAGCGCGCGCCGCCACCGACCGGACCCCACACCGGACGCCTCCCTGCCGCCCCATGACCCGTACGATCCGGTCGACTCGCCGCCGCCGGCCGACCAGTACCGGCCCGCCGACCAGAATCCACCGGCCGATCGGCACCACCCGGTCGGACGGCACGATCCGGCCCCCACGGACGAGTGGGCCCCCGCGTACCCCGCTCCCGCGGGGTACGACCCGGGTCATGGGTACAGCACGACGCGGCTGGACGGCCCCGAACCCGGCCACGTCCCCACGGGCGGCCCGGCCCAGCCGGCCCGGGACGTCGACCCCCGCCGCGAACTTCGGCCGGCCCACCACGGTGGCCCGGCTCCGGTGAACCCCATCGATCAGCCCTATGACCGGTCGGCCGCTCCCCCGCCCCGTCACCAGCGGAGCGACCCGTGACCACCCCCGAGGACGATCCCCGGCCGGACGCCCGGTCAGGCCCACCGTCCGGCCCCCGGCACCGACGGGGCAACACGGCCCCCGGCCGCGCCCGTACCGCCCCGGACGGCCACCGTGCGCCCGACCACGACCCGTCGGATCGCGGCGACCGGCCCGGCCGGTACACCGACCCCGCCCGCTACGCCGATCCCGCCGGCTACGCCGAACCTGCTGCATACGCCGAACCTGCTGCATACGCCGAACCTGCTGCATACGCCGAACCTGCTGCATACGCCGAACCTGCTGCATACGGCGACCTCGGTGGATACGGCGAACCTGGCGGATATGGCGGGCACGGCGAGACGCGCCGGTACGACCGGGAGCCCACCCCGCCGCCCGGCTACGACCCTCCGCGCCGACCCGGCGACGACGTCGAACCCGAACACTGGTCGGGCGCGCGCGATGACGCCGGGCGTGCTGACGCTGATCCCTGGGTCGGCGCGGGCAACACGACCCGGCGGCTACCGACCCCGCCCCGCACCCCCCCGCCCAGTGTGCCGCCGTCGTCGGAGACAGGGCTGATCCGGCCGGGTTCAGGGCTACCTGGCACCTCGCGGCCGGAACACGGACCGCCCGGCCCACCACCACCGGCCTCCAACCTGCCCGCGACCGAGCAGCCGGACCGCGGCGGACGTCCCCGGCGGCCTCCCGTCGAGCGTCGCCGCCCCTCACTCGGCGAGTCGCGCCCCACCGTGGCGCTGCCGCGCAGCAACGTACGACGCATCCCGCCGAACCACCCGGACCGGGAGGATCGGCGGGGGAGTGACCCACAGTCGACCGGCTGGCGGGAGTCGCGGGACGGCCAGCCACAACCGCGGCGGCCGCACCAGGACCCCCGTCCACAGCCCGACCGACGCGACAGGCGCGGCGTCGAGGGTCGCGGCCGACCCGACCGCGACCGGCCTGACCGGCCTGACCGGCCTGACCGGCCTGAACGCGACCGGCCCGAGCGACGCGACAGGCGCGGTGTCGACGACGTCAGCGGCGGTTCCCGCGTCCGCATGCCCACTCCCCGCGACCAGGGCCGTCCTGACGACCGCGCCGACCCACGGGACCGGCCCCGGCGGCGCCCGTCGCGGGAGGCCGACGCGGCGTCGACGGCGCTGCTGGGACGTTCCGGCGCCCCGCCGACCTCGGCGACCGTGCGCGGCCGACGCGGCCGTGCGAACGAGCCGGCGGGACGGTCACCGCGGTCGGCCCGCGAGTCCGCGCCCCCTCAGCCGTCCAGAACAGCCGCGGCCGCGAGCCGGACCGGCACCGGCCGCGGGACGAGCAAGCAGGGCAAGGCCGGGCCAAGCCTCGGCCAGGCCAGCGGGATCATGGCGATCGGCACGATCGCCTCCAGAGCCTCGGGTTTCCTGCGCACGGTCGCCATCGCCGCCGCGATCGGTACCGGCTCGGTCGGCGACGCCTACAACGTCGCCAACACCACCCCGAACATCCTGTACGACCTGCTCCTGGGTGGGATTCTGACCAGCGTCGTCGTCCCGGTGATGGTGCGCGCGGCGAAGGAGGACCCGGACGGCGGGGACTCGTTCGCGTCCTCGCTGCTCACCCTCATGATCCTCGGGCTTGGGGTCGCGACCCTGATCGGCATGGTGGCGGCGCCCTGGATCACCGACGCCTACCTGGACGCGAACCCGGCCGAGCAGGCGCTGGCCACCGACCTGCTGCGCTGGTTCCTGCCCCAGATCGTGTTCTACGGGATCGGGGCGACCATCGGGGCGATCCTCAACGTCCGGCGTTCGTTCGCCGCGCCCATGTTCGCGCCGATTCTGAACAACGTGCTGGTCATCGCGACCTGCGTGACGTTCATCTACTTCGTGTCCGGTCCGCGCCCACCCGGGGTGAACGGTCCGAAGCAGATCACCGACACCCAGATCACCGTGCTCGCCGGCGGCACCACACTCGGCGTGGTCGCGATGACCCTCGCGCTGCTCCCCGCGCTGCGCAAGGTCGGTTTCCGGTATCGGCCGCGTCTGGACCTGCGGCATCCGGAGCTGCGTTCGGCGGCCCGGCTCGCCGCGTGGACGCTGCTGTTCGTCGTGGTCAGCCAGGCCGGCTACCTGGTGATCGTCAACCTGTCGACGGCGTCGACCGCGTATACGATCTACACCTACGGCTACCAGATCTTCCAGCTCCCCTACGCGATCATCGGCGTTTCGGTGATCACGGCGCTGCTGCCCCGGATGAGCGGGCATGCCGCGCAGGACCGCCGGGATCTGGTCCGCGCCGACATCTCCACCGCGACCCGGGTCGCGGCCACGGCGATCGTCCCGGCGGCGCTGTTCCTGCTGGCCCTGGGACGGCCGATCGCGGTGACGGTGTTCCACCACGGCGCGGTGAGCTACGACGACGCGATCGCCATCGGCGACACGCTGAGCGCGTTCGCCCTGGCTCTGGTGCCGTTCTCGCTGTTCCAGGTGCAGCTGCGGGCCTTCTACGCCTACCAGGACAGCCGGACCCCGGCGCTGGTCAACATGGGCGTGGTCGCGGTGAACGTGCTCGGCGCCCTGATTCTCACGGTGGCGGTGCCCGAGAAGCACCGTGCACCCGCCCTCGCCCTGGCCTTCGCGGCCGCCTACCTGGTCGGCCTCGCGGCGGCGACGACCCTGCTGCGCAGGCGTCTCGGTGGGATCGACGGCAACCGCACCGCCCGGGTGATCACGCAGGTGGCGGTCGCCGCCGGGCTCGGGGCGGTACTGGCGTCGCTGGTGGCCCGGGGTATCCGCGGTGTCATCGGCGACGGCTGGGCGCCCTCGGGCCTCGCCGTGATCGTCGCCTGCACGCTCGGTGGCGCGCTGTTCCTCGCCGCCGCCGTGCGGATGAACATCCACGAGGTCAACGCCCTGCTGGCGGTCGTCCGTTCACGCCTGCGACCGCGCCGATCCGGCGGTCGCTCCGGCGGTCAAACCGCCGGTGGCCAGCAGCGGCGACGCGGCGGGAGCACTCCCCGATGACACCGGTGCCGCTCGGTACTGGCACCATCGGGCCGAACGGGCGTGGCCGGGCGGATCGGACCTGATCGGTCCCACCCGTCACACCCGGTACACAAGGGCGAGTTGTCCCAAGACATGCGCGAGATCCTCCGGCCATCCTCGTACACTGGACACGCTGTGCGCGGGCCCCGCCCAACGTCGCCGGTGAACCAGGCGCAGCGTCCCGCCGGTAGCGTCGGTGGCGCCGCGAGGTGTGCCGCGCGGCGAGAAGCTGCGGGCGCTTTGCCCACGGTTGCGGCACTCTGGGCGGAACCCTGCCCGGGTGAGGTAGGGAAGCCCGACACCGGAATGTCCTCGTCGGGCCCGTGGACGACGGAGGCGCTGTGGTCGACGGAAGCAACCGACCTCAGGTCGGGGACGTCGACGACGGCCTGGCCACCAGCATCTCCGGCCCGCTCGGGGCCAGCACACCGGCGGGCACCGCGGTGCTCGCCGAGACCGTCCTGGACCGCCGCTACCGGCTGATGTCCGCGCTCACCACCCGCGGCCCGGTCACCCTGTGGCGGGGGGACGACAACGTGCTCACCCGGCCGGTCGCGGTGCGCATCGTCGAACACGACCAGCTCGCACCGGGCGACGCGCCCCCCGGTGCCGATCACGAGCAGGCCGCTCGCTGGTTGCTCGCCGCGGCCATCAACTCCGGTCGGCTGGTGCATCCGGGGGCGGCGTCCACCTACGACGCCACCACGACGACCTCCGGGTCCCGGCGCATCTCCTACGTCGTCTCCGAATGGGTGGACGGGCGGACGCTGCGGCAGCTGACCGCGCAGGGCCCGCTGCGCCCGGAGCAGGCCGGCGCCGTGGTGCTCGCCGCCGCCCGGGTGATCGCCGCCGCCCACGAGCGCGGCATCCACCACGGCGACCTCAACCCCGGCGACGTCATCGTCTCCAGCCACGGCACCGTCAAGATCATCGATCTGGAGATCGGGGGAGTGCTCGCCCAGCTCGAACGGGCCGGGCGGCCCTCGTCCAACGGCGATCACGCGGCGGCCCTCGAGGCTGGCGAGGCATCCGATCCGGAGGCCACCCAGGTGTCGGGCGCCCTCGGCCCGGACGGACCCGCCGAGGCCGCGGCGTCCGACCTGCGCGCCCTGGGTGGTCTGCTGTACGCGGGGCTGACCGGCCACTGGCCGCTGGGCAACGACCCGAGTCTGCCGGGGGCGCCGCTGTCCGGCGGCCGGCTGCGCACCCCCCGCCAGCTCACCCACACCGTCCCCCGCGATCTGGACGCCATCACCATGGCGGCGCTGGGGGACGACCGGGCCGGCGAGCCGATCACCACCGCGGCGGAGCTGGTCGAGGAGCTGGAGTCGATCAACCCGGTCGACGCCGTGCTCGACACCGGCCTGATGAGCCTCGGCGACGCCCCGCCCAACACCGAGGCGATGGATGTCGACTCCTACGACTCCACCGGCTACCAGTCGGCGAACTACCCGTCGCAGAACCGCTACGCCGACACCACCGACTACCCGGGGCCCGGCCAGGACGGCCGGGGTGGGCGCTATGACGACCGCGGCGGCTACCGGGACGGCTCCCGCGGCGGGTTCGACACCCGCGGCGGCTACAACGAGCAGGGCTATCCGCCCGGGCGGGGCGGCTACCCGCCCAACGACCGCCAGGGCTCCGGCCCGGGGCGTGACCGTGGGGGTCACTCCACCCGGGGTCCCGGCCGGTCAGGCTCGTCGCTGACCCGGCTGCTCCCCTGGATCGCGCTCGTCGTCATCCTGATCGTGATCACCGTGGTGGCAGTGGTCGCGCTCAACGATGACAACGGCAAGGGCGGCCAGGCCTCCCCCACCTCGACCGCGCCAGGCCAGCTCGCCCCGACCGGGGATCTGATCAGGCCTGCGGTCGTCGACTCGTTCGATCCGAACTCCCAGGGACGCGACAAGACGGAGAAGCCGGGCGAGGTGGGGAACGCCACCGACGGCAACAAGGCGACCGTCTGGCACACCGAGAGCTACGTGTCCGCGCAGTTCGGTGGGCTCAAGCCCGGGGTGGGCCTGCGCTTCGACTTCGGCCAGGCGATCACACCGAGCAATGTGACGGTGCAGGTCGGCCCGGAGGGCCCGGTGTCGTTCGAGCTGCGCAGCGCGTCGGCCCAGTCCGACTCGATCGAGGGCTACCAGACCGTCGTGTCGCACTCCGCCTCCGCCTCCGATAGCAGTGGCATGGTGCAGCTGCCGATGCCCTCCGACCTCAAGCCGGCCCGGTACTGGGTGCTCTGGCTGACCGCCCTTCCCGCCGTCGACGGCGGGTACCGAGGCTCGATCGCGGAGATCGCCTTCCACTCCTAGCCGCCTGCTCCGGCTCCTGTTCCCGGCTCGCTGGTAGTCCTGTTCTCCCGGCCGCCGCCTGGCCGTTTCCCGCCTGCCGCTTGGCCGTTCGCCGCCCGACGGCTGGCCCTTCGCCGCGCCGTCCCGTGTCCTGTGCGCTGCCCGGATGGGCGGCTTCGAGCCGCGCCGAACATGGGACGACCGGACGGACCGGGGAACCCGGGAGCGTCGTCCACCGTCTGGAAGGAAGGGGCAGCATGGCGCGGAGGGGTCCGCGGCCGGAGGAGGTGATCGTTGGTGGTGACGGATTCACAGGACGACCGGCCCCGGGCCGAGCCGGACCGGGCGGCGTTCTCCCTGGGTCGTCCGCTGGCCCGCCGCGGTCGCGGCACCGACCGGCATCCGGATGTGGAGCTGCTCGACGCGCTCGCCGGCGGCGAGCCGGTTGCCCGCTCGGCCCGCGAACACATCGACGCCTGCCCAGCCTGCCGCGAGTCAGTGGCCGCGCTGCGTCGGGTCCGGGCCGAACTGTCCCAGCTCGCGGGGCTGACGATGCCCGGGGATGTCGCCGAGCGGATTCAGGCCACCCTCGCCCATCGTCTGCACACCTCGGTGCCACCCGTGCCGGAGCCATCGGCGCCGACCGACGCGCGGTCCTGGCCGCCGGCCTCCCACCCGGCGAGCGAACACCACGCCGCACAGGTCCCGATGCCGGCTCCGCCGTTGGACACACCCGATCCCGCCTCAGGCACCTCTGGGCCGGCTCCCGCCCGCCCCCTGGATCCGGCGGAGCCGTCCACCCCGCACCGGGCGCCCCACACCGCCCGCCCGGTGCGGACCCGAACCGGGCCGAAATATGCGCCGCACCGGCCGGCCGGCCGGCGAGGCCCTGGCCGCCGGGCGGGCCTGCTGTGCGACCCGGCCTCCGGCCGACGTGACTGGATCTCCATCGCGGCGGTCTGCGTCGCTTTCGTCACCTTCAGCGCAGCCCTGTTTGCTCTGCGTGATCTGCGCGGCGGCACCACCTCGACGCTTCCCGAGGCCCGGGCCGCGCAGGAGCCAGGCGCCGACGCGGCGGCACCACCGATGACGATGGTGGCCAACAGCCACGTGGCCGTGCTGCCCACCACCATCGTGCCTCACGGCGAAGCTCTGCTCGATGGCGGCATCACCGGTTCGATGGCCCTCGCCATGGGGCTGACCAGGGTGCCGACCATCGGCTCCGCCGCCCAGGCCGCGCGCGCCGGGGTCGCCGACCCGCCGCTGGGAGTCCTCCGTTCCGGGCCCGGCAGCGGTGCGCCCGGAGTCAACGCCACCGGTGTGCGGGTGCTGGCCACCACCGCCGCAGGTCGGCTGCGCGCGCTGCTGGACACCCCCGATCTACGCACCTGCTACCAGAGCCTGCTGGCCCAGACGGGCGGGTCCATCCTCGGGATCGATCTGGTCCGCTACAACGGCCAGGCCGCCCTGCTGATCGTGCTGTCGGTCCCGAGCCAGCCTTCGCTGGGACGGCTGCTCGTGGTCGATGCCAGCTGCGGAATGACCCGTTCGTCGACAGCGCCGCTTTACAGTGTGATCGCCAAGCGCGAATAGCGTGGTGTCGATCACAGGCCTGCGCTGCGCGTGCGCCACCCGCGGGTAGACGATGGAATCAGATGCCGTGCAAGTCCGTTGTCGCTGTGGGACGCGGTCTCGCCGGACCAGGCCACCGACCGGTTCCCGAGAGACGACCGTGGCCGGTTGGCCTCGACGGGAGCTGGTGGTTCGCCCCGGGCCCACCGGGATCACGCAGTGTGAGAGGAGCGGGTGTGACAGCCCAGCAGCAGGTCCAGAACGTCGGCAGCCAAGGCGGAGAGGCATCCGCCGACGACGTGCGCGATGTCATCATCGTCGGGTCGGGGCCGGCGGGGTACACGGCCGCGATCTACACGGCCCGAGCCAACCTGCGGCCGCTCGTGTTCGAGGGCGCGATCACCGCTGGCGGTGCGCTGATGAACACCACCGAGGTGGAGAACTTCCCGGGTTTCCCGGAGGGCATCCAGGGCCCCGAGCTGATGGAAAGCCTGCGCAAGCAGGCCGAGCGGTTCGGCGCGGAGCTCGTGCCGGACGACGTCACCGAGGTTGACCTCGCCGCCACCCCGAAGATCGTCAAGGTGGAGGACCAGGTCTTCCGGGCCAGGACGGTCATCGTCGCCACCGGATCGGCCTACCGCAAGCTCGGCGTGCCGGACGAGGACCGCCTGCTCGGCCGCGGCGTGTCGGCCTGCGCGACCTGCGACGGCTTCTTCTTCCGCGACCAGGACATCGCGGTCGTCGGCGGTGGCGACTCGGCGATGGAGGAGGCGACCTTCCTGACCCGTTTCGCCCGCTCGGTGACGGTGATCCACCGGCGGGACAAGCTGCGGGCCAGCGCCATCATGCAGGAGCGCGCCTTCGCCAACGACAAGATCCGCTTCCGGTGGAACTCCGAGGTCACCGAACTGCTCGGCGCCGACAAGCTCACCGGCGTCCGCCTGCGCGACACCGTCACCGGCGAAACCGACGAACTTCCCCTGACCGGCCTGTTCGTCGCTATCGGTCACGACCCGCGCACAGAACTCGTGCGTGGGCAGCTTGACCTGGACGGCGACGGCTATGTCCAGGTCGCCCACCCCACCACCCACACCAACGTGGATGGCGTGTTCGCCTGCGGCGACGTTGTCGACCACACCTACCGACAGGCGATCACCGCGGCCGGGACCGGCTGCTCGGCCGCCCTCGACGCCGAGCGCTTCGTCGCCGCCAGCGAGGGTCCGACCGAAAGCGCCGCGACCGCTTCCGCGGTGGCCGAGGTCCCCAGCGCGGCAGCGCCCCGCGCCCCGCAGTCCCAGCCGGCCTGACAGACCCGTCCCACGTCCCGCCGCCCCACCCCGACCCGCGTTCTGCCCCACCATCGCACTCAGCACCACGCGAGCCACACCACCACCACCACGTTCACCAGAATCAGCAGGGAGATCAATAATGGCAGGCAGTACCGTTGTTGTCACTGACAACACCTTCGCGAGCGAGGTTCTCAAGAGCGAACTCCCGGTTCTGGTGGACTTCTGGGCCGAGTGGTGCGGTCCGTGCAAGATGGTCGCCCCGGTCCTCGAGGAGATCGCCAAGGAGCACGGCGACAAGCTGCGCATCGTCAAGCTCAACATCGACGAGAACCCGCAGACCGCGCGGAACTACCAGATCATGTCGATCCCGACCATGGCCGTCTTCGTGAAGGGCGAGGTCGACAAGAGCATCGTCGGCGCGAAGCCGAAGGCCGCGCTGCTGCGCGATCTCTCCGAGTACATCTGACCTACCGGCGCGCCGCGGGACCAGCGCCCCCGAGCAGGGGCTCTCCCGCGCGCGTCGCGCTTCATCGACGGCCCGCCGTGCCTCACCGCCGGCGGGCCGTCGGCGTTCACCGACATGGACGGCACCTTCACCGCCTCTCCGACACCCCGCCCGCACCGGTCAGTGTCGGAGGTTCCCCTTCCTGGCTGGTCGGGACCACATGGTCATGGCCTAGGCTTGAGATCCAGCAGATCCGGCATTCGTGGGTGGGGAGATCGGTCCATCGATGCGGTGGTTGCGAGCTGCGGTCTCATCCACATGCACGGTGAGGCGGCCGAGCTGAAGGGTTCATGGACGTGAAGCTGCTGCGGCTGGGAGACCAGGCTCCGATCATCGCCGAGGTTCGAGCGACCTTGACACACCTCGGATTTCTGCCGGCGACACCCCGACAGGCCGGTGGACCAGCGGTGGCCGGTGTTCTCCCCGGTGCTGCCGACCCAGGCTCATCGACCGACCCAGACTCATCGACCGACCCAGGCTCATCAACTGGCACGGTTCAGTCAGCTGGCGCGGTCCAGTCAGCTGGCGCGGTGCCGTCCGGCTCGGTGGCGCCTGCGGTACCCGTGGACCCGTCCACTGGCCAGCCGACCCCGCCGACGACGACAGCGTCACCCAACACCCCGCCCGACCAGTTCGATCGGACCCTCGACCGGGCGCTACGCGCCTTCCAGCAGAGCCGTGGTCTGTCCGTCGACGGCATCCTCGGTCCGGACAGCACCCGCGCGCTGGAGGAAGCCCGGCGCAACCTCGGCGACCGGCTGCTCTACCACAGCGCCGCGCACCCGTTTGTCGGTGACGATGTGGCGGCGCTCCAGGAGCGCCTGTCCAACATGGGATTCGATGTTGGGCGCACCGACGGAATCTTTGGCCCACGCACCGAAGGCGCGGTGCGCGACTTCCAGCGCAACCGGGGCCTCCAGCCCGACGGTCGGTGCGGCCCGCAGACCCTGGGCGAGCTGACCCGCCTACGTCGCACGGTGACCGGCGGCCGTCCGGATGTCCTACGGGAGTCCGTGCGCCTGCTCGCCCGTGGCTCGTCCCTGCTCGGTGTGGTCATCGCCCTGGATCCCGGCCACGGCGGCGACGACACCGGCATTGTCAGCAACGGGCTGTACGAGCGTGACCTCATGGCCGACCTGGCCGACCGGCTTTCGATCAGGCTCACCGACTCCGGCCTGGAGTCGGTCCTCATCCACGGTCCGGATGAATCCCTGACCGAACAGGAACGCGCGGTCCGTGCCAATTCCCTCGAGGCCGACCTGCTGATCTCCCTGCACACCGACGGCAGCGACTCACCGCAGGCCCAGGGCATCTCGGCCTACTACTACGGGACGACCCGCGGATCGTCGGCAGTCGGTGAGCGCTTCGCGCAGCTCGTTCAGCGTGAGATCGTTTCGCGCACCGACATGCTGGACTGCCGAACTCACCCCAAGGCCTGGGATCTACTCCGCCGGACCCGCATGCCCACCGTCCGGCTGGACCTCGGCTATCTCACCAACGAACATGACGCCCAGGCGCTCGGAAGCGCACAGTTCCGCGCCGCGGTAGCCGAGGCAGTCCTGGCCGCGACGCAGCGCCTGTTCCTTCCACCCGAGCTCGACGCGCCCACTGGTCAGCTCCACGTCCCCCGCGTCGCCGGCCGGGCCTGAACGACAACCGCGTCCGCACGCCCACCTCGCCCCAGACGTCCCCGCCCCGCTCGGCCCCACGCCGCTCAGGCCGCTCAGGCCGCTCCAGTCGGGCGACGTTCGGCCGGCCACGTTCCGGTCCCCCGCTCCATTCGGGCTCACAGCGGATCTCGTGCCGCCCTGGCTCTCGACACCCGAACTCATATCGCCGTATCTGCACCTGCTTCAGACCCCCGCGTCGGACGGACCGCCGCCAGATGGCCCACATCAGATCGCTTCGGTTGGACGGCCCGCGACGACTCGCTTCGGCCAGCCGGCCGCACCAGATAGCTCTGGGCAGGCGACCGCGTCGGACAGATCCAGTCGACTCGGAC
>NZ_CADCWS010000027.1 GCF_902806475.1 Candidatus Frankia nodulisporulans
TGCGTGCCGGCGAGGACCCGGGCCCGTCACAACCCGGGCCCGGTGCGGACCAGGATGGTCGACCCGGCCTTGCGCGGCGCAGGATGCTCCTCGCCATGGGGGTCGTCCTCGTCCTCGCGGCCGTCGGCATCGTCGTGGCTGTCACAGCCGGTGGCGGTTCGGACGGCGACCGAGATGACTCGACCGCCGCACCCTCCTCGGTGACAGGTACCGCGGGGGGTGCCAGTGCGACGTCCACGCTGACTCTGGAGCCGGCCGACGCCGACCTGGTCGCGGCGCTGCTCCCCTTCACCGTCACCGACTGCCGCTCGGCGCCGCGGGACGGGGATGGGGTGGTGGTGGCGGTGAGCTGCGCACCGGGCAGCTCCACCGCGGCGAGCGCACCCGAGCAGCTGTCCGTCATCAGCTACGGGACCGCCGAAGCTCTCCAGGCCGACCTGCGCGAACGCTCGGTCGGACTGGCCGGCTCCGATCCCGGTACCACCTGCGCCCACGGCCGCAGCGGGGTGGAACGCTGGGCACGGACCGCCCACCGCCGCGGCAGCTTCGTCTGCCGGGTCACCCCTGGCCGTTTCGCGGTCTACTGGACGGTGGACGATTCCCGGCTCGGCTTCACCGCCGAGCTACCCGATGCCGACCAGTTCTTCGCCTGGTGGCGCGCCTACGACCCGATCTGATCCGCACGCTCCGCGGCGCGCCGCCGCGGCGCTGGCGCCGATCCGCCGCCGATCACTGGCCGCCGATCACTGGCCGGGGTTCCAGCCGCCCCGCCGAGGATCACCTGAGCCGCGCCCCTGATAGGGCGCGGCGAGCTCGGCCAGCATCTCCTGCATGCGTTCGACATGCGGCATGCAGGACAGCGTGATCCGGCCCCGCTGGCCAGCCGTCTCGACGACGAGTCGCCCTGAGCCCACCCACTGCTCGAACAGGCTCTGCTGGACGGTCGTGCCGACGAGCCAGGAAACCGGAACATCGCGGCCGACCCGGGTCAGCAGACCCTCGCGCACCACGAGGCGCTGGCTGGTGATGACGTAGTGCGTGGTCAGCTGCCGTAGCCAGGGCAGCGCACCCCGGTAGCCGATGAGGCCCAACGCCACGATCAGCACCAGGTACTGGATTGGTTTCTGGAAAAAGCCACCGGGCGCGAAGAAGACACCGAGCACCGCGAAAAGCAGGGCCGCCACCGTCCACAGTGCCGGACCGACCAGACTGACCCAGTGCGGATGGAGGTGGACGACCACCTCTTCGTCCGGGGCGAGGATATCGTCGGGAAACGCCACGCCGACGATCGTCGCACCTTCCTTCATCGGACCACACGTGGCCCTCCCGCGCGTTGCCCGCCGGGCTCACCAAACGAGATCGCCGAACCTCGCGGGCCTGCTTCCTGGCGACCCGCATCCCGCCTGACCGGCCCGCGTCCCGCTTCACCCCGACGTTGCCGGCCCGGTCAGCGCAGGTGGACGACGTCTCCCGCGCTGAAGGGGTGGCCGTCGACGACCAGTCGCCCCTCGGCGTCCACGTCCATCGCCGTGCCGAGATGAGTCCGTCCACCAGGCAGTTCGACCCGCACCCGGCGACCGATCGTGGCACAGACGGCCAGGTAGTCGGCGCGGGCCGACATCGGGTCACGCTCCCACCGGACCAGGGCGCCGGCGAGCTCGGTGAGGAGTTCGCCGAGCAGCGTGGTGCGGTCGAGCGCGCTCGTGGGGGCGCCGCACAGGCTCAGGCTCGTCGACCGTGGTGGCAGCTCGTCGGACTGCGCGTGGACGTTCAGACCGAAGCCGATCACCGCGGCGGGCGGTATCGCCGGGGCTGGCACCAGTTCCACCAGGATGCCGGCGAGCTTCGCACCGTCAACGAGCAGATCATTGGGCCATTTCAGCGAGGCCGTGACGCCGGTCACCCGGCGCACCGCTGACACCAGCGCGGTGCCCACCACCATCGGCAACCAGCCCAGGCGCGCCGGTTCGACCATGGGACGCACGAGCAGCGACACGGTGAGCCCGGCGCCGACCCGCGACTCCCAGCTCCGATCAAGCCGACCGCGACCCGCCACCTGCCTCTCGGCGACCAGCACATGGCCACGCGGCGCGTCCACCTGCCGCCACCGGCGGCCCACCTCGGCGAGCTCCGCCTCGGTCGGACTGTCCGGGCTGCTGGTCGGGCTGGTCTCGGTGGGTGCCGTGGCGGCGGTCCGCGCGCGGGCCACCCGCACCAGGGCGGCGTTCGTGGAGTCGATCTCGGACACGACCGTAAGCCCGAAGTCGGTGCCGGCCGCGGAGAGGAAGTCCGCCAGCCGGGGCGCATCAAGCAGCGGACGGGCCGGCGTCGCGTCCACGATGCGCTTCGGCGCCGCGCCTACCCGGGCAGCTCCCCCGCCGGACGCGCGTGGGGCGACGGGGGCATCGGGACTGATGGCATCCGAAGGCACGTGCACCGGCACAGCCTGACAGAAGCGACCGTGCCACGCCCACCCATCGGCGGCCGCGGGCCGGGTTCTGACGGTCCCCTCCGGCAAGCCACCCCAGTAGTTGTTCCAGCACCACCGACGACAGCAAAACGCGCATACTGTGACGCGCGATACGACCGGACGGCCCTGGTCAGAGCGAAGTAGCGCAATCGATGAGATCAACTCCATATGTCTCGAGCGCGTGGACACGCGGGGGTCGTACGCTGCGGCCTATGGCTCTTCCCGTGTCCGCTGAGGATTCCGCTCCCGACCCGCGCAGCACCGCAGGGCGACTTGCTCAACTGCGGCGTGTGAACGATGAGGCTGTCCACGCTGGATCCCAGCGGGCCGTGGATGCGCAGCATGCCAAGGGCAAAATGACGGCACGAGAGCGGATCGAGGCCTTCCTTGATCCCGGCTCGTTCGTGGAGACCGACGCGTTCGCCCGCCACCGGGCACATGATTTCGGTGTCCAGGCCAACCGTCCGTACGGGGACGGTGTCGTCACCGGCTACGGCACGGTCGAGGGCCGGCAGGTCTGCGTGTTCAGCCAGGACTTCACCGTCTTCGGCGGCAGCCTGGGCGAGGTCTTCGGCGAGAAAATCGTCAAGGTCATGGACCTGGCGCTCAAGACCGGCTCCCCGGTCGTCGGCCTCAACGACTCCGGCGGTGCCCGCATCCAGGAGGGAGTCGTCTCCCTCGGTCTGTACGGCGAGATCTTCTACCGCAACGTCATGGCGTCGGGTGTCGTCCCCCAGCTCTCCCTGATCATGGGCCCGTGCGCGGGCGGCGCGGTGTACTCCCCCGCGATCACCGACTTCACCCTGATGGTCGACCAGACGAGCCACATGTTCATCACCGGCCCGGACGTCATCAAGGAGGTCACCGGCGAGGACGTCGGGATGGAGGAGCTCGGCGGAGCCACCACCCACAACTCGCGCAGCGGCGTCGCCCACTTCCAGTCCGCGGACGAGGCCGAATGCCTTGAGCTGGCTCGGGCCCTGCTGTCCTACCTCCCCTCGAACAACCTCGAGGAGGCACCCGCCTACGAGCCCGTGGACGACCTGGACGCGGAGCTCGATCCGGATCTCGACACGTTCATCCCGGACTCGCCCAACACGCCGTACGACATGCACCTGATCATCGAGCGGCTCGCCGACGACGGTGACTTCCTCGAGGTCCACGCGCAGTTCGCGCAGAACCTGATCGTCGGCTTCGGCCGGATCGACGGCCGTTCGGTCGGCGTGGTCGCCAACCAGCCGATGCAGTTCGCCGGCACCCTGGACATCGACGCGAGCGAGAAGGCCGCCCGTTTCGTCCGCACCTGCGACGCGTTCAACATTCCCGTTCTCACGCTCGTCGACGTGCCGGGCTTCCTGCCGGGTACATCCCAGGAGTGGAACGGAATCATCCGCCGCGGCGCGAAGCTGATCTACGCCTATGCGGAGGCGACGGTCCCCAAGGTCACCGTCATCACCCGCAAGGCCTACGGCGGCGCCTACGACGTCATGGGCTCCAAGCACCTGCGGGCCGACATCAACCTGGCCTGGCCGACCGCGGAGATCGCGGTCATGGGTGCCCGCGGCGCTGTCAACATCATCTACCGCCGGGAGCTGGCCAAGTCCGAGTCCTCGGACACCCGCCGCGCCGAGCTGATCGAGGACTACACCGATCACTTCGCCACTCCGTACATCGCGGCGGAACGTGGCTACCTCGACGCCGTGATCAACCCGTCGGAGACGCGCCGTGCAATCATCCGGGCGCTCCGACTGCTGCGCACCAAGCGTGAGTCGCTGCCGCCGAAGAAGCACGGAAACATCCCGCTCTAGGGCACGGACCGAGCGTCGCGACGACGACGCGTGCACTCCAGCGCCGGCGTTTTCGCCGGTACACGTCGAGCAGGGAGAGGAACGTGGCCCAAGACCAGGACGGGCAGCCGGATCGGCCGACGCTTCGGCTCATCCGCGGAAACGCCACTCCGGAGGAGATCGCCGCGGTGGTGGCGCTGCTGGCGGCCCAGGCGACCGCCGCCGCACCGCCGCCGCCCCCCGTCCGGTCCCCGTGGGCCGATCCCACGCAGGGTCACCGCGGACCACTCCACGTTGGAGCAGGCGCGTGGCGTCTTTCCGGGCTGAGCCCGGGTGTGCGCACCCGCGCGGGATGGTGAGCGGATGCCATCACTCACGTGACATGTCCGTGGCATCACATCAGGGTTGAACGACAGCGAGCAGCGCGGACCGACTCGCCTAACATCAGGCAGGCCGGAAGAGGACGGGAGCAGCGTGCGTAAGATCCTCATTGCCAACCGAGGTGAGATCGCGGTCCGGGTGGCTCGCGCCTGCCGCGACGCCGGATACACCAGCGTCGCGGTCTACGCGGAACCGGATATCGACGCACTGCACGTGCGTGTCGCCGACGAGGCTTTCGCCCTCGGCGGGAACACTCCCGGCGACTCTTACCTGCGTATCGACAAGATTCTGGATGTCTGTAAGGCATCGGGTGCCGACGCCGTCCATCCGGGATACGGCTTTCTTTCCGAGAACGCCGACTTCGCCGAGGCCGTGATCGCCGCCGGCCTCACCTGGATCGGCCCGCCGCCCGAGGCCATCCGACGCCTCGGCGACAAGACCGCCGCCCGTCACATCGCGCTGGAGGTCGGCGCCCCGCTGGCACCTGGCACCGCCGATCCGGTGGCGGGAGTCGGTGAGGTCATCGAGTTCGCCAACCAGTACGGCCTGCCAGTCGCGATCAAGGCGGCGTTCGGTGGTGGCGGGCGGGGTCTCAAGGTCGCCTGGACCGCGGAGGAACTGCCCGAGCTGTTCGACAGCGCCGTGCGTGAGGCGGTTGCCGCCTTCGGCCGCGGCGAGTGCTTCGTCGAGCGTTACCTCGACCAGCCACGGCATGTCGAGACCCAGGTGCTCGCGGACACCCATGGCAATGTGGTCGTCGTCGGCACCCGTGACTGCTCGCTGCAACGGCGCTACCAGAAGCTGGTCGAGGAGGCCCCGGCGCCCTTCCTCTCGGAAACGCAGCTCGCCGCGCTCTATGACGCCTCGAAGACGATCTGCCGCAAGGCCGGCTATGTGGGGGCTGGCACGGTCGAGTTCCTGGTCGCCCGCGACGGCATGATCAGCTTCCTTGAGGTCAACACGCGCCTGCAGGTGGAGCACCCGGTGACCGAGGAGGTCTCCGGTGTCGACCTGGTTCGCGCCCAGTTCCGGATCGCCGAGGGCGAAGCCCTCGACTTCACCGATCCCGCTCCCCGCGGCCACTCGTTCGAGTTCCGGATCAACGGTGAGGACCCGGGGCGCAACTTCCTGCCCGCGCCCGGCACCGTCACCACGTTCGTCTCACCGGCCGGCCCCGGCGTGCGGCTGGACACCGGCATCGAGAGCGGCAGTGTCATCGGGGGCGCGTTCGACTCGCTGCTCGCCAAGCTCATCATCACCGGTGCCACCCGTCAGGAAGCGCTCGAGCGCGCCCGGCGCGCCCTCGACGAGATGGTCGTCGACGGCATGGCGACTGCCCTGCCGTTCCACCGCGCCGTCGTCCGGGATCAGGCTTTCGCCCCGGATGACACCGCGGAACCGTTCCGCATCCACAACCGGTGGATCGAGACGGAGTTCGACAACACCATTCCCGCGTTCACCGGCGGCACCGACGCGGACACCACCGCACCCGAACGGCAGACCGTTGTCGTCGAGGTAGGTGGCAAGCGCCTCGAAGTGGTGCTTCCGGCCGGCCTCGGCGCCGCGACGGCCGCCGCGGGAACCGGCAGGGGCGCGGCACCCAAGCGACGCTCCCGCGGGGCCGCCGCCGCGAAGGTCACCGGGGACGCGCTGACGAGCCCCATGCAGGGCACCATCGTGAAGGTGGCGGTCAGCGAGGGTGACACGGTCGCGACCGGCGATCTCATCGTCGTCCTGGAGGCGATGAAGATGGAGCAGCCGATCAACGCCCACCGCGACGGCAAGATCACCGATCTCGCCGCGGCCGTCGGCTCGGTTGTCACCAGCGGGGCTGTCCTTTGTGAGATCAAGGACTAGATGCCACCTGTTCGCCGGTCGCTGTCCTCGCTCCGCCTGGCCGCTTCGTAAGCTGCGGGTATGAGCGGCAGTGAGGACAGCTCGCCGGCGGACGGTCGGGATGGGGCTACGGCGGTGGACGGTGCTGGCACACCCGGTGCTGGCACACACCGGCCGCCACTGACCGGCCGAATCCACTACCTTCTCGGTGGCACGTTGCCGCCGACGTACCGCGCATGGGTCTCGCATGATCTGACCGGGCCCGGGTGGCGGGTCCGGCAGGCCATCCGCCCGCCCCTTCTTCTCCTGCCCTTCGCCGTGGTCTTCGCACTGCTTCCTGGCCAGCCAGCGGTTCGTGGCATCGCCGTCGGGCTCCTCCTGGCCGCAGGTCTGGGCCTTGGCTTCGCCACCAGCAGCTACTTCCGTAACCGGCGCCTCGAACAGCACGGCTTCCCGCCTGTCCTCCCGCCACCGGATGACCCACAGGAAGCGGGCTGAGGCCGCCCGCCACCCGCCACTACGTCTCTGTGTAGTTGTCAGGGTGCGTGTGGTACTCACCCCCGGTGGGGGTCGTCCACGTCATGTGACCGGGCTGGCCCTGTTCGACGAGCCACCGCTGCCTCGCCCCGTGCTCCGACACCTGGTCGGGCCGCTGCTTGTAGCGACCCAGCATCCGATGGTGTCTGCGGCAGAGGGGCGCAAGATTGCCGTTCTCGGTGAGACCACCGTCGACCCAGGCCACCGTATGATCAAGATCGCTGCTGCCCGCGGGGGTGTTGCAGCCCGGCAGGACGCACTGGCTGTTGCGCGCTCGCACATGCCGCGCCAGGGCGGCGGGCGGAAACCGGCGACGCCCGAGACCGACGAGTTCTCCGGTCTCCCGCCGGGTCAGCATCTGCCGCCAGGTGCACCGCGGGTCCTGGCTCATCTCCCGAACGATCTCCGCTGGGACGGGCCCGTATCCAGGGATCTCACCTGGGCGCTCCGCCAGCCCCAGCAGCGTCTCCACCGGGACGACCACCTGCATCTCCAGGTTGACACGACCCAGGCTTTCGCCCATCAGTAGCGCGTACGCCACATCCGCCCGCCGCTGATCGAGGCTGCGAGCATCGCCGGTACCAGCCTGCCGGGCCAGCCGGTCGATGCGCGCCCACACCGCCAGCATGCGCAGCGCGGGCAGGAACATCGCCAGACGGCCCATGCCGTCGGGCTCCGTGCGTGCCTCGACGCGCCGGGTACCTTCGGCCGCCTTCTGACGCCGCGCCGCCCCATCCGGATCGACCACCAGGACCCGGCGGCGCACCGCCTGCTCGAACGCCTTCAGGCTCGGCCGGCCGCCCTTGGCCAACACCGGGCCGGCAACCTGCGCGACGAGCGAGCCGTCGAGTGGGGCGGTCAGCCGGTCCAACGCCACGAGACGGGCCAGATCGATCCGCCCGTCCCACAGCGCCTTCACCCCGGCGGGCAGCCGCCGTACGACCCGAACCGCGAACGCCGTCTGCTTCCCACCTTCGGAAGGTGACAGCCGCGCGCGGAGCGCGACCTCCTCGCCGACGAACTCGTCGTAGCCCCACCGGCCCGGCTCGGCCCACGTCCCGCCGGCGCCGGCCTGCTCGCCGCCACCCCGCGCACCACCATCGGGCTGCTCGCCGCGCCCCTGCGACGTCCCCGCATCCACCGGAGCGGGGCGCAGCTCGGTCAGGCGCGCGCGGACCAGCAGACGCTCCGCTTCCGCCCGCGCCACCCGCCGCCCGGCCTCCTCATCCCACGCAAGACAGTCCACATCCATCAGATCCGCCACCCGGCGACCGCCGACCTCCACCGATGCCAACCACGCCCGCTCCTCCTCATCCGACGCTGCTGGCGCCGCACATGTTCCAGCCACCATCACAGCCCCCATTCAAAAGACGACGACAGCAGATACCGGACCGCAGAGACCGGAAAGAGAAAGCCGGCACAAGGACCGGATTCCGGACTCGCTGATCGAACGTACATTCGAATAGTAGATGCCGACCGGCCGCCTGGCAACCCCCGATCACACTTGAGGCTGTGCACACGACTTCACCTGGCGCTACGACCACAGCACCAGAGGCAATCCGAATCCCGGCCGTCCCACACGGCCCGACTGCAAGTTCGAGGAAATGGCGACCACACGGCCGAGGGAAATGGACTCCAACCGATGGTGGATCTCAGGGAACATCTCGCCTATGCTGAGGAGGCCATCGGATAACCGGCATGGCGCCACACCCAGCTCCGCCATGCCGGCTGACGATGATGTGCACCACCCGCGCTTCTTCAGGAGCCCCCCACGGCCCTTCAGGAGCGAGGATGGTTCTTCAGGAGCCAGGACTGCAGGCACCCAAGCCGCGTCTCAGGAAGGGTTGTCGAATCCAGCAAAGAAGTCACGTGGTCGCAGGACCCGCGCCGCTTCGGTGATCGAGCCGGAGAGCGAAGGATAGATGGAGAACGTATGGGCGATCTGGTCGACCGTGAGTCCGTTTTCAACGGCAAGAGACACGGAGAGAATGAGCTCGGATGCCCGTGGCGCCACGACGACACCGCCGAGAACACTGCCACTTCCGGGTCGACAGAAGAGCTTGACGAAGCCGTCCTGGATACCCATCATCTTGGCGCGGGGGTTTCGCGAAAGTGGCACGGTGGTTACTTCCGCGGCGACCGCGCCGGCGTCCTTCATGACCTGGCTCATGCCCACGGTCGCGATCTCGGGCTCGGTGAAGATGTTCGAGGAGACCGTTCCGAGCCGCAGCGGGCTTACCGCCTCACCGAGTGCGTGCCACATGGCGATTCGGCCCTGCATGGCCGCGACCGAAGCCAGTGGCAGAACTCCGGTGCAGTCGCCGGCGGCGTAGACACCGGGCACCGAGGTACGCGACATCCGGTCGACACCGACGTGGCCACCCGGCCCGAGCCGCACACCCACGTCAGTAAGGCCAAGATCCCGCGTTCTCGGCACGGAACCGACGGCCATGAGAGCGTGGCTACCTGCAACAGTCCGACCATCAGAAAGCTCGACGATGACTCCGTCGCCTATCCGCCGCACCGAGGAGGCCCGTGAACGATTGAGCACCTCGATTCCCCGGCGGACAAACACGTCTTCGATAACCCGGGCCGCGTCGAGGTCCTCACCCGGCAGGACCCGATCTCGGGAGGACACCAGGGTGACCTCCGCGCCCAGAGCCCGGTACGCGCTCGCGAACTCGGCGCCGGTCACCCCGGAGCCGACAACGACGAGATGTTCCGGAATTTCCTTGAGGTCGTAGAGATGACGCCAGGTAAGTATCCGCTCACCATCCGGCTGGGCGCTGGACAGGATTCGGGGTGCGGCACCCGTCGCGACAAGCACGACGTCGCCCACAAAGGTCTCACCGTTGCTCGCCTCGATCGCATGCGGGCCGACGAGGCGACCGGTGGCGTGCACGATCTCGACCTTCTCGCGTTCGAGTCGCCGCTCGATGTCCAGGGACTGCGCCTTGGCGAGTTCCCGGACCCGCTCGTAGACCTGCACGGGGTCGACTCCGACCACCTCGGGTGGGGTGAGAGCGGGCATACCCGAATCCGAGCCGCTCGGCATCCCCCAGGCGACCGCCGGGCTCGAGGTGTCCGCAGTCACACCGGGACCGTGCGGGCGGATACCCAGACCCGGAGCAAGTGCGAGATTTGTCATGGTCTCCGAGGTCGCGATGAGCGCCTTCGAAGGAACGCAGTCCGTGAGCACACAGGCGCCACCGATGCCGTCCGAGTCAACAACTGTCACGGAGGCGCCCAGGGATGCCGCGACCAGTGCCGCCTCGTAGCCCCCTGGACCTCCACCGAGAATGACAATGCGTGTCACGAGCCCTCCGATCCCGACCAGTCCTGCTCTTATCTTCCCCCTCCTGGATGGCACCGCTCCTCCTGGTACGGACAGCTCCGTAGGATCGCAGGCGGAGTCTCCGCGGGGAGAGTGCCGTAGATCGCGAAGGTTCCAGTACCGACCAGCAACCTGTAGCCCTGGCAACGCACCGTCACTCCCGAGAGACCACAATGACCTTGTACGCGGCATACGCCGGCAACCTCGATCCGGCGCAGATGAAGAAACGGACGCCCCACTCGCCCGTTACCGGAACCGGATGGATCAACGGGTGGCGGTTGACCTTTGGCGGCGAGGACGTCGGATGGGACGGTGCCCTCGCGACCATCGTCGAGGCGCCGGGCGCGCACGCCTACGCTCTTCTCTACGATCTTGATCGTTATGATCTGGAGCGGCTTGACATCTGGGAGGGAGCGGACACCGGGCTCTACACCCGCATCCGTGTCCGCGTGCACACCCTTGACGGCGAAGCCCTCGCCTGGACGTACGTGTTGAACTCCTACGAGGGCGGGCTCCCGTCCCTCTGGTATCTGAACATGATCGCCGACTCGGCGGAGAAGGCTGGTGCGCCTGCCGACTACGTCAGCGAGCTGCGTTCCCGGCCGACCGCGTAGCGCGGTCGCGGCGGGGACGTACTCAGCCGGTGGCGTACTCAGCCGGTGGCCGGCGGCCGATGGCGCCGCAGCAGCTCGAGGGCGGACCCGGCCAGCAGGCGCACCCCCACGCCGATGGCCCGCTCGTCCACGTCGAAGGCGCCCTGGTGAAGATCGTAGGTGGGTCCGCCGGGCACACGGGTACCCAGCCGGGCCAGGGCGCCCGGGACGTGGTTGAGATACCAGCCGAAGTCCTCGCCGCCGAGTGACTGCGCCACCGTGGCCGAGGCGCCATGCCCCAACCAGACATCGACGACCTGCTGAAAGACGTCGACGACCTGGGCGCTGTTGACCACCGGGGGCACGCCGCGGCGGTAGTCGACCACGATCTGCGCGCCATACGGGGCGACCAGCTCCTCCGCGAGCCGGGTCACCAGCTCCGGAACCGCGTCCCAGGTCTCCCGGGACAGGGTGCGCAGGGTACCGCGCAGCTGGCCGGAGCGTGGGATGGCGTTGGCGACGGTACCAGCCTGGATCTGCCCCCAGACCAGGGACAGTGCTGACCGTGGATCGACAAGGCGCCCGAGCGCGGCCGGCAGGTCCGCGGCCAGACGCACCATCGCGTAGATCAGGTCCACCGTGTTCTGCGGGCGCGAGGTGTGGCCACCTGGCCCCGCCAGGGTGATCTCGAGAGCGTCGGCGGCCGAGGTGATCGGACCGGTGCGCAGTCCGATGGTGCCCACGTCCAGAGCCGGATCGCAGTGAACGGCGATGGCCGCGGACACGGGTTTGAGCACGCCCGCGTCGATCACGTCCAGGGCACCACCGGGCATCAGCTCCTCGGCGGGTTGGAACACCAGTCGCACGGTCCCGGGCAGCGCGACGGCACGTGCGTACTCGGCGAGCGCCAGGCCCACGCCGAGGGTCACCACCGTGTGCACGTCGTGACCGCAGGCATGGGTGACGCCGGGCACCGTCGAACGGTAGGGCACATCCTTGGAGTCCGGCAGCGGCAACGCATCCATGTCAGCCCGCACCAGCACCACCGGAACCGCGGGATCGCCCTCCGCGTCGGCCCCGATGTCACACCACAGACCGGGAACGTCCGGCAGTCGCCGCGGGTCCAACCCGACCGCCTGCAGCCTGGCTTCCACCTGCCCGGTGGTGCGGCGTTCCTGCCGGCCGAGCTCCGGATGGGCGTGCAGATCCCGGCGCAGCGCGATCAGCTCGGATTCGTGGACGGCCAGCCACCTGGTGACCGCGGCGATGCCATCCGCCTGTATCTGCGGGTCGGGCACCTCCCTGCCACTCCCCAATCCTGTTACCCCCAGAACCACTCGTCACAGACCCAGGACCACACCGGAGGCGGGTACCGGACCGGACGGCGATACCGGACCGGACGGCGGTGAGGTCACCCGGGACGCGGCCGGTCGGTCCACGATCGGACGGCCGGCCTCCATCTCCGCCAGGAGGGTATCGACGACCGGAAGGAGATCCCCGCCGGCCCGCCGGGCGACCTCGCGCTGGCGGGTGGAACTTCCTCCGATCTCGACGATCGCCAGGACGTCCGCCAGCTCCCCGGCGCAGCCGAGCCGATGCGCGACCGGAAGAAGATCTTCCACCAGGTCGATGATGTCGTCGCGGACGGATCGGACCGCGCCCTGCGCGTCGATCATGATCTGCGCGTCGAGTCCGTAACGCGCCGCGCGCCACTTGTTCTCCTGGACGAGCCAGCGCTTCGGCGCGGGCAGGCGGTAGCCGCGGTCGATCTGGGTGTTCATCCGGTCCACGAGGCACTGGGCGAGGGCGGCGACCGCCCCGACCTCCATCAGGGTGGGCAGCCCGTCGCAGATGCGCAGCTCCACGGTGCCGAAGTTCGGATGTGGACGGATGTCCCACCAGATCTCACGGATCGTCTCGATGGTCCCCGAGGCGATCAGTGTTCCCATGAAGGCCTCGAACCCGGGCCAGTCGTCGAGCGGGTAGGGCAGCCCGGCGGTCGGCAGACTCGCGAACACCTGCGACCGGGAGGAGGCGAGCCCGGTGTCGTCACCCAGCCAGTAGGGCGACGAGGCGGACAGCGCCAGAAAGTGTGGGATGTAGGCCATCAGAGCATTCACGATGGGCATGGCCTTGTCCGGCGATCGCACGCCGACGTGCACGTGCACCCCGAAGATCAGCAGCCGTCGGGCCATCCACTGCATCTGCGAGACAAGCTTGGCGTACCGCTCGTCCTCGGTGATCCGCTGACTGGCGTAGTCGCTGATCGGATGGGTGCCGCTGCACATCAGGCCCACGCCGCGTCGTTCCGCCAGGTCGCGCAGCACCGAGATGGTACCGGCGAGATCGGCGGTGGCCTCACCCACCGATCCGCAGACGCCGGTGATCACCTCGATCGTGGAGTCGAAGAGCTCGTGCTTGGCCTTCGCCGCCTCCCGCTCGCCGACCTTGGCGCGTAGCTCGTCGAGGATCACCGCGGCGTCGCCGCGCAGCTGCCGGCTCTGATAATCGACCAGCTGCAGCTCCCACTCGATGCCAAGACTCGAGCTCGTGGACGATGAGAAGGGGATCCGCACGCGGGCTCCTCGGATCGGGGCCGATCTCGGCCTCGGGCAGCCGTCGCCGATCCGCCACGCGCACGGACGGCAGGTGGTGAGTACCCCTTCGGCCCGCCGTTATCCGCCCGACTGCACCCCGGATCCAGCCGAGGCTCCGCTTCCAGCCGAGGCTCCGCTTCCAGCCGAGGCTCCGCTTCCAGCCGAAGCAGCGGATCCAGCCGAGGCGGTGGGTTGATCCGATGCCCCGGCCACGACCCGAACCCCGAGCTCACGCAGCTGACGGTCGGCGACCGGCGTCGGCGCGCCGGTCAGGGGGTCCAGACCCGACTGGGTCTTCGGGAAGGCGATCACCTCGCGGATGTTCTCCTCCCCCGCGAGGATCGCGACCAGCCGGTCGATGCCGACGGCGAAGCCGCCGTGCGGCGGGGCGCCGTATCCGAACGGGGTGAGGAAGAAGCCGAAGCGGGCGTTGGCCTCCTCGGGGGTGATGCCCAGCAGGCCGAAGATGCGCTGCTGCAGCTCGCTCTCGTGGATCCGGATCGAACCGGAACCGAGCTCCCACCCGTTGAGCACCAGGTCATAGGCCCGGCTACGCACCGAGAGCGGGTCGGATTCCATCTTGTCCAGGTCGTCGGGATGCGGCCGGGTGAAGGGGTGATGACCGGGCTTGGGCCGTCCGGTCGCCGCGTCGATCCCGACGAACAGCGGGAAGTCGACCACCCAGACGAACCGCAGCGGCCCCTGGCCGGCGGGGGGACGTCCGAGATCGTTGCGGAGCTGCCCGAGTACCTCGCAGGTGGTGGCCCATTCGTCGGCGACGAGGAGCAGCAGGTCACCTTCGACCGCCGAGGTCGCCTCGACGATGCCGGCGGCCTCGGTGTCGGAGAGGAACTTGCGCACCGGCGACTCGAGCGCGCCCTGCGCGCCGACCCGCATCCATACCAGGCCCTTGGCACCCAACGACTTGGCCCGGTCGGTGAGGTCGTCCAGGCGCCGGCGGTTGTGGCTCGCCGAGCCGGCGGGCACCCGGATGCCCTTGATCGAGGCCGCGCCGGCGAACGCCTTGAAGCCGCTGTCCGCGAAGATCGCGGTCAGTTCGACCAGTTCCAGGCCGAAACGCAGGTCCGGCTTGTCCACCCCGAACCGGTTCATCGCCTCGTGCCAGGTGATCCGCTCGATCGGCGGCACCTCACCGCCCGCGCCACCCCCGTCACCCGCGTCACCCGTGTCGCGGCGGCCCACCACCGTACGGGCGGCGGCGAGGACCGCGGCGCTGATCACGTCCAGCACGTCGTCCTGGTCGACGAAGCTCATCTCGATGTCGAGCTGGGTGAACTCGTACTGCCGGTCGGCGCGCAGGTCCTCGTCGCGCAGACAGCGGGCGAACTGGAAGTAGCGGTCGGTGCCGCCGACCATGAGCAGCTGCTTGAACAGCTGCGGCGACTGCGGCAGCGCGTAGAAACTGCCCGGGAACTGTCGGGACGGGACGATGAACTCCCGCGCCCCCTCCGGCGTGGACGGCATGAGCAGCGGCGTCTCGACCTCGACGAAGTTCAGCGGCGCCAGCGCAGCCCGCATCGCACCTAGCACCGCCGAGCGGGTACGCAGGTTGCGCTGCATCCGCTCGCGCCGAAGGTCGAGGTAACGGTAGGTCAACCGGGTGGACTCCTCCACCGCGTCGGCCCGGTCGTCGAGCGGGAACGGCGGCGGGATGGCGGTCGAGAGGATCTCCACCGCGCAGTCACGCAGCTCGATCTCGCCGGTGGCCAGCCCCGGGTTCGACGTTCCCTCGGGCCGGATCACCACGGTCCCGGTGATCCGCAGCACGTACTCCGAGCGGACGTCGACCGAACCGTCGACGACGACCTGGACGAGCCCGGAGTGATCCCGCAGGTCGACGAAGGTCAGTGCCGCGCCGTGCTGGCGGCGGTGCGCCACCCAGCCGCAGACCGACACCGTCTCCCCGACGTGATCGGCCCGCAGATCACCGCACAGGTGGGTGCGCATGGCGGTGCGCCGCCCGGCTGCCTGGGAATCCCGCGATCCCGCGGTCGGTAGCTCGCCGGTGGCCGGCTGGGTTGTAGTCATCGGTCCGTCGTTCCCATCGCTGTCCGGTTCGGCCCACCGGGCCGCGGACGTCCGCCGCCGACGGCTCGGACACCGGCACAGTGCGCGGCGCCGTCCTCCGTGGCGACATCGTCACGCCCGCCGTGGGTTCCCCGCTGACCCTATCGGCCGGCAGGCGACATCGGTCCGCCGCGCCCACCCTTCGCCGGCTTCACCGGCGCAGCGCCCGGATGAATCGGGCGACCTCCGACCGCAGCCGGGCCGGGACCCGCAGCACCTGTGGTCCGCGTGGTGAGGTCAGCCCCACGGTGATGACATCCCCATGCCGAACCCCACGGGACGCCGTCACCTCCCGGCGGTCGAACACGACGTCGAACCAGTCGCCCTCGCGGGGAAACGGTGCGACGACCAGCAGCCGACGATCGGTCAGCACGATCCAGCGGGACGCGCCCACCCGACGTCCGACGAAGGTCTCCGCCCTGGCCACGAACCGACCCGCCCCCTCGGGGTCGGTCAACCGGCCACGCAGCACGACTTCGGTGAACTCGCCCGGTTCCAACGGAATATCCGGCAGACGACGATGGGAGGGCAGCAAAGGCACGGACATCAGTCTCCCCCACCACCCCGTACAGTCGCCGCGTGCAGGACCAGCCGCGGCTCACCGACCAGCCGGACCGGGTAGTCCAGCCGGGCCACACACCACCCCCCAACGGGCCGACCCCGCCCAGCCGGACCAGTGGGACCAGCCGGCCGGATGCGGCGGCCTCGGCGCTCCGGCTCGCCGAACTGACCGGTGTCGGACGGCACGAGGTGGCGATCACGATGGGTTCCGGCTGGCGTCCGGCCGCCGACATCCTGGCGGCCGCGGCCGATGAGGTCGTCGATCTGACCTTCGCGCAGCTCGGTGGCTTCCCCACCACCATCGCCGTGCCCGGGCATCGCCCGTCGGCCCGGTCGATGCGCTTCGGTGGACGCCGGCTGCTCGTCTTCCTCGGCCGGGTGCACGCCTACGAGGGCCATCCGCTGGCCCAGGTGGTGCACGCCGTCCGCCTGTCGTGCGCGGCCGGCGCGTCGACGATCGTGCTGACCAACGCGGCCGGCGGGCTGCACCCCGACCTGCGCATCGGCCAGCCCGTGCTGATCGCCGACCACCTGAACCTGACCGGACGGTCCCCACTGACCGGACCGATCTTCACCGACCTGACCGACGCCTACGCGCCACGGCTGCGCGCGCTCGCCCGCGAGGCCGACGCCTGCCTGGTCGAAGGTGTCTACGCCGGTCTCCCCGGGCCGAACTACGAGACGCCGGCGGAGATCCGGATGCTGCGCGCTCTCGGTGCCGATGTGGTCGGCATGTCCACCGTCCACGAGACGATCGCCGCCCGAGCCGAAGGCGCCGAGGTCCTCGGCCTCTCACTGGTGACGAACCTCGCCGCCGGCCTGACCGATGTCCCGCTCGACCACCGCGAGGTCCTCGCCGCCGGTGCCGCCTCGGCCCAGCGCATCGGTCACCTGCTGGCCGACCTGATCACCCGTTTCTGACTCGTCCTGTCCGCCGCGCCGTTCCAGGGCGCCGAGGGCGCTGGCGTGATGCGAGTGTGATGCCAGATGACCCAGGCCAGATGACCCACGTCAGGCGAGCCCCACCCCGCGTGCGGGGCGGCCGCGACGCGATGAGGTGACGTACTGCCGCCCGCTGAACTACCGTCGGCGCTCGCTGGGATGGTCCAGGCCTGGCTGGCCGCGGATCCCGATCCGGACGACCGGCGGGAACTGGCGCGGCTGCGTGCCGAGGTCGGCACCGACCCGACCGCGCTCGATCGGCTGCGGGGGTGCTTTCGGACCCCGCTGCGTTTCGGCACGGCCGGTCTGCGCGGTCCCCTTCGCGAGTATGCGACCGGGGTGCACGCGGCATCCCAGTTCTCCTGGACCTGTCGCTTCCGGATCCCCGACTCCGGGCACCAGCGGTGACCGGGCCCGCCGTCATCCCACGTGCTCTGCGAGGCACGGTCGAGGTGCTCTGGGACTACCACGACCTGCACCATGAGCTCCGCCCATCCGACATCGGCGTGGGCCTGGGCAGCCACGACCTGGGCGTGGCCACCTGCGCTGCCAACCTCCAGCTGCGCGGGATGTTCCCCCGGATCGTGTTCACAGGCGCGAACGCGCCGACGACCGTCGCCCGGTTCCCCCGCGGCGAGGCGGTGCACTACCGCGAGCATGCTCTCGCTCTCGGCGTCCCTGACACCGCCATCCTCGTCGAGCCGACCGCGCGCAACACTGGCGAGAACATCACCCGCACCCGCGAGATGCTCGCCAGGCACGGCATCTCCCCAAAAAGCATCACCCTGATCTCGCGGCCGTACCAGCAGCGTCGTGCTTACGCCACCTGCCGGAAACTGTGGCCAGGTGTCGACGTCCGGTGCGCGTCGGAGCCCATGAGCCTCGACGACTACATCGCCACCATCGGTGATGCCGACCGGGTCATGGCCATGCTCGCCGGGGACACCCAACGCATCTGGCGTTACGCCGAAGCCGGCCACGCCATCCCCCAGCCCGTCCCCGACAACGTCCGGCAGGCCTACCACGACCTCGTCACCGCCGGCCACATCAGTCGGCTGCTCCCCGGCCCGCCGACGGGAGCCGGATGAGGCCTGGGCTCCACTCTCATCGCTGCGGCGGGCCGCTGTGGCGCCCGCGCCCATTGTCAACGCCCACGGGGCCAGCGGCAGGTCTGCCGTACATGTCGTCGCGCGCCCAGCCGGCCGGCGCTCTCGCCGGCCGTTCAGAAGACGCCGTAGAGGTGAGGTAGGCGGCGGCTTCGGCCGGCAGGCCGGACTCCAGCGCAGTGCGGCGCGGGGTGGCCGGTGGCATCGATCGAGGGGACGGCGTATCCGCGATTCGGGCGAACTCGCTGAGCGCCAAGAGGTTGTCCGCGGGCGGTACTGGCTTCCTGCCAGACGCCCAGGGCGGCAGGAGGATCTCCGCCGCGCGCGAGACGGATCGCCACCGGCGCCGGGTCCAGTGATCGCCCGCTGCCGCTCCCTGACCGCTTTCAGCGGGGGGTTACGGCCGCGCTGTCCGGCAGGGGGTATCAGGGACCTGCGAGCAACGGCCCGGGGATCAGAGAAGGTCCTCAAGTCGGGTGGCGACCTGGCGGTAGCGGCTGACCGGAACGAGGTGCACGCCGGCGAAGGCGCCGCTGTCACGCAGCCGTAGCACCTGGTCGCAGGCCGCTTCGACCCCGGCCGTCTGGTCTCGTTCGACCGCTTCGACAAGGGCGTCGGGGATGTCGATGTCGGGGATGGTCGCGGCGAGGCGGCGGGCCATCCCGGCGCTCGCGAGGACCATCACGCCGGCGTAGACCGGTAGTTCGACCGGATGGGCGTCGCGCCAGCGCAGCAGGGCGTCCACCGAGTAGCTGACCTGCACGAACAGGAAGTCGGCCGCTCGTTTCCAGACGGGCAGTGGACGTAGGCCGGCCGCGGCGCCGACCCGGAACGCCGGCATGTCCGCGAAGACCGGATCCTCGCTGGCCGCGCGGGCCTCGTCCATCATCGCGCGCACGGTCAGGTCGCTGGTCCGGTTCCCGGCGGTGGGTTTGTCGCCGTGGACGAACAGGAACTCCTCGACGCCGTAGGCCGCGGCGGTGAGCAGGTCGCGGCGGAAGCCGAGCAGGTTACGGTCGCGGGAGTTCACGCAGGCGATGCTGCGTCCCCCCATCGTGCGCACCTCGTGGGCGACGGCGATACTCGACACCGTCGCGCGTCCGATGTGGTTGTCGGGGATCAGGAACGCGTCGGCGACGGGACTCAGCACACCGATCTGGTGGCGGACGTGGGTCAGGTCCGGCCGGGTCGGCGGCTCGATCTCGCAGATCAGCTCGAAGCCGCCCGCCGGACGTTCGTCACCCGCCGTGGATTCCCGCATCTGGACAGGATAGGACGCCACGATCCCCTGACCACAGCCACGGCCACAGCGCGCGGGTGCGCCGCGCCGCTGTGACGCGTCGACGCCCACCGGGCCAGTGGCAGGTCCGCCGTGCGTGTCGTCGCGCGCTCAGCCGGCCGTCGTTCTCGCCGGCCGTTCAGAAGACGCCGTAGATGCGGTCACCGGCGTCGCCGAGGCCGGGGATGATGTAGGCGATGTCGTTGAGGCGCTCGTCGACGGCGGCCACGACGACGGTGAGGTCGGCGGCGGCTTCGGCCGGCAGGCCGGACTCCAGCGCTGCCAGGCCCTCGGGGGCGGCGACGACGCAGACAAGTGTCACCGCCCGGGCGCCGTTCTCGTGCAGCAGGCGCAGGCAGTGCAGGGCCGAACCACCGGTGGCGAGCATCGGGTCGAGCAGCAGCACGGGTCGGCCGGCCAGCTCGGCGGGCACGGACTCGAGGTAGACCGTCGGCTGGTGGGTGGTCTCGTCCCGGGACAGGCCGAGGAACGCCGTGTGCGCGTCGGGCAGCAGTGCGAGGGCCGCGGGCAGCATCCCGAGGCCGGCGCGCAGCACCGGCGCGACCACCGGTTCGGCGGCCAGACGCACCCCGGCGGTGGTGGCCAGGGGGGTCGTCACCGTCACCGGCATGGTGGGCAGGGCGCGGGTCGCCTCGTAGACCAGCATGGTGGCGAGCTCGTGCAGGGCCGCTCGGAAGCGGGCGCGGCTGGTGCGCTCGTCGCGCAGGACGGCCAGCGACAAGGCGACCAGTGGATGGTCGACGACGTGCAGGTGCACGGACTGACTCCTCGGGCGAGCGAATCGGCAATGGGCTGGTCGGTCGGCAATGATGCAACGTATGACAGACGTTCCCGCCAGCCCCGATCGTCCAAGCAGGGAGTCCGGGAACTCCTCGCCCGCGGTGGGCCCGCGGCGGGCCGAGGTCGCCCGGATCATCGACCACACGCTGCTGGCGCCGGCGGCCACCGGCGAGGAGGTACTGGCGCTGTGCGCCGAGGCGGCCAAGCTCGGTGTCGGCGCGGTCTGCGTCGCCCCGACCCATGTGTACCTGGCGGCGGCCAGCGCCCGTCGGGACGGGCAGCCGGAGCAGCCGGCCTTCGCCGTCGCCTCGGTGGTCGGGTTTCCGCACGGCAACCACCTGACGGTGATCAAGGCCGAGGAGGCCCGGCGGGCCGTGGCGGACGGCGCCACCGAGATCGACATGGTGATCGACATCGCGAACGCGATGGACGAGAACTGGCGCGCGATCGAGACCGAGATCAGCGAGGTGCGGCTGTCCGTGCCGCCGCACGTGGTGCTCAAGGTGATCCTGGAGACGGCGCTGCTGCCCGACGCGAACATCGTCTCCGCCTGCCGGGCCGCCGAGGCCGGTGGGGCGGAGTACGTCAGGACCTCGACGGGTTTCCATCCCGCGGGTGGGGCGAGCGTGCGGGCGGTGCGCTCGATGGCGGGCGCGGTCGGCGGCCGGCTGGGGATCAAGGCCTCGGGCGGAATCCGGACGGCCGAGCAGGCCCGCACGATGCTCGAGGCCGGAGCGACCCGGCTGGGCCTGTCCGCCTCCGCCGACGTCCTGGCCGGTTTCCCCACCTGATTCGCCCCACGCCGACTGGCCTGGCCGCCGCACCTGCCCCGGACCGGACGTGTGGACGGACCGGACGGACGAACGGGCTGGACTGCCCGGACGGACGGACGGGGCCGGGCCGGGCGGTCAGTCGGTGGGGGCACGTGGCACCCAGCAGGCGGCGAGATGGTCGTCCACCAGGCCGCAGGCCTGCATGAGTGCGTACGCGGTGGTCGGGCCGATGAAGACGAACCCGGCCGCTCGCAGGGCCTTCGCCAGCGCGATCGACGCGGGCGTCTTCGCCGGGACGTCGGCGGTGGTGCGCGGGCGGGCGGCCGCGGGTGGTTGATGGGCCCACACCAGCTCGCCGAGCGGCGTGCCGAGATCGAGCACGGCCTGGGCGTTGACGATCGTCGCCTCGATCTTGCGGCGATTACGGACGATGCCGGCGTCGCCGAGGAGCCGTTCGACGTCGTCCGGCCCGTAGCCGGCGACCACCGCCGGGTCGAAGTCGGCGAACGCGGCCCGGAACGCGGGCCGTTTCCGCAGGATCGTCAGCCAGGACAGACCGGACTGGAACGCCTCCAGGGTGAGCCGTTCGTACAGCCCGACCGTGTCCCGCACCGGCTGGCCCCATTCGCCGTCGTGGTACTCGACGTACTCGGGTGTGGACAGCCCCCAGGGGCAACGTGCCTGCCCGTCCGCACCGACCACCGCACCTTCGCTCACCGGGCGATCTCCTCCTGTAGGTCGGGTGCCACATACGGCGCGAAACCGGGTTTGATGACGGTGTTGATGAGCTCGAGCCGCTCGTCGAACGGCAGGAACGCCGACTTCATCGCGTTGAGGGTGAGCCATCGGACGTCCGACCAGCCGTAGCCGTGTACCTGGGCGAGCGTCGCGAACTCACTCGACAGCGACACCCCGCTCATCAGCCGGTTGTCGGTGTTCACCGTGACCCGAAAACGCAGTCGGCGCAGCAGCGCGATCGGGTGATGCTCGATGCTCGGCGCCGCGCCCGTGTGCACATTGGACGACGGGCACATCTCCAGCGGCACCCGCACGTCACGGACATAGTTGGCGAGATCACCGAGAACCGCCGTGCCATCACGTTCGACGGTGATGTCGTCGACGATGCGCACGCCGTGCCCGAGTCGATCGGCGTTGCACCACTGCACCGCCTCCCAGATGGACGGCAGCCCGAACGCCTCACCGGCGTGGATCGTGAAATGCCCGTTGGCCCGTGCGATGTACTGGAACGCGTCCAGATGCCGGGTGGGGGGATAACCGGCCTCGGCGCCGGCGATGTCGAACCCGGCAACGCCGGCGTCGCGCCACCGCACCGCCAACTCCGCGATCTCCAGCGACCTCGCCTGGTGGCGCATGGCCGTGAGCAGCGCCCGAATCCGCAGCGGTGTGCCCCGCGCGCCGGCCCGGAACCCGTCGAGCACCGCCTCGACCACCGCATCCAACGACAGCCCCCGCTCGACGTGCAGCTCGGGAGCGAACCGCACCTCGGCGTACACGACCCCGTCGGCGGCGAGATCCTCGGCGCACTCCCGGGCCACGCGGCGAATCGCCGACGGCGTCTGCATCACCGCGACCGTGTGGCGAAACGGCTCGAGATACCGGACCAGCGAGCCGCTGGACGCCCCCTCACGAAACCAGCCGCCCAGCGCCGACACATCCGTCGTCGGCAGCCCCCGGTAGCCGATCTCCTCCGCGAGCTCGATCACCGTGGATGGCCGCAGCCCACCATCCAGATGATCGTGCAGCAGCACCTTGGGCACCCGCCGGATCTCCTCGACCTCGAGCGCCACATCAGCCAGCACAGCGGTACCAGCCAACCCAGCGGTACCAGCCAACCCAGCGGTACCAGCCAACCCAGCGGTACCAGCCAGCCCAGCCGCACCAGCCAACCCAGCGGTACCAGCCAGCCCAGCGGTTCCAGCCGACGCGGCCGCTGCCGTGGTCGTCATTGTCGCCTCCGTCTCCGGTATCTCCTCCGGCTCCGGCCCGACGGTAGGCCACCCGTCCGACAGAACCGGCCCTGCCGCGCGGACGACGCGACGGCGGTCCGGGCACCGCCGACTCAGCCGACTCAGCCGGCGCCCGCGTCCGTTGGCAGGTCCGCGGGGCCGAAGGCGTCGGGAAGCAGCTCCGCCAGCCGGCGCGCGCCCTGCGCACCGTCGATCAGGAGTTCCGGGCCGCCGTGTTCGTAAAGCACCTGTCGACACCGTCCGCACGGCGCCAGCGGCCGCCCGGAGGCGTCCACACAGACCAGTGCCGTCAGCCGGCCACCGCCCTGGGCGTGCAGCGCGGCGACCAGCCCACATTCGGCGCACAGCGTCAGACCGTAGGAGGCGTTCTCGACATTGCAGCCGGTGACGATCCACGGCTGGCCCGCCCGAGGTCCGGTCGTGGTCGCCACGACCAGCGCCGCGGCGCCGACCCGCAGACCGGAGTAGGGCGCGTAGCCCCGCGCCGCGACCCGCACCGCGGCGACCCGCAGCCGCTCCCAGACCTCGCCGCTCACCGGAGAACCATGCGGGAGATCCGCCGGGAGATCTGTCGTTTCCGCCACTATGTCGTCCACACCCAGTCCCAATCCTCCCGCTCGCCGGATGGTTCCCGGCGACCAGCGGCCTGCCCCAGCGCGGTGGACCGGCCACGATGTGATCCCATGGACGCGAGCCTCACTGGCGATCGGAAGGGACGAAGGGATGGCAGGCGAGTCCAGGTCTCCGGCGGTGCTGGTCGGCGGGCGCTATCAGCTGGCGGGCGTGCTCGGCCGGGGTGGTTTCGGGGTCGTGCACCGCGCCACGGACGAACTCCTGCGACGGCCGGTGGCCGTCAAGGAAGTGCGACTTCCCGTGACGGAGAACGGAACCGAGCGGGACCGGGCTCGGCAGCGGGTGCTGCGGGAGGCCCGCGCGGCGGGTCGGTTGCACCACCCGGGCGCGGTCTCCGTCCTCGACGTCATTGACGACGGCGATCTGCCCTGGATCGTCATGGAGTACGTCGAGGGGCAGTCGCTGGCCCGGATCATCAGCGATCTCGGCGCCCGGCCGATCGAACAGACCTGCCAGATCGGCATCACGCTCGCCTACGCCCTGGAGGCCGCGCACCGGCTCGGCATCGTGCACCGCGACGTCAAACCAAGCAACGTGCTCATCACGGCGGACGGACGAGCCCGCCTCACCGACTTCGGGATCGCGGTCAGTCACGGTGACGCCCGTCTGACCAACACCGGCATGGTGCTCGGGTCGCCGGCCTATCTACCGCCCGAGCGTGCCCGGGGTGGCACCGGCAACGCCGCCGGCGACCGGTGGGGCCTGGGCGCGGCGCTGTTCGCCACCGTCGAGGGATGCCCGCCGTATGGCGGTGGCGATCCGGTCGCGGTCGTGTCCGCGGTGATGCGCGGCGACCGGCGGCCCTTCCGCCTCGCCGGTCCGTTGGCGCCGCTCATCGACGATCTGATGAGCCCGCATGAGACGAGCCGCCCCCCGCTGTCCGCCGTCCGCCGTCGGCTACGTGACATTCTGCAGTCCTTCGGCGATACCGCGGGCGGCCGCGGTGGGAGCCGGTCGGCACGTGCGCACCGTCCCGGTCCACCCCCTGCTCCCGCGTCCGACCCGGACCCGTCGGCCTTCGAAGCCGCGCCGGCCGCAGCGGCGGCCATCACGCCCGCGCTCACCACACCGACATCGACACCCACGCCGACCGGCGACACGACGGCGGTGGACGGGCCGCGGCCGAGCGGACCGGAAGCGACCGTGCCGGGCACACGGACCGTCGCGGCGACGATCGACACAACGACCACGGTCGGTTCGACGGTCGCCGATACCGATACCGACGCCGGTGCGGACACGACCGTCGCTGTTGATCCTGCTGTCGAGGCCGACGCCTCGTCCGCGGACGATCTCGACCACCCGGCGGACAATCCCGCCGAGGTCGCCCTTCCCGTCACCGTCGAAAACCCACCGGCGGCGCCCGAAGCCGCTGACGATCCGGGCCCTGTCGGGCTGTCCGAGACCGACCACTCGACGACCATCGCCACGGTCGCCACAGTCGCGACCGCTGCGACGGTGGCCACCATGGCGTTGATGGCCGGCAACACCATCCCGCGTTCCGGTGGCGGTGACGCGCACACCGAACCGCGCGATCCGCGTCCCAGCGCGACACCGGACCCCCCGTCCGCCACCTCGACTCCGCCGGCCACATCGGCCACATCGGCCACGCCGGCCCAGTCCGGCCTACCGATCCGAGGCGCGCTGTCACCCCGACGCGCCCCGGATGCCGCCCGCGTCCGGCCGACGCTGCCCGCGGCCGCCCGTGCCCGGATCTCCCGTCCAGTGGAACGGTTGCGCCAGGTCGACCGCACACGCGCGCTCGGCGGGATTCCGGCCCGGGCCCGCCTGATCAACCGTGACACCGACGATCGGGCGACCCCGGGCTCCCCCGCGCCGACCGAACCGGGTGGCCTGGCCGACCTGGCCGAGACCGTCACCTCAGCCCCGCCAGCACCACCCATCACGCCAGCACCGCGCTCACCGCAGCCACCGGCACAGCCGCAGCCACCGGCCATGGGCGGCGCGGGCGGCGCGGGCACGGACGCCTCAGCCGCGGCCGTCGCACCGGACCCAGCCGTCCAGAGCGCGGCCACCCGGAGCCTGCGGGCCGTGGGCGCGACGCGTGGGCCTGCGCGGATTCGCCCGCTCGTCCTGGTGTCAGTGCTGGCGGTGTTCGCGGCGGTCGCCGCGGTGGCCGTGCTGCTGTTGATCAGTCGGGACGACACCCACACCGGCAATACGCAGGGCGATCGTCCGATCGCGCAGAAAACCGACAGCGGTACCCGCGCGGCGACCGTCAACGACCCGCTGGCGACCAGTTCCGTGGTTGCCATACCCCCGCCAGGCTGGGCCTCCTATACTGATCAGGCGGCCGGATGGTCGTTGGCCTACCCGGCCGGCTGGCGGTCCCAGCCGGGCCCCGGCGGGGCCGGTAACGTCGATTTCATGGACCCGGCTACCGGCTCGTTCCTCCGGGTGGGTAGCGTCAGAGAGGCAAACACCTCCGCGATCGGCGACTGGCGGCGCATCGAAGCCAGTTTCGTTCGGAGCGTGCAGGACTACCGACGCATACGGCTGACTCCCAGCGACGGTGGGGATGGCACGAACCAGGCCGACTGGGAGTTCGCGTACCGCAGGTCGGACGGGGTCATGGTGCATGTGCTCAATCGGGGCGCGATTCGCAACCGCCACGGATATGCCCTCTACTGGCATACCCCCGAAGACCTCTGGTTGCAGGATCAATCACTGATGGCAAGCCTCTTCGAGACCTTCCGGCCGGGGCCGTGATGTACACATTCGCCGGATTCACGCCTGTCAAGGCGATCGGAAACACGCAGGCCATGCTGTCTGCGGAACCCTCCGTCTGTCAGACTTGACACGATGGCCAAATCGGCAAGCGTGCCCCGGGACACCGACCGGCATGGCACGCCTCGTTACGTAGCTCAGCGCTACCGACTCGACACCCCCATCGGGCGTGGTGGAGCCGGCGTCGTCTGGCGCGGTGAGGATGAGCTCCTCCAGCGGCCGGTGGCCATCAAGGAGATCCTGGTCCCGATTGCCGGCGCGCAGAACGAGCGCGACGCGATCCGGGCCCGGGTGCTGCGGGAGGCCCGTGCGCTCGCCCGACTGCACAGCCCGGCCATCGTGTCCGTGTACGACGTGGTCGAGGAGCACGAGCGGCACTGGATCGTCATGGAGCTCGTCGACGCGGACTCGCTCGGCGACGTGATCCGTAACCACGGTCCGCTCCCGTTCGACCAGGTGGCCGCGATCGGCCTCGCGCTGACCGACGCGCTCGCCGCCGCGCACTCCGCCGGCGTGCTGCACCGTGACGTCAAGCCGGGCAACGTCCTGCTCGGGCGGGACGGCCGGGTCCGACTCACCGACTTCGGCATCGCCGCCACCGAGGGTGACGTCACTCTGACCGGTACCGGCGCGCTCGTTGGTTCCCCCGCCTACATCGCCCCCGAACGCGTGCGCGGCTCGTCCGGAAGCCCGGCCAGTGACCTGTGGGGCCTCGGCGCCACGCTGTACTCCGCGGTCGAGGGTCAGCCTCCGTTCGAAGGCCCGGAGACGTACGCGGTGCTCACCGCCGTCGTCGAGGGCCGCCGCCGCGCCTTCCGGCTGGCCGGCCCGCTGCGCAACCTGCTCAGTGACCTGATGGACCGCCCCGCCGAGGAGCGTCCGGACGTCACCGAGATCCGCCGCCGACTCATCCCGGTGGCACGTAACGCCACCCCCGTCCCGGCAGCCGTGATGCACGCCCGCTCCAAGGGCGACGAGAACGACGAGCAGCCCGGGCGGGGCAGCTCCGACGTCGGCCTGGAGAACCTGGACGACTCCCACCCGTCGGCCCCATCCACGGCCCCCGCCACCTCGACGCCGCCCTGGGGGTCCACGCCCTACGGGCCGTCCCCGACCGGCCCGAGCGCGGACTGGTCGACCGCCGACGCTGACGCTGGCCCGGCCGACACCGAGATCACCGCCGATCCGATCCCGAACGGCCTGGACGAGACCGCGATCTCCCCGGCGACCGGCGGGCTACGCCGCGCCCCGGCGACCCCCCCGGCCTCGGCACGCAACCGCGGCCCGGTGGAGCACGACGAGCCGACCAGGATCGGACGCGCCGGTCAGGCCACCGGTCCGGTGCGCGGCGGCTCCGACGACGAGACCCGCATCGGCACCACCCCACTGATCGCCGCGACCGATCTCGGCATGTTCGAGGACGACGAAGCCGCCGGCCTGGTGCACCTCGACGACTCGGGTCGACGTGCCATGGTGGGTGGCGGCGGCGCGGCGGCCGGAGCCTACGGCGGCCGGAGCCGGGCGGACGAGCAGAACCACCGGCGCCGCATCGTGGCCATCGCCGCCGGCGCGGTCGCGGCGCTCGCCGTCGTGGCTGTCGCGCTTGCCCTCACGCTGACCGGCGGGGATTCACCGAACGGCAACGACGTCTCGGCCCAGCAGACGACCGGTACACCGGCCACGCTGATTCCCGACCAGGTGACCGGTCCATCGCAACCGGCCAACGACTCGCCGGCCGTGGTGGTGCCACCGACCTCGCGTTACAGCTACCGGCCTCAGACGACAAGCCCTGCGCCGCGCGCGACGACCAGTCCGACCACGCCGCCGACCTCGGCCCCGGCGACCCAGCAGCCCACGCCCAGCCCGACCGTGCCGGCGACGACGACCCCGAGCAACAACGCGCCGGCCACGACCCGCCCGCCCACGACCCCCACCGCCCCGGCGCCCACCACCCCGGTGGCCACCCCGCCACCGCCTGACGCCTGACGGGGCATCGACCTTCTCGCTTACGGCCTGGGTGCTGGGGGTGGTTACGGCGGTCGTGACAGCAGGAGGGCGGGCACCCGGCTTCGGCTGCGGATCCATTCTTCGACGTCTTCGCCGAGGTGCCCGCGACACGCAGCAGATCATGGTGGAGGGTCGCGAGCGGTCGGTTGTGGATCGGGTTCGTGGTGCGCGACGCGGTTGCGGAGCCGGACGAGGCTGTCGGCTGGCCGGCTCTTCGCTGGCGCTGATGCCAGCGGGTGAGCTGGTCGTGCAGGGCGTTTCGCAGGACGATCTCGAAGAGTCCGAGGAGCTCGTGAGACGCGGCGCCGATGCCGCTGTTCCACTCGTACAGGGCCACTGCCTGCTCAAGGTCATGATTGCAGGCCCGTTCGTACGGATCCGAGGCGCTCGGCGCTCAGCCTGCGCCGGAGCTGGAGCGCGAAGGCATGCGGCGGGCCACAGCGTTCGACATCGGGCTACCGGTCTTCTAGACCGTGCGGTGGACACCCCGGATGGCCTCTACCGCTGTACGGCTTTACGCCTGAAGCGGCAAGCCTCCGGGGGGGTTGTCTGCCCGTCCACTTTATGGTGATCAACGTGTCCGAACTCGTGGCCGGTGCGAGGCCGATGAGGTGACCCTGTCAAGGCGCGCCTCTGGTTCCTGATCGCGGTGGGTGTGGACGTGGGGGATCTGGCCGAACTTGTGGACCATGCGCTTATGACCTAGTGCAGCGCCTCAGTAGTTCCTT
>NZ_CADCWS010000028.1 GCF_902806475.1 Candidatus Frankia nodulisporulans
CGCGGGTCGAGCAGGACACGGACCAGCCAGCCGGCGCCGTCGAGCCGGCCCCACATCCAGTCGTTCGCCCGCCAGGACGACTTGGCGAACGCGGCGAAGTTGCCCAGGCGCAGGCCGGTGAGCTTGTCCTCGGCCCAGCGGCGGCTCGGATCGAGCGCGGTGGGCAGGTCGGCGCTGATCTGGACGAGCTCGACCGGCTGGTCGAGGACGGCGCCGCTGGTCTCCTGCTCGACCAGGTGCAGGTCAAGCAGCGCGATCACGGCTTCGGGTCGGGTGGTGGGCAGATAGGCGACGAAATCCGCGAGGGTGCGGGCGGCCAGGGCTCGGCGCTGACCGACGGTCAGGCCGGCCGGTCGGATCTCGATGCCGGTCGGCGGCTGGTCGGTCGGGGTCCAGCGGGGCACGAGGTCGGCGAACTCGGCCCGGACCGCCGCGATCACCTCGGCCAGTGCCAGCCAGGCCGCGGCCGGTCGCCGTGTCCCGGCCACCCCGACCGGATCGATGGCCAGCCACCGCCGGGTCGCCTCGGCGACGACCGCGCCCGACGTCGCCGAGGGCATCGCCGCCAGGGTGGTGCGAACCGTCGTGAACACCCCGGGCCGAGGCGAGGACGTGTAGAGCCGCCCCGGACCACCGGCCTCGCCGTCCGGTGCCGTGCTGGGCAGGGTGGCGGTGTGGATCGCGGTGGCGAGTCGGGCGAGCCGGATGCGCTCGGGCCGGGACGGGCACAGGACATAGCCCTCGTTGATCATTGACAGCAGGATGCCCTTGACGCCGTCCAACGCCGGTTGGCCGAGTCTGCCCAGCTCACCGAGGGTGTCCGGGCCGGGTAGGTGCTCCGGCAGGGTCGTGAACACCGCGGCGCGGGCCGCGTTGGCGAGCCCGGTGCGGGCGGCGGTGTCGGTGCGGACGGCGTCCGCGTCGGCCGGCCGGGGCTGGTCCGCCTGGTCGGCGAGCACCCGCAGCAACGCCTCGACCACGGGTGTGCCGATCCGCTCGGCCACCCCGCGCCGGTAGGCGTCGTAGAGATCGTCGTCGGCGAGCCGCCGGCCGCCCGCCGACGCGAGTCGTAGCAGCCGCCGACGGGTGGCCCGGGTACCGCGGACCGCGTCGTTGTGCGCGCGCAGTTCGGCCAGGTCCGTGCCGATCGACTGGTTGAGGGCCGCGTCCAACGCCCCCAGCAGGGTGACGCTGACCGGCGGGGTGGCCCGCGGGTCGTCCCAGACCGGGATGGTGCGGGTCCCGTCCGGCGCCACGTCGGTGGGGCGCGGGGACGGCACGATGTAGGTCACCACCCGGCGGACCTGCCGGTGCGCGGGACGATCGAAGATCGCCGCCAGGGCCGGCCCGATCGGCCGGTTGACGAGAATCCCCCCGTCGGACGCGTGGAACCCACGAGCGCTGTTGACATAACGTCCCATATCAGGACGATCATCATCGGGGTCAACGCCGTGCGAAGCCTCTGGGTGGTCTGGGTGGTCTGGGGTGCGTCCGACCGGGACGTAGACGGGCTCGAAGGCTCCGGGGAAGGCGGAACTGGCCCGGGCGGCGAGCGCCAGCCGGGGGATCGCGCCGGGGTCGGTGAGGTCCGGCGTGCCGAAGACGAACAGGCCGCGGTAGTCGACGTCGAAGATCGTGCCACCGAGGGAGTCGGTGTGTTCGGCGAGCTCACCACGCATGATCGTCGTGGTGATGAACAGCGCCGTCGCCCGCCCCCGCGCGTCCGCACGGGTCGAGGCCGCTCCGTGGCCGGTCGCGGCGACGGCCCGCAGGCCGGTACGCAGGGCGGGCAGGACGACCCCGTCGCCGCGCAGCAGCGACGGGAACTCGCGGTCCCGCGGTGTGCGCATGAGCGTGTCCAGCGAGCCGAGGGACAGCCACAGTTCACGCAGCGGCGCCAGCCGGGCGCCATGGGCGCGCGCGAAGCCCAGCATCGCCGCGTTGATGCCACCCGCGGACGCCCCGGCCAGCACGTCGACGTCCAACGTCACGTCGAGGATCGCCTTCAGTCGGGCATATCGCGCGGCCAGCGCCGCGTCCACCGGATCGACGCCACCGCCGCCGGGCCGGTCCGCGTCCCGGTGCCGGCCGGGGTCGCCGGTGGCCAGGTTGATCTCGGCGGCGACACCGCCCATCCATACCGCGAGGCTCGCGCCGCCGGTCATCACGACGGCGAGGCGCACGTCCTGGGCCGTCCCGGCACCCGCGCCGTCCACCGTCCCGCCCGCTGCCGGGGGATGGGGCTGGGCGGCGGGGTCACTCATGGTGGCAAGGGTAGCCGTGGTGGGACATGTCGCCCGGCGAGACCGGTGCCGGCCGCGCACGGTCACCGCCGCGGGGGCGAACTATCGGCGTTCGGGTTGTTCGACCCCGCTTGTCAGCGGGTTACTCGCGGGTAGCATGGGAATACCGTACTCACGAGTAGCAAAGCCCGGGCCTAGGCCTCTGTGTGCCGCCCGGCGCTCCCGAAAGGAGCCGTCCATGGGCCACTACCGGAGCAACCTGCGCGATCTGGAGTTCAATCTGTTCGAGCTGTTCGGCGTCGATCGGGTGCTCGGCTCCGCTCCCTTCGAGGAGATGGATGTCGACACCGCCCGCGCGGCCCTCACCGAACTCGACGCGTTGGCCCGGGGGCCGGTGGCGGACTCGTTCGCCGACGCCGACCGGCATCCGCCCACGCTCGACCCCGAGACCGGCACGGTCACCCTGCCCGAGTCGTTCAAGCGCTCCTACCAGGCGGTGCTCGACGGCGAGTGGTGGCGACTGTTCGTCCCGAACCAGCTCGGCGGGCTCGGGGTGTCGCCGACTGTCGCCTGGGCGGGGTCCGAGCTGCTGCTCGGAGCCAACCCGGCGGTGTTCATGTACATGGCCGGGCCGACGTTCGCGGCGATCCTGCACGGGATGGGCACCGAGTGGCAGCGCACGATCGCGGGCTTCATGATCGAGCGGCACTGGGGCGCGACGATGGTGCTCACCGAACCCGACGCCGGCTCCGATGTCGGCGCCGGGCGGACCAGGGCGCTCGCCCAGCCGGACGGCACCTGGCACATCGAGGGCGTCAAGCGCTTCATCACCAGCGGTGACTGGGACATCCCGGAGAACATCGTCCATCTCGTGCTCGCCCGTCCGGAGGGCCACGGCCCCGGGACGAAGGGCCTGTCGATGTTCGTCGTGCCGAAGTTCATGCCGGACCCGACGACCGGCGACCCCGGCGAGCGCAACGGCGTCTACGTCACCAACCTCGAGAAGAAGATGGGCCTGAAGGTCTCCACGACCACCGAACTGCGCTTCGGCGAGCGCGCACCGGCGGTGGGCTGGCTCGTCGGCGACGTCCACGAGGGCATCGCGCAGATGTTCCAGATCATCGAGTACGCCCGGATGATGGTGGGCACCAAGGCGATCGCGACCCTGTCCACCGGCTACCTCAACGCCCTGGACTACGCCCGCACCCGGGTGCAGGGCGCCGACCTGCCGCGGGCCACCGACAAGTCCGCGCCACGCGTCACGATCATCCACCACCCGGACGTGCGTCGGATGCTCATGGCGCAGAAGGCCTATGCCGAGGGGATGCGGTCGCTGGTCCTCTACACCGCCACCTTCCAGGACCGGATCGCGGCGGCGCAGGCCCGCGGGGAGAACGACGAGCTCGCCGTGCGGATCAACGACCTGCTGCTGCCGATCATCAAGGGGGTCGGCTCGGAGCGGTCCTACGAGCTGCTGGCGTCGTCCCTGCAGGTGTTCGGCGGCTCCGGCTACCTGCAGGACTATCCGCTCGAGCAGTACCTGCGCGACGCCAAGATCGACACCCTGTACGAGGGGACGACCTCCATCCAGGGCCAGGACCTGTTCTTCCGCAAGATTGTGCGCGACCGCGGCCAGGCACTGACCGCGGTGCTCGGCGAGATCCAGACCTTCGTCAAGGGGGAGGCGGGCAACGGCGAGCTGCGCCACGAGCGGGAGGCGCTCGGTGCCGCGCTGGAGGACACCGAGGGCATCATCGGCGCCATGGTCGGCCAGCTCACCAGCGCCGCCGACGACCCGCGGCAGGTCTACAAGGTCGGCCTGAACACCACCCGTCTGCTGCTGGGTGTCGGTGACCTGCTGATCGGCTGGCTGCTGCTGCGCGGCGCGGACGTGGCGCTGCGGGCGCTCGCGGGCGGTGCCGACGAAGGCCGGGACGCCGAGTTCTACCGGGGCAAGATCGCCGCCGCTCGCTGGTTCGCGGCGACCGTGCTGCCGGAGCTGAAGATGGCCCGCGCCCTCGCCGAGAACACCGGGCTCGAGCTCATGGACCTGGCCGAGGACGCCTTCTGAGCTGAGCCGGCCCGCGAGCTGGACCGATCCGGCGACCAGCCGGGAGCACCGCCTCGACACCCGAAGACCACGGACCCCGGGCACGTTTCCGGGGTCTGTGGTCTTTGTGGCGTGCGGGGGTTGTATTGGGCCGATTGCCGGGTACGGCGGGCGGCATGGGAATCCCGCTGAGCCTCGCGTTCTTCACCCTTGGTGCCGTACTCACCTTCGCCGTCCGTAGCGATCCGTCCGGTCTCGATCTGGACTCGGTCGGGATCATCCTGATGCTGGTGAGCCTGGTCGGCCTCGGTATCACCCTCTACCAGAACCAGTGGCGCCGCCGGATCGTCGAGGAGTCCGTCGAGGCCGGCACGCCGTCGCCGGTGTCGGTGTCGGTGGACGACACCATCCTGGTCGACCCGAGCTCGCCCTACGAGGCGCCGCGGCGCCGGGAGCCCGGGCTCACCGCGGAGGAGGACGACAAGCTCAACGCGCGACGCCACCCGGAGGTGGAGCCGCAGGAGGTCGTGCACGTGGGTTCCACGGAGCCGGACTCCACCCGGCCGCGTTCCTGACCCTGCCGGACACGCCTCACCGCTGTGGCCTTGCCGGACGACTCCCACCCACCGCCCGAATGCCGTTCGACCAGCGCCTCTGCGCCGCCTCCGATCAGGAGGTGCGCAGAGGCGGAAAAGCCTGGTCGAGTTCGTTGCGCATGTCCCGCTTCAGCAGATCGTCGGACTCCGAGGAGGACTGCCCCTCAAGCAGGAACCGGGCCACTCGGAGAGTGAGATCGACCCGCTCAGCCAGGTTCAGCGTGCCCGTGAAGCGGCCGCTGGAGTTGGCGGAGGTCAGCACCTTGGCGACGAACTCGTCCGCGGCCTGAAGTGCCTCCACTCGCGTCATGGTTCCACCTCTTTGTGCCGGAATCCGGTCAGGGGCGCAACCGTACCAGGGAACCCCGAGTGCACAGTTGTGTGCCCCTCTCGCGTGCTTTGTGGTGACCTGGTGGCTCCGATGAGAGGATCACGACCAGGCGAGTGCGACCGTGGGGTCGGTGAGCATGGCACCGATGTCCGCGAGTACCGCGGCACCGAGGCGTCCGTCCACGATCCGATGGTCGAAGGACAGCGCGAGCTGCACCACCGTACGCGCGGTGACCTGCCCCTCGTGCACCCAGGGAGTCGGGCGGATCGAGCCGAGCGCCAGAATCGCGGCCTCGGGCGGGTTGAGAATCGGTGTGCCGATGTCGACACCAAGCGCCCCCACATTGGTGATGGTGATGGTCGCGCCGCGCAGCCGGGCCGGCTCCAGCCGATCGGCGCGGGCGTCCGCGGTCAGGGTGGCCAGCGCCTGGGCGAGACCGGCCAGGTCAAGCCGGTCGGCCGCCGGAATGTGCGGCACCACGAGACCCCGCGGCCCGGCCACGGCGATACCCAGGTTCACCTGTTCGGCCACCCGGATCTCCGCCCGTCCGTCACCGGCGTCCGCCACCCAGCGGGAATTGATCATCGGATGCCGCCGGACGGCGATCAGCAGGGCACGGGCGACGAACAGCAACGGCGTGATCCGGACCCCGGTGAACTCCGGCAGCGCCGCGATCCGCTCCCGTGCCGCCATCGTCTCGGTGGCATCCGCGCTCAGGAACTCGGTGACGTGCGGCGCCGCCGCGACACTGGCGACCATCGCCTGCGCCATCGCGCGGCGCACCCCGACCACCGGCACCCGCCAGCCACCGAGGCCCTCCGCACCGCCGTCGGCGCCCAGATAGGTCGCGTCCGCCGGGATCGCCCCCGCCACGGCGCCCGTCGCCGCCCGTCCCGGTACCAGCCCTGACCCCGGCGCTGACCCCGGCAGCGATGTCGCGGACAGCGGCGTCTCCGGCCCCGGGATGCCCACCGCCGGGCCGGTCGTCGGCCAGGCGGGCGGGTTCGCGACCGGGAGCGCGCGGGCCGCGACGCGCATCGCGGCCTCGATGTCGCTGCGCCGGATCGTCCCGTTGGGCCCGGTGCCGACCAGCGTGGTGAGGTCGACGCCGAGGTCCCGGGCCAGCTTGCGCACGGGCGGCTTGGCCAGCACCGCGCCGACCGTCCGACCGTCCGTGGCCGCCCGCGTGAGCGCCGGTGACTGTGCTGGCTCGGAGGACTGTGCTGGCTCGGAGGACTGTGCTGGCTCGGAGGACTGTGCTGGCTCGGAGGACTGTGCTGGCTCGGAGGACTGTGCTGGCTCGGAGGACTGGGCCGGTGGTTGTGGCGCCGCGGGCGTGGGGGTGGGCTCGCCCGCCGGGACGGGCCGCCGCCGAGGGCTTCGTCGGCGTTGTTGATGTGTCCGCGGCCCATAGCCGACCAGGACCGGGGTGCGTTCGTCCTCGGCCGGGCCCGCGTCGGCACCGGCCTCCCCCTCGGGCGCGCCGGCCGTCGCGGCGGCGCCATCGCGGCCAGAGGGGCCATCCGGGTCAGGGGTGCCGTCCGGGCCGTCGCCGTCCGCGGTGCGGACGGTCAGCAGCGGGGCGCCGACGGCGAGGGTGACCCCCTCCTCGACGTGCCGTTCGACGAGGACGCCGGCGAAGGGGCTGGGGATCTCGACGACCGCCTTCGCGGTCTCCACCTCCACGAGCGGCTGGTTCACCGTGACGGCGTCACCGGCCTGCACGAGCCAGCGGACGATGTCCGCGTCGGTGAGTCCCTCACCGAGATCGGGAAGCCGGAACTGTCGCTGTGCCACGAAGATCCCCAGTTCAGAACGCGAAGGAGCGGTCGACGGCGTCGAGGATGCGGTCGATGTCCGGCAGGTAGTGGTCCTCGATGCGGGCCGGCGGATACGGGGTGTCGAAACCGGTCACCCGCAGCACCGGGGCCTCCAGCGAGTAGAACGCCGCCTCGGTGACCCGGGCCGCGACCTCCGCGGAGACCGACACGTTCGACGGCGCCTCGTGCACGACCACCAGCCGTCCGGTGCGGCGCACCGACTCGAGCACCGGGCCCAGATCCAGCGGCGACAGCGAACGCAGGTCGATGACCTCCAGTGACCGGTCGTCGTCCGCGGCGCTCACCTCGGCCGCGTCCAGGCAGGTCCGCACGGTCGGGCCGTAGCCGACGAGCGTGGCATCGGTGCCGGCGCGCACGACGACACTGCGATGCAGCCCCACCGCCGCGCCCGCCGCGTCGACCGCGTCCACCGAACCCGTCACCAGATCGGGGAGGGGACGCGGGTCGACCACCGCCTTCTCCCAGTAGCGCCGCTTGGGCTCCAGGAAGATCACCGGATCGTCGGAGCGGATCGCCTGCTGGATCATGTGGTGCGCGTCGTGCGGGTTCGAGCAGGCGACCACCTTCAGCCCGGCGGTGTGGCAGAAGTACGCCTCCGGTGACTCACTGTGGTGTTCGACCGCGCCGATGCCACCGCCGAACGGGATGCGGATCGTCACCGGCAGCCGGATGCGCCCCGCCGACCGGTAATGCAGCTTCGCCAGCTGGCTGACGATCTGGTCGAACGCCGGGTAGACGAAACCGTCGAACTGGATCTCGCAGACAGGCCGGTAGCCACGCATGGCCAGTCCGATCGCGGTCCCGACGATCGCCGACTCGGCCAGCGGGGTGTCGATGACCCGGGCCTCGCCGAACTCCCGTTGCAGCCCGTCGGTCACCCGGAAGACCCCGCCGAGCGTGCCGACGTCCTCACCCATCACGATGACCTTGGGGTCCGCCGCCATCGCCGCGTGCAGGCCGAGATTGAGCGCCTTGGCCAGCGTGATCGGAGCCGGTTGCGCGCTACCGCTCGCCGGTCCGGTCCGCGTCTCGCTGGTCCGTGCCTCGCTGGTCCGCGTCTCGCTGGTCCGTGCCTCGCTGGCCCGGGCCACTTCCTGGGTCGCCAGGCCGTTCGTCGCCGCGCCGTTCGTCGCCAACCCTCCTGTCACCACGTTGCCCCGCTCCCACGCCGCTCGCCCGCCACGACCGTCCCCTCCCTCGCCCCGACACCACTGCCATCCGCGCCAGCTCCGCCACCCGCGACGTCTCTGCCGTCCGCGCTGCCGGCGCGGGCCGCGACGAAGGCCGCGCGCTGCGCCGTCACCAGAGCATTGTCGGTGACCTGCACATGGTCGAACAGCATCGCCGGATCCGGGTCGGGTAACGCGCGACAACGTACGCGCAGGTCATGCGCCAACGCGTCGGCCTCCAACGCGAGGCGCTGCTCCCGCTGTCCGTCGAGGTGGCCGGCGGCGGCGAGATGGGTGCGCAGCCGGTCCAGCGGGTCGAGTCGGCGCCATCGTTCGAGCTGCTCGCTGGCCTGGTAGCGGGTCGGATCGTCGGCGGTGGTGTGCGCGCCCATCCGGTAGGTGAGCGCCTCGACCAGCACCGGTCCGTGGCCGGCCCGTGCCGTCGCCAGGGCCCATCGGGTGACGGCGAGGCAGGCCAGCACGTCGTTGCCGTCCACCCGGACGCTGGGGAAACCGAAACCGGACGCCCGATGGAAGATCTCGGTGCGGCTCTGCCGCCGGGCCGGCTCGGAGATCGCCCACTGGTTGTTCTGGCAGAAGAACACCAGCGGCGCGCCGAACACGCCCGCCCAGCCGAACGCCTCGTTGACGTCGCCCTCACTGGACGCCCCGTCGCCGAAGTAGACGATCGCCGCACCGGTGCTGTGATCGCGGGACATCCCCATCGCGTAGCCGGCGGCGTGCAACGTCTGCGCGCCGACGACGATCGAGTACAGGGCGAACCCGTGCTCGTCGGGATCCCAGCCACCCAGGCTCGTCCCCCGGAAGATCCCCAGGATCGCGGCCGGGTCCACCCCGCGACACCAGGCCACGCCATGCTCGCGGTAGGACGGGAAGGCCATGTCGTGGATGCCCAGCGCCCGCCCGGAGCCGACCTGGGCCGCCTCCTGCCCGCGCAGGCTCGCCCACAGGCCCAGCTCACCCTGACGCTGGAGGCTGGTCGCCTCCTCGTCGAACCGGCGGACCAGCACCATGTCCCGGTAGAAGCCGACCAGATCGGCCGGGGTGAGGTCGGCGACCAGCGCCGGCAGGTCCAGATCGACGGCGCTCGGCTCACCGATCTCGGGACGTGGATCGGACGCCGCGACGTCGACCGGCGGGTCATCCGCCGCGGGCGACATCGCCTCGGATGCCACAGTGATCCGTCGACCACCCGGGGTGAGTAGCTGCATGAGCTCCGTCACACTGAGCAACGATAGACCCTGCTGGCCGGCTGGCAACCCGATCTGCCCGTCCGCTCGGATCCGCGTGTCCGCAACGGGCTCGAGCCCCGGAGGGCCTGCCACGGGACGGGGGGCTCGGTACGGTGGCGCGGTGACGACTGCGCAGGACGCGACCCGCCCGCCGGCCCGCCGTGATCTCGGAAAGGTCGGGATCTGGAGCGGCCAGTTCGACTTCTCGCCGGCCGGTGTGGTCCGCGAGGCGATCACGGAGCTCGACGAACTCGGCTACCCCACCCTGTGGACGGGTGAGGTCAAGGGCCGCGAGGTGCTGGTCACCGCGAGCCTGGCGCTGGCCGCCACCAGCCAGATCACGATCGCCACCGGGATCGCCCAGATCCTGGCGCGCAACCCGCTGACGATGACCGCGGCCCAGCTGGCCCTCACCGAGGCCTTCCCCGACCGCTTCCTGCTGGGCCTGGGTGTCTCGCACGCGGAGCTGATGCACATCCGCGGTGCCGCCTACACCCGGCCGCTGTCCCAGATGGCCGCCTACCTCGACGAGATGGACCGGATGGCGGCCGAGCAGTACCGCGCCGTCCCCCCGGCGGCCGCCCCGCCGCGGGTGCTCGCCGCGCTCGGCCCGAAGATGCTCGGTCTCGCCCGCGACCGCGCCGACGGCGCCCACACCTACTTCGTCCCACCCGAGCACACCGCCGCGGCCCGCGCGATCCTCGGCCCCGACAAGCTGCTCATCCCCGAGCAGGCGTTCGTGCTGCACACCGATCCGGCGCGGGCCCGCGAACTCGCCCGCCGGCACACCGGCTCCTACCTGCGGCTACCGAACTACACCACGAACCTGCGTCGCTTCGGCTTCGACGACGACGACCTCGCCGGTACCGGCTCCGACCGGCTGGTCGACACGATCGTCGCCTGGGGCGACGCGGACGTCCTGCTCGGACGGATCAAGGAGCACCTCGGCGCCGGCGCCGACCAGGTGGCCGTCCAGGTCCTCGACTTCGACCGCCGTGGGCTGCCCCGCCGCCAGTGGCGCGAGCTCGCCCCCGCCCTGCTCACCCCGTGATCCCGACCCGGGCCGCGCTGGTTCGGGCGGCGCTGGTTCGGGCCGCACCGGTTCGGGCGGCCGTGGCCGGGGCGGTCGGGCTGGTCATCATGCTGACGGCCTGCTCGCTGCCGTACGGCGACACCGACGATCCGGTGACGCCGACCCCGACCCCCGGCACCTCGGCCGGTGCCGCGGGCCAGGCGACGTCCACCCCCACGGCCGAAGGCACCGCCCCGGTCGGTAACGGCCCACGCCGGCCGACCGGGACACCGGTCACGATCGCCTTCGGCGGGGACATCCACTTCGCCGGCTCGTCCGGCCAGCGTCTGGCCGCCGATCCGGCGACCGCGGTCGGCCCGATGTCGGCCACCCTGTCCGCCGCCGACCTCGCGATCGCGAACCTGGAGACCGCCGTCACCGACCGCGGCACCGCGGCGCCGAAGGAGTTCACCTTCCGCGCCCCCGCCCCCGCCACCGCCTTCGACGCCGTGCGCGCCGCCGGCATCGACGTCGTGAACATGGCCAACAACCACGGTATGGACTACGGCGAGGTCGGCCTGCGCGACTCGCTGGCGGCCGCCGCCGCCGCCCATTACCCGGTGATCGGCATCGGCCTGGACGACACCAGCGCCTTCACCCCGTACCGGACGACGATCAAGGGCCAGCGGATCGCGGTCATCGGCGCCACCCAGGTCCTCGACGACCAGCTGGCCGCCGCCTGGACCGCCGGCCCCGGCAAACCCGGCCTCGCCTCGGCGAAACAGGTCGACAAGCTGGTCGCCGCCGTCCGCGCCGCCCGGGCGTCGACCGACACGCTGATCGTGTTCCTGCACTGGGGTGTCGAGCAGCAGCAGTGCCCCGGTGACGCCCAACGCGCCCTCGAGCCGCTGCTGAGCGCCGCCGGCGCCGACATCGTCGTCGGCAGCCACGCCCATGTGCTCCTCGGCGGCGGCTGGGCCAGCGACGGCGCCTACGTCGACTACGGCCTGGGGAACTTCGTCTTCTACGCCTCCGGTGGCGGCCGCAACACCGAATCCGGGGTGCTCCGGCTGACCGCGGCCGGCCGCGCCGTCACCGACGCCACCTGGGTACCCGCCCGCATCTCCGGCGGCGCCCCCAGGCCCCTCACCGGCACCGCCGCCACCCAGGCCCTCGCCAGCTGGAACGCCCTACGCCCCTGCACCGGCCTGTCCGCCAGCCCGCCGTGACACCCAGCCCGCCGTGACACCCAGCCCGCCGTCCGCTCCGCGGCCGCGCCTCGCCGCCAGCCCCATCGCGGGGGCGGCGTCAGGCGGAGGATTCGGCCGCCAGCGCGCAGCTGGCACAGGTGCCGTAGATCTCCACGGTGTGGGCGACGTCGACGAACCCCTCGGCCGCCGCGACCGCCTCCGTCCACTGCTCGATCTCAGGCCCGGCGATCTCCACCGTCCGACCGCAGGACCGGCAGACCAGGTGGTGATGGTGTGCCTCGGTGGCGCAGCGCCGGTAGACGGTCTCGCCGTCGTCGCGGCGCAGCATGTCGACCTCACCCCGGTCGACCAGCACCTGCAGATGGCGGTAGACGGTGGTCAGCCCCACCGCCGTCCCCTGCACGCGCAGCCGGGCATGCAGATCCTGGGCGCTGGTGAAGGCATCGGTCTCGGCGAGCGCGGCGCAGACGGCGTCACCCTGACGGGTCGCCCGCACAGTGGTGCCTCGTCCGGGCGCCCCACGGCGACGGGACGGCCCGCTGCTGCCCTCTTCGGCGATGTGCACCGGCGCTCCCTCAGCCATTTTCCCCTATCTTCGCGCGTGGATTGGCCAACTGTCGCGTTCCACCGGCCGATGTGGGGCATCGGCCCGCGCCGTGGCCGGGCAGCGACGTAGACCGTACAGAGTTCCGGTGAGTTCGAAGACCTGGCTGGACGTCGTGCACCAGCCGTCCCGGCGCAGCTGGGCGAGCGCCGCCGGGGCGCCCCGGCGGTCGTAGGCAAGCACGAACACCAGCACCCCACCGGACGGAGGCCGCCGACCCCGCACCGCGGCGGCCACATCCCCCGAGCCAAGGACCCCCGCCCGACTGGCCGCGCCGCCCGCACCGGCCGTGCCGGTACCGCCGCCGATCGTGGTCAGAAAGATCGTCGCGGATCGCGGGACGCGCTGGGCGCGCGTCCCGCCGGTGTCATCGCTGAGTTCCATGCCGTACAGCCACCCGGCCCGCGCGAGCCGGCCACCGACGATCACCGTGTCGCCGGGCCGGTACTGCGCCCGAGCCGCGACGGTCACCGCCACCATCGCGTCGATCGGACGGACGGCCCCACGCTCACGCCACAACCGACCGAGTCCCCCTGCGGCGCTCACCGGCGTCGCCACCACCCCGGCCAGGCACACGACGATCGCCGCGACCATGGCCGCGCGCACGGGCAGAGCCCGAGGGCCGATCCGGGCCGCGCCGCCGTGCTGCCGGTCCAGGCTGTCGTGCCCGTCCAGGCTGTCGTGTCGGTCCAGGCTGTCGTGTCGGTCCAGGCTGTCGTGTCGGTCCAGGCTGTCGTGTCGGTCCAGGCTGTCGTGTCGGTCCAGGCTGTCGTGTCGGCCGGTGACGATCCGGCGGGCCGTGGCCAGCAGCTCGTCCGCGCCGGCCGCGGCGACGATCACCAGCAGGGGGACGAGGAAGAGGTTCGTCCGGCAGGCACCGAACGGCCAGTACCGGGCGCCGCTGGCCGCCAGCACGAGCGACTCCGCACCGCCGAGCGCACCCAGCAGCGTCGCGCCGCCCGGACGCCGCCACAGCACCCGCACCCCGACCAGGACGGCCACCGTGGTCGCGGCGCCCAGCACCGTCGTCACCACGCGATGCCCCTCGACCAGGGAGTGCACCAGATTGGGGTCGTACCGGTCGATGCCGGGCGGGGTGCCACCGAGTGTCGCGAGCACCTGATCGGCGACGAAGCGCAGACCATCGACCACGCCACGTCCGGCCAGGAACTGGTCGTCCCAGAAGTGGCTCACCCGCTGCCCCGACTGGTGCCCGACGAAGAGTTTCACGTGGATCGCGGCGATGACCAGCGCGGGCGATGACCGCCAGGCGCCGCCACGCTCCCGGCGGACGTCCCGGACGACCAGGGGCAGCAGCACGAACACCGCCGGCAGCGAGAGCAGCGTCAGCGCGCCGGCAAGCGTCCGGTCGCGCAGCCGGTGCCCGGACGCCGTCCACAGCGCGAGGACGGCGAGGGTGACGACCGCGTCCAGCACGTACGGCTTGAGCTGGGTGCCCGAGTCGACCACCGTGACACTGCCCGCGACCGCCACGGCGGCGCCGAGGGCCGCGACCATCCCGGTGAACCGGCGGCTGGTCAGGTAGGTGCCCGCGGCCAGCACCGGCAGCCAGAGCGTCGCCCCGACCAGCCGCAGTGACCAGGCGTGCCAGCCCAGGACCTCCCCGGCGAGCCGGGTCAGCGCGATCGCGCCGAGCGAGGACGGTGCGTTCGCCACCTGGAGCTCTGACCAGAACGTGCCGGACGGCTCCCCCGCGAAGTGCGGCCGCCAGAGTTCGTCGTACCACAATGGTCGGCCAATTCTGGTGTGCAGTGCGACGTCCATCCCGACCATGGCGCCCGCCAGTACGAGCGCCAGCACGACGTCCCGTCGATGACGTTCAGCCACGCGCACCGGCCGGCCGCGCCACGAGCCGTCGCTCCTGTCGGCCCTGACGCCTCCTTCGGCCGCCTCGGGCCCCGTTCCACGCGATTCGTCCACAGGTTTTCCACAGAACACTCGATTCCTGTGGATGAAGCTGTGGATAACTCGGATGGCTCGTGGGCGGTGCGTCGCCGCCGAACCGCCCACGAGGGGTGCCGCGCCCGGGGCCTCAGGGGAGCGATCCGCGCCGGGAGACGACCGCGGCGGGTCCTGGCGCGGCAGGATGGTGGGGGCCGAAGCCGAGGTCGGGGGTGCGGCGGACAGCGATGGCTTCGGCGCGGGGGAGCCACCTTCGTTCATCCCGGTTCACCTCCTGCTCGCTCCGCGGCGGCCGTCGCACAGCGCGACGCACAACGATCCGGGCGTTCCGCCGGTCGTCGTGAATCCTGCCGGATCGCTCCCGCGACACGGCGCCGCCCCCCGACCCGCGGTCACATCGCGTGACGGCATCCGGGGGTGCGGCGAGCGTGCAGGGTGCACAGGGGTCGCCCGCGCTGACGGATCCTCGTCCGCGGCTGGTCGCTGGGCGTGGTGGCGGCCGGGGGCGGTCAGCGCTGTTTGTAGTAGGCGAGGAAGCGGTCGATCCGGCCGACGGCGTCGGTGAGGTCGGCGACCGAGGGAAGGGTCACGATCCGGACGTGGTCGGGGCGCGGCCAGTTGAAGCCGGAGCCCTGCACCAGCAGGATGTTCTCCGCGGCCAGCAGGTCGAAGACGAACTGTTCGTCGTCGTCGATGGGGTAGACGTCCGGATCGAGGCGGGGGAAGGCGTAGAGGGCGCCGCGCGGTGGCACGCAGGTCACCCCGGGGATGGCGCTCAGCAGCCGGATGACGGTGTCGCGCTGTTCACGCAGCCGCCCGCCGGGCAGCACGAGGTCGCCGGCTCCGCCGTCCTCCGTCAGCGCCGCGACCACGGCGTACTGGCCGGGGACGTTCGCGCACAGACGCATGTTCGCGAGGATGTTGAGGCCCTCGATGTACGAGGTGGCCCGCTCGCGTGGGCCGGACAGGACCATCCAGCCGGCGCGGAAGCCGGCGAGCCGGTAGGCCTTCGACAGGCCGTTGAAGGTCATGCACACGAGGTCGGGCGCCAGCGACGCGGTGGAGAGGTGTTCGACGTCGTCGTAGAGGATGCGGTCGTAGATCTCGTCGGAGAGCAGCATCAGCTCATGGCGGCGGGCGATCTCGATGATGCCCTCGAGCGTGGCCCGGTCGTAGACGGCACCGGTCGGGTTGTTCGGGTTGATCACCACGATGGCCCGGGTGCGCGGGGTGACCTTGCGGGCGATGTCGGCGAGGTCGGGCGCCCAGTCGGCGGACTCGTCGCACAGGTAGTGCACCGGCCGCCCACCACAGAGGCTGGCCACCGCCGTCCACAGGGGGTAGTCGGGCGCGGGCACGAGGACCTCGTCGCCGTTGTTGAGCAGCGCCTGCAACGACATCATGATCATCTCGGAGACGCCGTTGCCGAGGTACACGCTGTCCGGGTTGATCCCGCGGATGCCCTTGCGCAGGTGGTAGCGCACGACGGCCTCGCGCGCGGCGATCAGACCCTTGGAGTCGCTGTAGCCCTGGGCGTCCGCCAGATGTGCCATGACGGCCTGGAGTACCTCCGGCGGTGCGGAGAAGCCGAACGGCGCGGGGTTGCCGATGTTCAGCTTGAGGATGCGCGCACCGGCCGCTTCCAACCGGGTCGCCTCGTCGAGGACCGGCCCGCGGACGTCATAGCAGACGTCGGCGAGCTTGTCGGACTGGGAGAACTCCATATCTACTAAGAGTAGGTGGGGCGTCCAACAGATTTCTCCTGGGCCGCCGGTCGCATCGCCGACTCACCCCTGGGGAGGGACCGCGCCACCAGGGAAACCGTGAAGAACGCCGCCACCGTCAGCACGATCGCCCCGCCCGCGGCCACGTTCCACTGCTCACTGACGGCAAGGCCGACCACCCCGGAGAGCACGCCGATCACCATCGCCACCGCGGTCATCGTCCCGGCGCCGGAGCACCACAGCCGGGCGGTGGCGGCCGGCCCGACGATCAGCGCCACCGCCATGATCGTGCCGACGGCCGGCAGCGACGTCACCACGGTCGCCTCGATCATCAGCAGCAGGACGAGATCCAGCGCCCGGACGGGGTAACCGGCGGCCGCGAGCGCACCCGGGTCGAACGCGCCCAGCAGCAGCTCCTTGCGCAGCCCGGCGAGCAGCCCCAGGACGCACACCGTGGTCACCGCCGTGGCGACGATGTCGCTCGGGGAGACCGTGAGCACCGAGCCGACCAGAAACGCGGTCAGGTCACGGCTGAACCCGTCGCGGGTGGACATCAACGCGAGCCCCAGCGCGAAACCGCCGGCGAGCACGACCGCGGTGACGCTGCTCGTCTCCCGGCCGCGACCGGCCCCACGCGTCCCCGTCAGCATCGCGACGACCGCGACGACCAGGACACCGAACAGCCCCGCGCCGAGCACCAGCCCGATACCGAGCAGCGAGGCCAGCACCACCCCGGGGAAGGTCGCGTGGGTCAGGGCCGTGGTGAGGAACGCCAGCCGCCGCAGCACCACCTGGACGCCCACCGCACCACACAGCACCCCGAGCAGCACGACCTCGAGCAACGCCCGCCGCACATAGCCGTCACCGAGCGAACCGAACAGCGTCATCGGGTCGCCGTCGCCGGCCGGGCCAGCGCGCGGTGGGCGACCCGGCCGAGCAGGGCCAGGGCGTAGCCGGCGACCAGCACCAGCACGATCGTCGCGCCAGCGGACAGCCGCACCCCGTGGTCGATCGAGGCCGAGTAGCTGGCGGCCAGCCCCCACCAGGCGCCGAGCAGGCCAAGCCCCATCGCGACCGCGACGATGACGGGCAGCCGATCGGAGACCAGCCGGGCCGTCGCCGCGGGTACCACCAGCATGGCGATGACGAGCACCGTGCCGACCGCCTGCACGGCGGCGACCACCACCAGCGCGATCAGCATGTTCCCGACCAGGTCAAGCAGGGTGATCCGGTAGCCGGCGGCCCGGGCCCACTCGCGGTCGAACGCGCCGGCGAGCAGGGGACGTCCGAGTGCGAGCAGAACCAGTACGGCGAGCACCGCCACCGCGGCGGTGACCAGGATGTCGGACCGGTCGATCGTCAGGATGTGGCCGAACAGGAACGCGGTGAGGTCGGCGGTGTAGGAGCGCTGCCGGGAGACCAGCACGACACCGAGGGCGAAGAACGAGGTCAGCAGCACGGCGAGGGTCGCGTCGTCGCTGACCCGGTCGGTCGAGGTGACCAGGGTGAACAGCCCGGCGGCGAGCACCGCGCAGACCAGCGCCCCGGGCACGATCCCGGACTGCCCGGACACCAGGAAGCCGATCACCACACCGGGGAAGACCGTGTGGGTGATCGCGTCGGCCAGGAAGGCGAGGCGCCGCACCAGCACGTACACCCCGACCGCGCCGCACAGCGCACCGAGGATCAAGCCCTCCACCAGCGCCCGAGCCATGTAGGGCGCGCCGAACGGCTCGATCAGCAGATCGGTCATCACCGGGCCAGGATCAGGCCGTGATCGGCGAGTTCGAGGGCGGCGCCACCGTAGGCCTGGCGCAGCAGCGGCGGGGTGAGCACGTCGGCCGGCGGGCCGAAGGCGAACTGGCGCCGGTTGAGCAGGCAGACCCGATCGCAGGCCGACTGCGCGAGGGTCAGGTCATGTGTGGAGATGATCACTGCGGCGCCGCGGGCGGTCAGCTCCCGCACCGCGCCCAGCAGGGCCTCCTGGGAGACGACATCCACTCCGTTGAAGGGTTCGTCGAGCACCAGCACCGCCGGTTCGGACGCGATCGCCCGGGCCAGCAGCACCCGCTGGCGTTGCCCGCCGGAGAGCAGGCCGAACCGGTCGCGCGCGCGGTGCTCGAGGCCGACGGCGGCCAGCGCCGCCGCGGCGGCCGCCCGGTCGGCCCGGCCCGGCGGGCGCAGCCAGCCGATCCGCCGGTAGCGGCCCATCAGGACGACCTGGGCGACCGAGATCGGGAAGTTCGGGTCGAGCGTGTCCGCCTGGGGGACGTAGGCGACCTGGCGACGGGCCTGTGCGGGCGGGCGGCCCAGCACGACGATCGAACCCGCCACGACCGGGACCAGGCCGAGCACGGCCTTGATCAGGCTGGACTTGCCGGCGCCGTTCGGCCCGACCAGCGCGACGATCTCACCGGGGCGCACCGTGCCGTTGACCTGCTCGACCGCCGGAAACCGGTCGTAGGCGACGCTCGCGTGCGTGAAGACGATCGCGGCATCGTGGACCGGCGGGGGCATGCCGCTAATTGAAAACGGTTGTCGATGCCGGTGTCAAACGCGGCATACGCCAACACCACGGGTGTCGGACCTCGCGGCCCGCACCACCGGTGTCGAAGGATGGTCAGCCGGTCGCGTTCACTCGGCGTCGCGCCCGGCGCGTTCGAGCAGGCGGCGCAGCTCCCGGCCGAGCGAGCGTGGCTCACCGAGCGGCTCGTCGAACACGATCCGCACCGGATGCGCGCCGGTGGTGTCGACGCGCCACAGGTCCATGCCGTAACGGTCGAGGCCGCTGACGTACGCGCCGGCGATGTCCCCGCCGGGGGTGCGGCCGCCGCCGGCGAGCTGACACATCTGCTCGGCGTGGCGGGTGTTGAGGTGATCGATCAGTTCGGGAGCGTACGCGTCGATGAGGTCCGGCTCGGCGAAGGCGTACGTCGCCAGGTCGATACGGCGACCCACCGCCCCGGTCGACCACCGCCGCACCCGCCCGGCCTGGTCGGCCGGCGGCAGGCACAGGACCACCTCGTCCACCGAGACGGCGAGCATCGCGAGCCCGTCGGCGACGGCGTCGATCGGGTCGACGGAGCGGCCCAGATCGGCGAGGCGACTCAGGATCTGGGCGGTGGTGCCGGGCACCACCCGCAACGTGCCGGTGAGGATCAGTCGCTCGCCGAAGTGCCCGGGCACATCCACCCAGCTGCGGCGCCCGCTCTGGGCCGCCTCGGCGATCCGCCCGTCGGCCCGGGCCATCAGCAGTGGCTCTCCGCCGTCGTCGATCATGCCCACCCAGCCGCGGGCCCGCTCGCAGGGCAGCGTGAGCAGTGCGGTGCGCCCGCTGGCGAGGACCGTGCGCGCCCGCCGGGCCAGTACGGTCATATCGTCGTCGCTGTCCACTGCGGTGACGGGGCCTGTCACGCCGATCGGGCTGTTTATGCTCACCAGACCGTCGACGCTCACCAGACCATCGACGCCGACGCCCTCGCCCACCGGGTCTTTCCCGCCCACTAGCGCCTCCATCACAACCCCCCGGCCATCAGGTTAGGCTTACTTAAGTCCTTGTTCGGCTGAGGGTCAAGTACCGCCGCGCCCCGTAGTGCCAGTGGTCGCGCGCATGTGGTCCCGCTGTCCGCGGTTCCCGGTCTGGGCCGACCGGAGTCCTCTCGGTGTCGCGCGGCTTCTAGGCTGTCCTGACGATGGATGTCTCGCCCTCGAGGAGGAGGTGCCGGTGATCTTCAGATTGGTCGGAGATGGTCGCCCGTACCCCGAGCACGGCCTTGGTCAGCGGGACTGGGCGGCCATACCCCCACGCCAGGTCCGGCTCGACCAGCTCGTCACGACGAAACGGGTGCTCGCGCTGGATGTCCTGCTGGACGAGGACTCGACCTTCTACGGCGACCTGTTCCCCCATGCGATCGAGTGGAATGGGGCCCTCTACCTGGAGGACGGTCTGCACCGGGCCGTGCGGGCGGCGTTGCAGCAGCGCACGTCGATCCACGCCCGGGTGTACGTGCACGCGGGTCCTCGGCTCGGCGACACGGCCCGGTCCTCGGTCGCCCGGTAGCCGCGAACGGCCGGTCCGCGGCGCCTCACACCCCTCGCGGCGGTGTGAGGCCGCTCACGTCACTGCGCCCGGTAGGAGACGTAGGCGTTGTCGCCGACCTTGGCGAACACGTAACGCGGGCAGCCCGACGACGGCTTGTAGGCCATGATCGGCCGCCACACGGGGGAGCGCATGACCATCTTCAGTCGCCCACCGGCCGTGGAGATCGCCGTGCCGGCGGTCACCTCCGGTCGATCCAGCCGCTCGTACCACCCACCGCAGTACCGGATTTCACCCGGCCGGGACGTCCAGGCCGGCGTGTGGAAAAACCACAGGAGGTAAGCCGTTCGCATCAGCAGGACGAGTACGGTAAGGATCAACAGCGACCGAATGGTGTTTCCCACTCGTCCGGGCGCGAGAATGGGGCTCACAGAAACGGCAGCCTACGGGTACCCCCGGGTTGTGTGACCATCCACCCTCACTGCGTCGCCGGTCAGCGGTCATCCGTGGTCGGAGCGTCAGTCTGGCCGCCACCCGGCGTCCGGGCAGTCCGGACGGTCAGCCGCGCAGATAGGCGAGGACGGCCAGGACCCGCCGATGGTCCGCGTTGCTCGGCTCCAGACCGAGTTTCGCGAAGACATTGGAGATGTGTTTCTCCACCGCCCCGCCGCTGACCACCAGATGCGTGGCGATGGCGGTGTTCGAACGCCCCTCGGCCATCAGCGTCAGCACCTCGCGTTCGCGCGGGGTGAGGGTGCGCAACGGGTCGTCGCGGCGGTTGCGCACGAGCAGTTGGGCGACGACCTCCGGATCCATGACGGTGCCACCGGCGGCCACCCGGCGCACCGCGTCGACGAACTCCCGCACGTCCGCGACCCGGTCCTTGAGCAGATAGCCGATGGCGCCGGCACCGTCGGCGAGCAGTTCGGCCGCGTACTGCTTCTCGACGTACTGGCTGAGCACCAGCACCGGCGAACCAGGCACCTCGCAGCGCGCGGTGATCGCCGCCCGCAGCCCCTCGTCCCGGTGGGACGGCGGCATCCGCACGTCCACGACCGAGACGTCGGGGCGATGCTCCACCACCGCGGCGACCAGCCCGGGACCGTCGCCGACGGTCGCTACCACCTCGCATCCCGCGTCCGTGAGCAGCCGACGTAGACCTTCACGGAGCAGGACCGAATCCTCGGCGATGACAACTCGCACAGTCGGTGAGCGTACTGGGACGTCTGGCCGACACCGCAGGGTATGGCGGTCTGTCGGACCAGCATGGCAAGCTTGCTCCCTGTGGGGACGGGTTGGTCGGTGAACGGGGGCACGGCGCGCCTCGGTCGTGCCGCCGCGTTCGCCACCTCGTCGGTCAGCCTCGCCTGGGTCGCCCACGCGGTGGGCGGCGGCGGTCGTCCGGGCCTGGTCGTCACGGTCCTCGCCGTCGGGATACTCACCCGGCTCGCCTTCGGTCTCGCCGGTCGTGAGCGTGGGCTGCCGGCGTTGTCGTGCGGTGTCGCCGGTGCTCAGGTGGCACTGCACCTCGCGTTCGGGCTCGTGGCTCCGCACACCCACGCGGTCCAGCCCGCGCTGGGCGATCCCGCCACCGCGGCCGGGACGGCGCCGGGTGGCCTCGGCATGGCCGGGATGGACATGCCGGCGGCGGCGCACGCGGTGTGTCTCGGCCTGTTGACCAGCCGGATGCTGCTCGCGCACGTGCTGGCGGCGCTGCTGGTCGCGGTCCTGCTGCGCCGCGCCGAGCGGGTGCTGTGGTGCGTCGGGAGCCTCGCGTCGGCGTCGCTGGCCCGCGGTCCGTTCGAGCGGATCGCCGGATGGTCGGTGGTGCCGCTGGCCGGGGGAGTCCCGGCCCGCCCACCGGTCCTGCGCGCCGTCAGCCCCTGTCGGGCGCCCCGGGCGCACACCCGGCCGCTGGGGCGCGCCGCCCGCCGCCGTGGCCCGCCCCTGCCAGCCCTGCCGTAGGGGGCGAGAGCTACCGGCGCCCGGCCCGCCATGGCCGGCGCCGCACCCTGACCGCACCTGGCCGCGTCCAGTGGGTGCCGGCGTGTCATACCGGCATGTCCATCGGGTGGATGAGGCTGCGCGGGTGCGCTGTCCGGCCTTTCCCCTCCCTTCGGCGACGTCTCGGTCGCACCTTTTCCGGACTTCCGATCCCCGGGCACCGTCGTGTGCCACGGGGACATTCGAGGGGTTTTCCATGCCTGCAGGTATTTTCCGGCCACGACGTCTCTCCCGGCTGGGTGTGCTGGCCGCGGTCGGCGCGGCCACGCTGGCCGTGGCGGTCACACCGGCCTCGGCGCACGTCTCCGTCGCGCCGGCGACGGCGGCTCCCGGCGCCTACACGACGCTGACGTTCAAGGTGCCCAACGAGCAGGACAGCGCCTCCACGACCAGCCTCGACGTCCAGTTCCCCAGCGAGGCTCCGATCGCCTCGGTCTCGGTGCAGCCGAAGGCCGGCTGGGACTACCGGATCACGAAGTCGAAGCCGGCGCGGCCGCTGCGCTCCGACGACGGCGTGGTCGACGAGGTGGTCAGCCGGATCACCTGGACCGTGGCGCAGGGCAGCCCCGGCATCCGGCCGGGGGAGTTCGACACGTTCAACGTGTCCGCCGGACCGCTGCCGACCACCGCCGGCCCGGTGGCGTTCAAGGCGTTGCAGACCTACTCCAACGGCGAGGTGGTGCGCTGGGTCCAGATCGCCGCGCCGGGCCAGCCCGAACCGGACCTCCCCGCCCCGACGATCACCATCACCGCCGCCTCGGCGCCGGGCACGGGCACGGCGCCCGCCGACACCTCGAGCACCGGTGGCGACACACAGACCAGCACGGCGGCGGCCAGCGGTGGCGACAGTGACGACGGGACGGCCCGGGCGCTCGGCATCGCCGGTGTCGTGCTCGGGCTGATCGCGGTGGCACTGGCCGCGCTCTTCGCCGTCCGCACGTCCCGGCGGCAGGCGTAGTCGTCCATGCGCAGGATCGCGGTGGTGGTCATGGCGCTGGTCGCCCTGGCCACCACATCCATCGGCCTGGGTGTCGGAGTCTCCCCGGCGTCCGCCCATGCCCTGCTCACCGGCACCGATCCGCAGGGCGGCGCGGCGCTGTCCGCACCGCCCGCCCGGGTGACGCTCTCCTTCAGCGAGTCGGTGCGGGTGGCGGGCGACTCGATCCGGGTCCTTGACCGGGCCGGTAACCGGGTTGATCTCGGCCATGCCCAGGGCGGCGCGAAGGCGTCCCAGGCGATGGTGGCGCTGCGCTCCGGGCTGCCGTCGGGTACCTACGTGGCGAGCTGGCGGGTGGTGTCCGCCGACAGCCATCCGGTGTCGGGCGCGTTCGCCTTCGGTGTCGGCGGCCCGCCGGACGCCGGCGCCGCGCGCGCCGAGGGCAGCACATCGGGCTCGGCCGCGGTCGGGTTCCTGTTCGGCGTGGCCCGGTTCGCCGGGTACATCGGCGTCGGTGTGCTGCTGGGCGGCTGCCTGTTCCTGCTGCTGCTGTGGCCGGCGGGGCTTCGGGCCGCCGCCAGCGGACGGTTGCTGGCCACGGCCTGGGGGCTGGCGGTCGCGGCGTCCGTCGGCCAGTTGCTGTTGCAGGGGCCGTACACGTCCGGTCGGGGGCTGGGTGCCCTCGCCGACTGGTCGCGGCTGTCGGCGACGCTGGACGAGCGTTTCGGCCATCTGCTGCTCATCCGGGTGCTCGCCCTGCTGCTGGCCGCGCCGCTGCTGCGTCAGGCGGCCCGGATGGGTCGGCCCGACCTGTGGCGACGCGGTGAACTGGCGGCGCTCGGCCTCGCGGTCGCGGTGAGTCTCGCCGCGATCGGGCACGGCGGTGTCGGCGACCTGGTGGGTCTGTCGGTGGCGAGCCTCACGGTGCACGTCCTGGCGATGTCGGTCTGGCTCGGCGGGCTGGCCGTCATCGTGATCCTGCTGCGGACGGCCTCGGCGGCCGAGATCGGGGCGGTACTGCCCCGGTGGTCCCGGCTCGCGATCGGCGCGGTCGTCGCGATCGTGCTCAGCGGACTCGTGCAGAGCTGGCGGGAGATCGGGTCGTTCGCGGCCATCGTCGACACCAGCTACGGCCGGCTGGTGCTCTACAAGGTCTGGTTCGTTCTGGGCATGCTGGGCGTCGCCGCCCTGGCCCAGCAGTGGGTGCGCCGCAACTACGGCTCCGCCCGGGCTCACCTCGCCGCGACCGCCGACGCCGGTCTCGGTACCGGCCAGGGCGACGGTGCGGCCCCGCGGGCCGACGGGCTGCCGGGGGCCGCGGCGCTGGCCGGGCTACGGCGGGGGGTCGTGGCCGAACTGGCGCTGGCCGCGGTGGTCCTCGGGCTCACGGCCGGCCTGGTCAACATGGTGCCGGCCCGGTCCAGCTACGCGCCGCCGTTCCACGGCGGCGCGTTCGCCGGGCCGATGACGGTGAAGGTGCGGATCGCCCCGACCCGGATCGGTCCGGAGTCCATCGACGTGTACGCCATCGCCGCGACCGGGAAACCGCAACGTCTGGTCGCCGCGCAGGCCCAGCTCTCGCTGCCGGCGAAGAACCTCGGGCCGTTCACGGTGCCGTTGGACCTCGCCGAGACCGGGCACGTGCGCAGCGATGATCTTCAGGCCCCGCTGTCCGGTTCCTGGCAGCTGCGGCTGATCCTGCGGCTCAACGACTTCGACGAGTACACGACCACCCTGGTCTACCGGGTGCGCTGATCCGGAACCTGATGCCGATCGCGGTGGGTCACACCGCGATCGGCGGCTGGACCCGGGCGGGGGAGGTCGGCGCCGCGGGAGTCGCCCCGGTGCCGGCGCCGCCCGTGCCCGATCCGGAGCCCGTCGACCCCGATCCGCCTGTGCCGCCGGACGACGGCGGTGCGGTGGTGGTCGCCGCGGCACCGCCCGAGCCGGCACCGCCCGAGCCGGCACCGCCCGAGCCGGCACCGCCCGAGCCGGCACCGCCCGAGCCGGTGCCGCCGGTGCCGGCGGGCGGGGTCGTCCCGACACCGGGTGTGCTCCTGGTGGTCGGGGTGCCCGGGGTCGGCGCGCCGCTGGTCGACCCGGCACCGATGCCCGGGGTCGGGGTCTGGGTGCCGGTGCCCGTGGGGGTCGAGGTGCCGGGCGAGGGAGGCGAGCCGACGTTGCCGGGTGTCGTGGGGGTGGCTGGCGTCGGCCCGGTGGTGCCCGTCTGGGTGCCGCCGGTGGGGATTCCGACCGAGGTGGACGTCTTCGGTGTCGTCGTCGGGGTGGCCGTGCCGGGGTTCGTGGTGGTGGGGGGACGAACCCCGTTCGACGTCGGCCCGGTCGGTGACGCCGGTGATGCCGGAGCCGAGCCACCGGTATCACCGTTGCCCTGCGCGGAGACCGCGGGTGTGCGGCGGACGTCCCGCGCGACCGGCTCGATGACGTGCGGCACCCGATGGCGTGCCGGGCCGGCCCCACCGGTGTAGGCGCCGGCGACCGTGGCCGCGGCGGTCGGACTGTCACTGTCGGTGCGCCCGCCGGGTGCGGCGGGCGCGGCTGACGGCCGGGTGAAGGCCGGCGGCGTGGGTGGGCTCACCACGGCGATCCGGCTCTCCGAGATGAGCTGCGGTTCGCTGGCGGGCCAGTTCATCGCCGCGGTGAGGCCGACGGCAGCGGCGGCCAGCACGGCGGCGGCTGCCATCGCGGGGCGGGTCCGCCATGGTGCGAGGGGTACGACGGTCGACGGGCCGGCGAACTCGGCGCCGTCCTCGTCCACCCGCATCAGCGGCAGGTCACGCTCCGCGGGTGGCCGTGCCGCCTCGAGCGACGCCGGTTCGTACCGTGGGTGCGAGCCGGTCACCGCAGTGTCGCCATCGGTCATGGCGGGGATCCCTGCCGGTTCGTGACCGGCGGCCGGGGCGCTGTCCGCGGCCGGTGCGTGATCGTGGGCCGGTGTCGCCATGGATCTACCGGCGGCCAGGAAGGCCGAGGCCTCGGCGGCCCGGCGGCTGGCCGCGGCCTCCGCGACGGTGGCCGCCCGGTCGAAGGTGCGGGCCAGGCCCACCCGCAGGCTCGCGGGGGCCGGCACGACCGCGCCGAGCAGCAACTCCTCCGGCGCGACCCCGTGCGGGACCGGGACGCTGCGGGCCTGCGGGGAACCCGACCAGGCCAGGGCACTGCCGCGGGCCAGCTCGAGCAGCCAGGAACGCAGCCGGGCCGGATCGCTCAGGGGGTTGAGTCGGGTGCGTGCGACCAGGGCGAAGGCTGTCCCGGCCGCGGCGCGGGCCACGGTCGGATCCCCCAGGATCAGCAGACACATGGAGAAGACATCGTCCGCGTAGAGATCGTAAAGGTCATCGAAGGCCAGTCGATCACCACTGCGGACACGGGCCACGAGGTCCGCGTCGTCGTCCATATTCTCGCCTCTCCCGGTGGACTAGCGGCGGGCCCGATCAGGGTGGACGACGCTCATGCTAGGAGGCAGCCCGCGGGAACAGGTGAACGTTGTGAGGATTTTGTTGTCGTCGATTCGACACCTGGTATCGCTTGACCACAAAAGGTGTCAGTGTTTTGGGATCTACGTGGCTTTTGTGCAACATGTGCGGCCTGGGCGCGGGGGCGTGGCGACCAACTATCCCGGGGAACTAGTCACAAGTGTGGCAAAAAAGTAGCCCATTGAGGAGATGGGTGATTTTACCTGACTGATCTGGCGCAGGTTGCTGTTCCGAACGGCATCGGCCATTCGTCACCCTGCGCCGAATCGCCCCACGATTAACCCGTCGTCGGTATGTCGGACGGCAAAGCGGGACAGACCGGGATGATCAGGACGTCGGTGGCTGCAGTGCCAGCTTCGCCGTGGTGGTCGTGGACTTGCCGTCCCGGGTGTACGTGACCTCGACGTCGTCCCCGATGCCATGCGAGCGCACGGCGGCGATCAGGGAATCGACGTCGGGGATCGCCCGGTCACCGAGTTTGGTGATCACATCGCCGACGCGCAGGCCGGCGCTTTCCGCCGGACCGCCCGAGACCATTGTCCGAATCTGCGCGCCGGTACCGCTGGCCGCCGTCGACCGGGTGTTCTCGTCCGCGGTGGACGCGGCGACGCCGAGGTAGGGATGCTGCGCCCGACCCGCGGTGATGAGCTGGGTGGCGACCGATTCGGCGTAGTTACCGGGAATGGCGAAGCCGACGCCGATGTTGCCGGACTGCTGGGTACCCCCGAACGGGCTGCTCCCGCCGCCGACCGTCGCGATCGCGCTGTTCACGCCAATGATCTCGCCGCGGCTGTTTACCAGCGGACCGCCGGAGTTACCCGGGTTGATCGGGGCGTCGGTCTGGATCGCGTCCAGAACGGTGTTCTGCTGGTCGCGCACGGTCGAGTCGCCGGTGCGCACGGGACGGTGCACGGCGCTGACAATGCCGGAGGTCACCGTTCCGTTGAGACCGAGTGGGCTGCCGACCGCGACAACGAGTTCGCCGATGTTGAGCGAGTCGGAGTTACCGAAGGTAGCCGCGGTCAGCCCGGAGGCGTTGATCTTGATGATGGCGAGGTCGGAACTCGGGTCGGTCCCCACCACCTGGGCCGAGAAGGTGCGGCCGTCCTGGAGGGTGACCGTCAGGGTGCCACCGTCGGCCGCGCCCGACACGACATGGTTGTTCGTCAGGATGTGACCGTCCGCGCGGATGATCGTGCCGGAACCGGTACCGGACTCGCTGCTGGACTCCTCGGAGATCGTCACCACGCTCGGCAGGATCTTCTTCGCCGCCGCCGAGACGGTGTCCGACGCCGCGGGGGACGTGCCACCCTCGGTGGACGAATTGCGCTCCAGGCCGGCGGTGGTCACCACGGTGCTCCCACCGTCGTCGCCGGCCACCAGCGCCCCGACCGCCCCACCGACACCCGCCGATACCAGCGCGAGGGCGAGCCCCGCCGCCACCAGCCGGCGCCGGCGCAACGCCACCGTGCCACCCCGACCCTGCGGCCCCGACGGATCACCCGTCGGGAGCTGCCCGGTCGGGGGATAGCCGCCACCCACCGGCGCCGCACCCCACTGACTGGTCCACGGCGCCCCGCCACCCGAACCGCCCGCCGGCGGCCCGTACAGCCCGCCGCCCGGCCCGGCCGAGCCGCCCGGCGTCCCACCGGGAAGCGGAGCCGGTGGGCGAGAGCCGCCGGCCCCGGGACTGGCGGGGCCGGCCGGTGATCCCCAGCCCCCCGTCGGCGGACCCGATGGGGGCGGGTAGGGAGCGCCGGGAGGTGTGGAGCTCTCCGCTGGGTGGTAGGGACCGGCCGGGTGCGGCTGTGCTGCCGGCGACCCGAACCCGTCAGCGGCGGGCGGGGCCCAGGGAGACGGCGAGTCGTGCCCGGCGCCGGACCCCTCCCGGCCGCCACCCGGCTGGGCTTCATCGGCGTTGTCGCTGAAGGGGGGACGCGGTGTCATGGTTGGCACTTTCCCTTGCGAGCCTGAGCGATACCTGAATGCCGACCAACGTTCGGGTTAGCGACCGTTCGCGGCGGGGCCGGCGGGCCGTCTCCGGACTGGTCGCGGAGTCAGGCGCCGCTGCGGCGTTCCGCCAGTAGATCACGGATTTCGGTCAGCAGCCGAGCCTCGTCCGTCAGTACGAGGTCCTCCTCCGGGGCCACCTGGCCACGAGCCCGACGCTCGGCGAGTGTCTTCAGCGGCAGGACGACGACGAAGTCGATCACGGCCGCCACCGACAGGAACGCGATGACGCTGTTGATGAACGCGCCGTAACGAAAGATGCTTCCGTTGATCTTGAAGGTCAGATCGGAGAAGTCCGGCTTGCCGAAGATCGCGGCTATCAGCGGCGTGAAGATGTTCGCCACCAGGGACGTGACCACCGCGGTGAACGCGGTGCCGACGACCACGGCGACGGCCAGGTCGACCACGTTTCCGCGCATCAGGAACTGTTTGAAGCCCTTCACTGTGCTCTCCCCCCAGGAGGTTGCTGCATTGTCCCTGCTTGCAGGGATGTCATGGGAGGATATCGACGCACGTTGGGGGGTATCCGGCGAGGCCCGTATGTCCCTGACGGGTCGTTGTCAA